>JBAYTU010000192.1:0-2548 GCA_041675465.1 Terrimicrobiaceae bacterium | reverse complement strand
TCTCCAGATCATTTTTCCAGCCGGATGCGCGCGGAGCGGCCGTGGGCGTCGAGGCCCTCGATTTCGCTGAACGTCTCGAGGAAGGGCAGGGAGGCCCGGAGCGAAGGCTCGTCGAACATGACCACGCTGGTCCGGCGCTGGAACTGGTCGACCGTGAGGCCGGCGAAGGATTTTCCCGCGCCGCCGGTGGGCAGTTCATGGCTGGGTCCGGCCAGGAAGTCGCCTCCGACGACCGGCGAAATGCCCCCGAGAAAAATGGCTCCCGAGGTGGTGAGCTGGAGGGCGATTTCCCCCGGGCTGGCGGTGGCGATGGAGACATGCTCGGGCGCGTAGGCATTGGCGAGGCGGATCGCGATTTCCAGGTCCTTCACCAAAACCAGGGTGGCATTCTCGAGCGCCGCCGCCAGTTCCTTCGGACGCCTGGAGAGCTTGACCTGCCTGGCGAGGGATTTCTCGACGGCGGCGAGGATTTTGGCGGAATCGGTGAGGAGGATGGCCGCGCTTCCATGCCCGTGCTCGGGCTGCGCGAGGAGGTCGGCTGCAATCCACGAGGGGTTTGCCGAGTTGTCGGCGATCACCAGGACCTCGCTCGGGCCGGGAAGA
Source organism: Terrimicrobiaceae bacterium (assembly GCA_041675465.1). Classification (GTDB taxonomy): domain Bacteria; phylum Verrucomicrobiota; class Verrucomicrobiia; order Chthoniobacterales; family Terrimicrobiaceae; genus QYQL01. The sequence continues at coordinate 1,945 of JBAYTU010000192.1, read as the reverse complement.
AGATCCACGGCGACACGTCCGAATGCCTGGCGTTTGGCCTCGACGACCCAGGCGTTGCCGGGGCCGAAAATCTTCTGGACCGAACGGATGGTTTTGGTTCCGAAGGCCAGTGCCGCAACGGCCTGGGCCCCGCCAACCCGGTAGATTTCCGTGGCCCCGCACTCCGCCAGCGCGGCCAGGAGGGCCGGATGCACGCGTCCATCCCGGCCGGCCGGCGTCACGGCGACGATCTCGCGCACGCCCGCCGCCGAGGCGAGGGTGCAGGTCATGACAGCGGAGGAAACCAGGGGGGCAGTGCCGCCGGGGATGTAGATGCCCACGCGTTGGAACGGGTCGAACCGCTCGCCGACCACGGCTCCCTGGCGGTTCTTCATGAACCAGCTTTTGCGCAGGCTGCGGCGGGCGAAATTGCGGACATTCGCGCGGGCGGCGGAGATGGCCCGCCGCGTGGGCGCGGGGAGTTCGGCCATCGCGCGGGCGGTTTCGGCCGGAGCGACCGGGATCTGCGAGGCGGCGAGGGACGGGCCTCCGAATTTCCTGTTGTATCGCAGGAGCGCGGCATCGCCTTCCTTCTCCACGCCGGCGAGAATTTCCGCGACCAACGCGCGCACCTTCGGGTCGGGAACGGCGCGGCGGTCGAGCGCCGCGAGGGCCTTTTCGTAACCGCGGTCTTTGGGGCGCAAAACTTCCATGTGAGGGTCAGCGGATGTAAGCCATGACGAAGGCGGCGAGGAAGATGTTCGCCAGCGCGAGCTCGAAAAAGAAATACCAGCCGAGCTTCATCAACTGGTCGTAACGGAAACGCGGGAGCGTCCAGCGGACCCAGATGAAGACGAAGAGAAGGGCGCAGATCTTGGCGAAGAAGACGCCGATGTTCACGAGCCCGAAGAAAACTCCGGGCAGGCCGGGCAGCGAGCCGTCCGGCACCAGAGGCAGGCTCCAGCCGCCGAGGAACAGGGTGACGATCACGCCCGACCCGGCGATCATCGCCGCGTATTCCCCGAGGAAAAACAGGGCGAACCCCATGCCGGAGTATTCGGTGTGGTATCCGCCGACGAGTTCTTGTTCGGCTTCCGGGAGATCGAAGGGAAGCCGGTTCGTCTCGGCGAACATCGCGACCAGGAAGACGAAGAACGAGATGAGCATCGGGATCCAGAGGGCGAGGCGCTGCCAGGAAAAGCCCGCCACGCAGGCGGCGCCGATGGCCTCCCAGTTGCCGGAGGCGATCATCCGCCAATCGAGGCCTTTCGGCCACCACGGAAAAACGAGCCAGCCATTCTGCACCTGCCAGCCGATGATCTGCGGGAGGTTCAGGGTCCCGCAGATCATGAAGACCGGGACGACCGAGAGCCCGAGCGCGAGCTCGTAGGAGATCATCTGCGAGGACGAGCGGATGCCGCCGAGGAACGGGTACTTGGAATTCGAGGCCCAGCCGGCGAGGACGATCCCGTAAACTCCCAGCGAGGAGACGGCGAAGACATAGAGCACGCCGATGTTGATGCCGGCGATGACCATGGGAACGCCGAAAAGCTGCGAGCCGAACGGCAGCACGGCCAGGACGAGGATCGGCGGGACCATCGAGAGCTTCGGGGCGATGTAATAGTAGAATTTGTTGACCCCGCCCGGGATGAAATTTTCTTTCAGGAGAAGTTTGACGGCATCGGCGATCGGCTGTCCCAGGCCGAGGAACGGCAGGTCCTTCTTGAGCCCGAAGAGGGTGAGCGGGATGCCCACGCGGTTGGGGCCGACGCGGTCCTGGATGAGCGCGCAGACCTTGCGCTCGGCATACACGGTGTAGGACACGAGCCCGAGGATCACGGCCAGGAGCCCGACCGTCTTCGCCAGCGACGTCCACACGAGAAAAACCTCCGGGACGAACAATGCGCTCAACATTTCCATGAAAATGGCTTATCCGCTTCCCTCATCTCCTGTCGAGAATCAAAGC
>JBAYTU010000191.1:0-2682 GCA_041675465.1 Terrimicrobiaceae bacterium | reverse complement strand
TTTGCACCGCCATCAGTCCCTTTTTGACTCTCACCCGCAGGGTGAACAGATATGACCTCCGAAAGCTTATCCATTCGGCTGACTTTACGTCAGTTACGCCATCCGGGCGATCTTTTCATTTTCTTTTGTAGGTTGATGAATTGCCGTCGCTTGCCGGCAAGACTGAGCACCGGAGAAGCCTCCGCAATCCTGGGATTTCAGGAGCATGACATCGCCCCGCTCATTGCGGCAAAAATGCTCAATCCACTCGGGAAACCCGCACCCAACGCGCCGAAATATTTTGCTTCCGTGGACATACTGGCCGCAGCCCAAGATCGGGAATGGCTGTCTCAGGCACCCCGGTCACTTTCAAAATACTGGCAGGGGAAGAACGCGCGCAAAAAGGATGGGGGAAGTCGTCTCGCTCCATTTGAAGCCGCGGCTTGATCGCTTCTTGGTCCTGATCAATTCGATTACGGTGGGATCAATTCCTCGCGAAGCATTCGTGAGTTCACACGCCCGATAGCCGCAGCAATGCTTCCGGCTGAATCTGCATGATTTCCAAAAGCCGGAGAGCTGCCCCGGACGGTTTCCGTTCCCCCGACTCCCATTTTCTCACAGTGACCGGTGGAACATTGAGGATTTGCGCGAAGAGGGGACGACTCAATTTCCGTGTCTCGCGTAATTTGACGATCTGAGATGGAGTGAATTTGGGAGCAGAGGCAACCGCACGAAAAGTGCGCAATGTCAGTTTTTTCTTCCCTTCGTAGTGATCTGCCAACTCCTCCATGCCCTGAACAAAGCGGGCTGGGTCAAAGACCACATCATCCCAGCTTGTAATGGGCTTTGAGGCGTTGGGCGGTGTTTTTGAGTCTTTGTTTTTCATCTTCGGTTAAGTTTTCCTGCTTCGATTTTTTGTAGAGGGCACCAAGGAAGATCACGTCACGGTCTGGCAGGTAGAGGTAGATTACACGGGCACCGCCGCTCTTGCCGCCACCAGCCAACCGCATTCGCGCCTTCCGAAATCCTCCTGTTCCTTGAATGACATCGCCTTTCTCTGGATTCTCAATCAATTCGTTCTGGAATCGCCGATAATCCTCGTCACTGACCAGCGCGGTGACGATGGCTGTTACCTGAGGTTGCTCAACGAATACCAACGCTGAATCTATGTTACTCCGTATCATGTATCAAGATGCAATTTCAGCCGATTGAATATTTTCAGGAGCAGCATTGCCTAGCGTGAATGCCACAATTTTCTGCTCGTATTCCTCAAGCGGGGGCAGGGTGACTTGAGCTTTTCTCGCGTAGGCGCGGTGAACCGCCTTGCTGTTGTGACCCAAGGCAAGCTGGGCAAACCGTTCCGGATACCCGACAATTTTCGCCCTTTCGGCCCACGCGTAGCGATACGAGTGGAGGGATACCCCATGAATGCCAAGCCCGAGGCAGTGCTGTTTGAACTCCGTAGCACGGTCGCCGGGGCGCACGGTCGCAAGGTAGGGGAACAACTGACCGATCTTGGGAAGTGTTGCCAGGATTGCTTCGACATCTTTTCCAAAGCGAATCTGGGGCGGTTGCTGATTCCGCCAGCGCGTCTTCATCCGGAAAAAGCTGATCACCCGATTGGGCCAATCGACATCCTCAGCTTGGAGGTGGGCAAGATCCGATTGCGAGGCTCCCAAGTGCCATGCCAACTGGTAGAAAGCTTTCCGTTCCGGGTTCGTTTCTCGATCCACGATTTGGCAATGTTCTTCCGAGGTGATTGCCCGCTTGTCCTGAAAACGAACAACCGGCCATTGCCGTTTCGGCACCAGCGGCCATGGCAGCCAGTTCATATCCACACAAAAATTGTAGAGGCGGCGAAGAAAGACGTTCGTCGAAACGGTGCCGAGTTGGAGAACCTTCAGGATCTGCTCTGCTTGAGTCTCCACAATGATCTTGGGAAGAAGCTGGGCAAGTGCGCGATCCTTCGCGACGCGATGCCAGCGTTCTTTATTCGCGGATTGTTTTGTTTCGGTGAGCGTCTCCAATGCATGCTGCCAGGTGCGTTTGGATAATTCAGAGTCCGAGCCCGTGAGATACGCTTTTGCGAGCTGGAGATTGAGCATTGGCTGCCGCTCAGCCTGATTTTTGGCATCAATGATTTGCCGGGACTCTTCCTTTGAAGCTTTTCCCAGACTGGTGCGTTTTCCGGTCTTGGAATCCATGCAATAGAAGATCCCGTTGCCCCGTCCGCGGCGAATTAAACGATAGCGAGTTTTCATACGTTTGGCGCAGTCGCAAACGTAAATGACGCCGACTCCGAAGCGTTAGCGAGCAGTGGGCGAGTTCGCCCAAATTGTCGCCGAGTGCTCCGCGAGTGCTGATTTTGGTGTCCATTTGGTGTCCATTTTCGGCCCAGCCAAACCGTAATCAATTGCCGCACTTGCGGTTATGAGGAAAGGCGAGGGTCGGAATCGAACCGACGAATACAGCTTTTGCAGAGCCGTGCCTTACCACTTGGCTACCCCGCCATTTGCAGAAGAATTACCAATACACATTCAGCGGGGGGATGACAACCGATACTTGGCCGCTGCCGGTGGTTCCTTCAAGGCATTTTCATTTAAAGAGGTTTTTGCAGATCATGTTGTAGGGAAGCGAGATTTTCATGGAGGAAAGCTCTCGGATGAAAGGCCAGGATCTCTCGGGGACGAGGCGGGATTTGAG
>JBAYTU010000190.1:0-2766 GCA_041675465.1 Terrimicrobiaceae bacterium | reverse complement strand
CCATATAGCCTCCATGATCCGAATCTTCTCATCGGTAGGAAGGATTTTGATGTCCTGTGCAGTCATATTTTGAGTTTACCCAACTGTCCGAAAAACGCGATTCTTTTTTGTCGAACGTCTGCGATGACCTGCCACCACTTGCTTTTGGCACCAAAGCCTGCTCCGCAGGCGACGTGCCAAAAGTGCCGAAGGCATGGTGGTTAGGTCGATCGCTCCGTTAGCATTATTTTTTCCAGGTCAATGCAAGTCGCCGCTGTTCCTTGGCGCAGTCGAGCAAATAAAGATTGATGAGATTCTGGTATGGAATCCCGGTATCAGCAGAGAGTGCCTTGAAGTAATTGATCACATCGGGTTCGAGTCGAATGGTGACCGCCTTCTTCAAACGCTTCACATATGGATTCCGCTTTGCTGCGGAAAAATCATACTCTTTTCTCATTTTCTGTTCTCCCAGTATGGTTGCTGTTCTTTGGTTCCGGCTCGTCGTGCCGAAATCACTCTGATTGACGAACCGCTTTTGCGAAAACAGTGAACAATGACGAGGACCCGCAATGCGGAACTGAGCCCCATGATGATGAATCTGTCTTCGGTGGTCGAATGATCAGGATCCGGAATCAACAGGGCATGCTCGTCGAAAAACACTGTCTTGGCCTCCTCGAAGGAAACGCCATGCTTTTTGGCATTCGATGCCGCCTTGCTGGAATCCCATTCGAAAGAGATCTCGTTCATACGGAGAGAAGCAATACAACATATTGCTCATCGCAGCAAGGCATATTTTTCTGCTAACGTTCCCGGTCAGGTATCCCCACTTGCTTTTGGCACCAAAGGCTGCTCCGCAGCCGACGTGCCAAAAGTGCCGAAGGCATGGGGATTAGCTGCACCGGCCCGTTAGCATTTTTTCAGTCGTCTTCTTGTCTTTATGGGATCAGCACGACAATCGAGCACCCTAAAGACAACAGCATCCTCACCAAGGATCTTGTAGTAGATCGCATAGGGAAATGTTTCTGAAAGCAATTTATGAAACCCTAAAACAACAGGGTGGATTCCAGCGTAAAGTGCGAGCGAGTCAATTTCTGAAAACAGTGTATTGAAAAAATAGTCGCCCAAATATTCGCCTTGTGAATCGTAGAAAACGCGGCCATCTGCCAAATCGTTGAAGGCAGAAGGGAGTATTCTAACTTTCACGGAAACATAACCCGTAATTGCTTCTTTGCTGCTTGCCAATCCATGGGCTCTTCCTTGCCATCATTGAAGCGTGTTAAGGTATCTTGTAATTCCTCCGCGTGCCAAGAGGGCATTTCCAAGGCGCTTTGGTCCGCACTGAGTTCTTGCCAAAGGATTTCCATCAGCTTTACCTGCTCAACACGAGGCAATTGCTTTATTTCCGCAACACTCATGGAGTTACCATACTGGGATGTAGGCAGCGGGCAAGTTTTTTTTGCTAACGTCCCCGGTCAGGTATCCCCACTTGCTTTTGGCATGATCTCCTGCGCAAGCAGGAGGCATGACAAAAGTGCCGAAGGCATGGGGATTAGCTGCACCGGCCCGTTAGGCATATTGGATTCAAAAAGATATCCGAATAAAAATGTATTCAGTCATCGCCTTGTCTGTAGGGCTCTGAATACTTCCGAGAAACTTCGCATCCCCATTACTTACTTGAACGTTTGTGACGATCTTGTTGCCATTATCGTTAATGACTACTGTGATATCCGCTGTCTTGCCATCAGGAGAGACGACTGGTTCAAAATCAAGGGTTGTCTTTCCAGATTCGGATGTGGCGCGCACTCCACTCCTCGACGTTAATGCGAGATTGGCAATAGATGTCGCTTGGCTCTGCCCGACAAGTTTCTCAAGCATATTGAGTGCTTCGCTTGGCTTAGCGTTAAAATCATGGCTCGCGGAAAATTGCGTAGCCTCGACGTTGGGCAATGCGATTATTGTCGCTCGCATTGTAACATCCTTGATAGCACCAGAGAGTTCTGCGTTACTGAATGCGATTGAAAACACCAAAGCGGTGACGATTACGGCGAGTGTGTATGGTTTCATGGTATTTGTGGGTGTGGATTGAATAGTATGTGTAGCGGGGCCTAGTTAGGAAGCGAAAAGGGAGGTCATATTCTTGCCTAACGTCCCCGGTCAGGTATCCCCACTTGCTTTTGGCACCAAAGGCTGCTCCGGAGCCGACGTGCCAAAAGTGCCGAAGGCATGGGGATTAACTGCACCGGCCCGTTCGGCCATTTTGTTTTGCTGTTGAGCTGTCATAAAAACCACATCAGTAATTCTCTGGATTCTTGAAATGATTGTCGGAGGAGACTCTCACGGAGCAACGCGGGAATACAAACAAAATGCACCACACCAATAAGCCAAACAGAGTGTAAATAAATATTGATCCACATACTGCGCTACCATTTGGACCTGGCACGATTCCTCCGTGAAATAAGTAATCGTCTGAGAAACCCAGCGCATGAAGTAAAGCGACTGCTGGCTTAAACCAATATACGAAAACCGATATTCCCGTAGCTCGCTCAGTGGAAAGGTCAAACACCAATAGAACAAACGGTATCCAAATGGAGAGCATTGGAACAATTCCAAGAAATATCCCGAGTTCCTTTAAAAAGCGCATCATAAAACAGGCGCATATTTTGTTGCCGAACGTCCGCTGTCACCTGCCACCACTTGCTTTTGGCACCAAAGCCTGCTCCGCAGGCGACGTGCCAAAAGTGCCGAAGGCATGGTGGTTAGGTGCACAGCCCTGTTCGCATTATTTTT
>JBAYTU010000189.1:0-2822 GCA_041675465.1 Terrimicrobiaceae bacterium | reverse complement strand
GGACGCCTATGTCGTCGTTTTCAGCCTCCAGACGCATCAGATGAAAAACACGATGCGCCCGGTCGGCGACATGGCCGAGGTGATGTGGACCCTCCAAAACGCCGAGACCGCCGCGCCCATCGTTGTTTCGTTGGGCACCCCCTTTCTCCTCCCCGACATGCCATTCCTCCCGACTTTGGTCAACGCCTACAGCCCGGATTCCTTCTCCCAGCGCAGTCTGGCCCGCGCCCTCTGGGGGGAAATCCCCTTTGCGGATTTCTCGCCCGTCCACCCCGGCGGAGAATGGTGGGATGGCGAAAGCCGGGAACAGGGTTGATCCAGATATACCAACTGCGGGCAAATACAGGCAGGAGGCGCGTTGTGGGGACCGACGCTTCGACTCCGAGGGCAACCAATACAACAAATACTACCTCCAGAGCGTGACCGTGGGAAAAACCGCCAAGCCGTAGAAACAATGAAGGCGAAAGGATGAAACAACCTTCCGGCTTTGAACCTCGACATGAAAAAACACCCATACGACTACCTCCGCGACCAGACCGTGGTCCGGTCCCTCGCATGAATCCGGCGGAGGAAATCGAAATCCTCCTCCGCGAGGATGCCCAACTGGCACCGGGGCCGGTCGTGCTCACTCCGCTGGGTGGGGGTGTTTCCTGCGAGATTTTCAAGGTCGGGCAGGGAGCGAAAACCTTCGTCGTCAAACGCGCTCTCGCCAAATTGCGCGTGGCCGCGGAATGGCGCGCGGATGTCGGGCGCAACGCGGTGGAATATGCCTTTTACGAAACCATGGCCGGACCGCTGTCCGGCTCCGTGCCCCGCGTGTTTTTCCACAATTCCACGCGCGGCTACTTCACCATGGAATGCCTGGAATCTTGCCGTGGCCACGAATGCAGGCCAGCTCAAGGTCGGTTCGTTCTCCCGCAGCGAGCGCATGGTCAAGTGGAACGAAGTCCTCCGCATTGCCCTCGCCCTGGGAACCCGTGCCCGGTTTCATGGCAAGAACGCCCTGATCAGAAGCCTGATCACCTCCACGACATGCCATTCCTTTCGACACTGATGAACGCCTACAGCCCCACGCCCTTCTCCCAGCGCTGCCTCGCCCGCGCCCTCTGGGGGGAAATCCCCTTTGCGGATTTCTCGCCCGCTATTTTTCCAATTTGAAATGATGAAGAAACCGCAAAGAATAAAAAACAGAAAGCCCGGCGCTTCCGACACGCATCCATCCCCGGGCGGCTCCTACCGGCTTCAGAGAACCATTCCAGTTGAAGACGGCTTCGACGTCGTCGTGGCCGGCGGCGGCCCGGCGGGCAGCGCGGCGGCGATCTGCGCGGCGCGTCTCGGCGCAAGGGTTCTGCTGGTCGAGGCCACCGGTTGCCTGGGCGGGATGGGGACCGCCGGGCTCGTGACGGCCTACGACCCGATGGCGGACGGCAAAAAGCCGCTCGTCGGCGGCCTGATGCGCGAGATCGTCGAGACGCTCTACGAACGCGGCCAGCTCGGCCACGACGTGACGCCGGACTACTGGCGCAAGAATTATCACTGCTGGACGCAGTTCCAGGCCGAGGGCGTGAAGCTCTTGCTCGACGAACTCACCGTCAATGCCGGAGTCGATCTGCGCTTTTTCACGCGGGTCATTGACGCAGACGCGGATCCCGAATCCGGCACCGTGTCGGGCGTGATCCTGAACAACATCGAAGGGTATAAATACATCAAGGCCCCGGCGTTCATCGACTGCACGGGAGACGCCGTGCTCGCGACGCTGTGCGGCGCCGAGTGCCGGGAAGCCGGGCGCGACACCCCGCATCCCATGCCCGCAACGCTTTGCAGCCTGCACGCCGGCATCGACTGGGACCGCTGGTTCGCCGAGCGCCCGAATCAAAGGGAACTGGTCCGCAAGGCCGTGGAAGAGGGCCATTTTACCCAGCCCGACCTGCATCTTCCGGGCATGGGCCGTATCACAAAAACCGTCGGCTGCCTGAACGGCGGGCACGTTTTCAACCTCGACGCGCTGAGCTGCCGCAGCCTGAGCGACGGGATCATGCTCGGGCGCAAAATCGTTCAGGAATATCTGGAGTTCTATCGCAAATACGTCCCGGGCTGCGAAAACATCGAGTTGGTCGCCACCGGCGCGCTGATGGGCATCCGCGAATCGCGCAGGGTCGTCGGCGAGTATGAACTGACGTTCGACGACTACATGGCCCGGCGGCAATTCGCGGATCAGATCGGCGTGTTCAACAAGTTCGTGGACGTGCATCCCTACGACACATCGAAGGAGGAATGGGAGCGGTTCAATGAGGAAAAGGACCGCACGGCCCGGCTCGAACCCGGCGAGTGCTTCGGCATCCCCTATCCCATTCTTGTCCCGAAAGGATGGAAGAACCTGTGGGTGGCGGGCCGCTGCAATTCCAGCGACGTCAAAGTGAACGGTTCCATCCGCGTCATGCCCGCGTCCGCCATGATGGGGCAGGCCGCGGGAACCGCCGCGGTGCAGTCGCTCGCGACCGGGCAGCCCGCGTTCGGCCTCGACACCCGCCTGCTCGTGGAAACGCTCAGAGAACACGGAGCCTACCTGCCGCAAGACGAAACGGCGGAACCGAGCGTTCCCCGCGCTGAGTAATATGAAGAATTCCCCTTCTCCCAGGCTGCAGGACTGGGTCGAACGCACCCTGCGCTCGCTCAGCCTGCGGGAAAAGATCGGCCAGACCTCCCAGGAACGTCTCGCGACCGCCGGATTGCACGAGGGGAACCTCGAGCAATGGCTTCAGGAAAATCCCGTCGGCAGTGTTTTCTGCGGTGGCGAAATCATCGAGGGCACTGGCGATTCC
>JBAYTU010000188.1:0-2907 GCA_041675465.1 Terrimicrobiaceae bacterium | reverse complement strand
TTCCTGTAAATTCTGTTAATCCTGTCAAAAACCTGTTCTCAGGTCTCCGCGTTTCCACCAAATTCAACAGCCGCAAAGAAGCGCAAAAAATTGGCTCCCGTCGGCTCTCTGAAACACCGGATGCTTTTGTGTGGATTGTTTGGACAACGGTAATACCATTAGTAAGACATGAAGACTGTCACGATAAAGATACCGGAATCCATGAATGAAAAGCTGCGCAAGCGCGCGGCGGCGCAAAAGGAGGGGCTCTCTGAAACTATCCGGCGGGCACTGGCAAAGGAATTGGAGAGCAGTTCGGATTTCGCCAGCCTGGCGGCGCCATACGAGGGGATGTTTTGCGGGCCCGCCGACCTTTCGATGAGGGAGGGCTATGCAAGTTCGGACTCTCGTTGACGCGGGGCCGCTGATCGGCTGGCTGAATGCCTCCGACCAATGGCATGACTGGAGCGTTTCTGTGTTGTCCGGAGTTCGCGGGCCCCTGCACACCAGCGAAATCATCATCGGTGAAGCCTGTTGGAACCTCGGAGGCAATTCCCGCCCGGCCCACGCGCTTCTCACGCTTGTCCGGAAGGGGGCCATCCATCTCCTACACCCTTGGCCGGAACACCTTGAGCGGACACAGGAATTGATGATCAAGTATCCGAATATGGATGCGGGAGACGCGTCGCTTGTCATACTCTCCGAGCTTTTTCCGCAAGCGGCGGTGATCACCACCGATCAGGCAGATTTCACCGTCTACCGGCGCTTCCGGTCCCAGAAGATCCCCGCCATTTATCCTGCAAAGGAAAATGAGCAGCCACAAAAAGGTAGATGCGCAAAAAGGATGTGAGGGGAAACGAGAGAAAAGTGTTCAGGGAAAGCGAAAGGTGAAGTGGCAGGACTTTGGAAATATGCTGCGATCGGCTTGTTTTGTGACTTTCGTTACAAATCGACAAAAAAACGGCATGATATATCATGCCATATATGAAAACAATATCTTTGAATGTATCTGACCCGATCTATCGACTTTTTCAATAGGAATCGGAACGTCGGGACCGCCCTGCGTCGGAATTGATCCGGGAAGCCATGGAGGATTACGTCAGGAATCGCTTTGCCAACCGCCTTTCACTTGCCGATCTCAGGCCGGTTTCTCTTGGAAAACCCCTTGTTCCGATCGATTGGAGGGAGGATGTTTTCGAGGAAATGCTGCCATGATCTACGGAGTCGATACGAGCTTTCTGGTGCAGGTCGAGGTGACTGAGCAACCAGGGCACTCCGCAGCCCATCAACTCAAGGACCGTCTCATGGGGGAGGCGGCCACTTTGGCCTTGGCTCCTCAGACTCTTTGCGAATTTATCCACATCGTGACCGACCCGAAGCGTTTTGAGCGTCCGCTCTCTGCCGATGAGGCGGGGCGACGTTCCGAAATCTGGTGGAATCTGAAGGAGGTGAAAAATATTTCCTCAACGGGCTGGGCCGTCCAGCGGTTCCATGCATGGATGACAGAGCACCGGCTGGGGCGGAAGCGCATTCTGGATGCCATGCTGGCCGCAACTTTCGAGGAACACCAAATCTATCATGTCATCACCTCTGATCCCGGCGGTTTCTCCCTCTCCAAGATTTTTCATATCATAGATCCTCTTGCGGATTGATGGCTCTCGGAAGGCCCCCGCTCAAGGAATGTCCTTTGACCGAAAATGCCTGCCCGCCTTTTTCAGCTCAGTGCTTTCAGTTGACACGGAATCCGTGTAACACTATTTTTGTGTCATGAAAAACATCACCATTACGCTTCCTGACGACATCGGGCTAAAAACCCGTGTGCTTGCTGCAGAGGCCGACACGAGCATGTCCCAATTCCTTTGTCGATTGGTGACTGAGAGAATCGAAAGCGAAACGGAGTATCAGGCAGCCATGACAAGGTTTTTGCGCAGAGGCGCGCGCCCGCTACAGGCAGAGTCCAAACCCTACCCCAACCGGGATTCCTTGCACGACCGCCATGCCCTTCGTTGATACAAATATCCTGGTTTACGCGCGGGATAGCAGTGATCCGGTGAAACAAGTGTGCGCGGATGAAGTTATGCGTGTTCTGTGGAGGAAGCGCACGGGGCGACTGAGCCCTCAAGTGTTGCAAGAGTATTACGCGACTGTCACTCGGAAACTGAAACCAGGCATTGCGCCTTCCGAGGCACGTCAGGATATTCGCGACCTTCTTGCGTGGGGGCCCAAACAGGTAACCACCAGTATCCTGGAAAGTGCGTGGGAGATCGAAGATGGTGTGGGCCTTTCTTGGTGGGACAGCCTGATCGTCGCGTCTGCTTTGGATTGCGGAGCTACGAGTCTTCTTACGGAGGATATGCAGGATGGACTTGCCATCCGTTCTCTCCAAATCGTTAATCCGTTCTCGGAAAAATTCGACAAAAACCGGCTCCGCGTTCTTTGACCCCCATCTCCCACCTTTCAGGTTTCAGAAATCGACCCCTCTCCGGCCTCCGCTTTCGATGTTGAAAAGATTCGAGCCGGGAGATAGGAATCAACCGTGACCAGCTTGCTTCAAATCAAGGGCTTTGCACAAGAAGTTGCGCGGCGATATCGGCCCGAAAAAATTGTGTTGTTTGGATCGCACGGTCGGGGAGAAGCCGGCGAGGATTCCGACGTGGACCTTCTCGTCATTATGGATTTCAATGGCAAACCAAGCCGTCAAGCTCTCGAAATCCGTAGAGCCGTCAAAAAATCTTTCCCCTTGGATCTCATTATAAAATCTCCCGCCGAAGCAAAGATGCGCTTGGAACAAGGGGATTCCTTCTTGGCCGAAGCTTTGTCCACAGGTCAAGTCCTTTATGAGGCTCGCTAGCTCGGAGTGGATTGCCAAGGCGTAAGGCGATTTCGCCAGCGCCTGCCGCGAATTACGCGCGCGAAATCACCCGAACT
>JBAYTU010000187.1:0-3037 GCA_041675465.1 Terrimicrobiaceae bacterium | reverse complement strand
TGTGATATATCATAGACTATTATCCCTGACAATATCTTTCCGTGTATTTTTTCTACGGATAACCAGGCTGCGTTCCCGCTACCGGCCTACGAATGCTACCCGGCTACGCCAAACAAATGGGCGGCCCCTTTTCTCTCAGGGGGCATCCTGCTTCAGGATGCCCCCTGAGCAGTTACGGGAATTGTCACTTCCCCCATTTCCGGGAATATTCTTGTCCCTGCCAGCGAGTGATTGTGGCCCACATGCAAACTCATAGAACCGGGTGCTCTGGATTTTTTCGTCCGGCGCACCAAAGGCGGCAGCTTGTCGATTGTTCGCGGCCAGAAAGCGCGCTGGCCCAACCCCTGACCTTTTCAACCATGCCCCCGCCCGACGTCGCGAATTTTTCGTCACCGGCAACCTACATTTCCGGCATGACCGCTTTGTCGATTCCCGATGCGGGACGGCTTGGCGGCGACTGGCATTTTATCGCGGCACTGTGTCGTCTGGATTCCCGCATCCAGTCCGCTGGAGTCGGGGGGAACTTGGGAAACACAAACCGGCTTTTCGGAAAACGGATGATCGCCGACAAAGCGGACATTCTTCGCAGACGTGGAGTCATCCTGGAAAAAAATGCCAGTGTCTATTGTGCCAACCATCCGAGAGCGGTTGCCGATCTTCTTTTTTATAGCGCGAAGAAAGGCATCTGTCCGGCACACGTCACCTTGCATGGTGGAATTTTCGAGGATGCAATGGAATTTTCCATGCTGGATGAACTCCTGCTGCGTTGGAAGCATGAGCACTTCATGCCTGCAAAAACGAGACTTGCCGCTTAGACTCCATTGCTTTGGAAGATGCGGGCGCAAAAAGTCCAAGACCCCAAAAAGGTTGCCGCAATATCAACGGGTTACAAGACATTTCCAACGGCTTACGCGAGAGACATTCGTTTATCGGGACTTTTTGCGCCCGCATCTTGAAATAGCTGACAAAAGACATGCCGGACACCCGCCACATGAGTTGGGAACAAAATGAAGCCGAGCACGCTGCCGACCGGCGCGAAATGCTCGAAGCGGTTGCGTCCGGCCGTAAGACGGAAATTCCTTCATCCCTCTTGATGCCGAGATCGAGATCAACTGGCAGGATCTGTCCCGGCGCTGCGAAGAGGCGCTGGATCGGGAGCAATTTATGACGGCGCAGAAAACATCTGCTTGCCGGGACAAGCGTCAGCGGTAACGTCAAAAGCATGGCTCTGGAGGCATGGAAAGAGGTTTTCGATTTCTACCGCGACGTGATTCGCGATCTGAATGCCTCCGGCGTGGAAAGCGCCGCGACCGGAGGAATCGCCTGCATCTTTCACGGGTTGGTCCAGCAAACGAAGGATCTCGATCTGGTTGTGACTCCCGGTCGGAGCGAGACGATTCGCCTGGTGTTGGCCGGACGCTCGTTTCATGGAAATTCCGTGGCTTACATGGGGCCGTTCGGTTGCCCGCTGGATGACCGGTGGCTGTCGGGCGGGTGGAGCAGCCATCTGTGCTATGGTCGCAACAATACGGAAAGTTATCCCCGCATTGATTTCATGAGTCGTCCGCCCCGCGTGGATTCCTGGCAACGGGGCGTTGATTTTGAATGCGTGGACGCCGACACCCTGAGTTGGACAAAAAAGACCCAGCGGGAAAAGGATTGGGCGGTGGTCAATTCTCTTGGGGTGAAAATGATCGAGGCCGGAGACATGCGGGGATGGCTCCATCTCCATGATGCGCGGATACTGACCGGCTTGGTGGAACAGGGGCAACATCCCCCGCAGGACATGCGAAAAGCGCGGCCTCTCCTTCAACTGGCCGCCACCCGAAGCCCGGAACTCCGGCCCGTTCTGGAAGTCGAAAAGTTTCAAATCCAACAAGTCGATCACGAAAGGCTGCGGGAATACCAGGCCGCTTGGAAGCCTTACGGGCGCGAGGTCAACCGGATTTGGGATGACATTGCCAACCTCCCATTCCCGGAACAGCACCAAGAAATGGTCCATGTCGCTGAACGCCTCTTGAAAAAGGAGGTTATCGGTCCCCGAGAAATGGAAGCTCTGATCGGTCGCGCCTGGCAGGAAACAAGGAAGCAATTTCCCCGCGCCAAAAAGGAATGGATCAGCGAGCGGTTCCGGCCTAAAGTTGCCATGAGGATGTCGCTATGACTTCGCGTGAAACCGATGAATATCTTTTTGGCGAGGAATGGGCTCGTATCAACGCCCTGCCCCTCGAACAGCGCATTGAGGTGCTCTGTGACTATTGGGACAGTTTCGACACGGCTGCGGATTTGTCCTGGCCGGAAGAACCACGGGCAGGGGCATTGGGCAGAGCGAGGTTCCCGATCCGGGATGGCGAACCCTCCGATACCAAGCTTGCCGGTCAATCGGCATAGGCCCTTGCAATGACATTCAAGCGTTCTTCTTCAGTAAAAAACGGGGATTGGATGAACGGCATTGATGAGCGTAAGCGCTGGGCCTCATCTCCTTCGGATTCGAGCAGGTCGGCGATCTCCTGCGGGGTGTATTTCTGAATCAAATCCGCCCACTCCATGCGGGCGGCAGTTGCGCCGCTGCGCTTTTTCTCCCAGCGCCGGATATTCTCCAAGCCCACTTTGATGATTTCCGGATTTCCCCGAATGCGGGCGGCTGCCAGCTTGGATAGCTGTAGGGCAATCCAATCCTGCCGCTGGTGTGGGCGGGTAAATTTCATGGCCTTGCTGAAAATGTAATGGTTTTCCCTCTGAAAGAAAGATCCAGATCGGAATTTACATGGCCCCCTGGGGCTCATCCCTATTGCCTCTACCAACGTTTGAGATAATCTTAAGGACATGCCTGACATACACGTCATCCGGCGAAGGACAGATAAATGACGCAACTCTTCAGATCGGGCATACAGATGGAAATAATCAAAATTGCCGGTAATGGTGGCTTGGGCACTCGTCCCGTCAATGTCGCTGAAGACATGCTGGATCTTGATGTTCGTTTCCGCGAGTGTCTTCTGCATGAGTTGGAGTTGTCTGGCGCTGTCCCCGAGCATCT
>JBAYTU010000186.1:0-3043 GCA_041675465.1 Terrimicrobiaceae bacterium | reverse complement strand
GATTCCTATAATCCAAAGGACTGACCCCTTGGATGACCCCTTGGACACGATGAAGGCTGGCTGTGGCTCAATGCCATCGGCGAAAAAATCATCCCCTCCGGCGTCGGGGAAATCGTCCGCGACTATGTGAGCGCCGCCAAGCTGGGCAAAACCGGAAGCTGCCATCTGTTCCGCCACACGATGGCCACCCTCATGCTCGAAGGCGGAGCGGACATCCGTTACATCCAGGCCATGCTCGGACACGCCAAGCTCGACACCACCGAGATCTATACCCAGGTCTCGATCCGCAAGTTGAAGGAGATCCACTCGGCGACCCACCCCGCCCGGCTGGAACGGCAGGACTTGCCCGGCGACCCGGAAACAGATAAGGTGGCCCCATGAGCACGGTTGTCGAAATCGAATCCGCCATCGAGAAACTGCCGCCCGCGGACTACCGCGAGTTGCTGGCTTGGATTGAAGAACATCAGGCAATGGCAGGTGCTTCGGAAGCCCTCTTCGCCATGTATGACGAGGAGGAACATGCCCAAGGCCAGACGCGGTGAACTGTGGATGGCCGATCTTGGCTTCGTGGCCAAGGTGCGCCCGGTGCTGATCCTGAGCGTTGATTATCGGGACGACGAACGAGCCGTGGTCACCTACGTGGTTCGCACCACCAGCGTTCGGGGCACGCAATACGAGGTGCCGCACCACCCGCGAGGCATGCCGGAAGGCGCGTTCGATGCCCAGGGCATCGCCTCGATCCCCGACGTGAAACTCGAACGCCGGTTGGGTGTGGTTGTGGATGCCGCAACACTCGCCAAGGTCGAAGACGCTGTGCGTTCCTGGCTGGCTCTCTGATCGCCCGCAATCCGCGCTCGCATTCTTCTCTTTTAGCTGCTCTTCTAGCCGCTGAAATGACGGCGGCTAAAAAAATAATCCTCGCCCTGTGGGTTGTCGTTCTCGGCGTTGTCACCGCCCCGGCCAACGTGCCCCGCGTATCGGAAAACCGCACCTGGGAAAAAATCGCCCCGGCCTTGGAACTGCGTCAGGCCGTGGCCCTGCAAGCCTCTGAAATGCATCAGGATGAAGAGCGGTGGCGGTTCCAACTCGTGTCAGACCCACCCATAGACCCCGATGGCAGGTTTGGGAAGGGGGTGGGAGGCGGATATGCCTTGGGTGACTTTTATCAGCCGACGAATGCAATCCAAGGTGTCGGACATTTTGTTGGGCAAGTAGGAGCGGGACTTACCCCATACTGGGGCCAGGTTGCAGATGTTCGAGATGTCGTGGGTTCAGTTAACACCGTTCGCACCACAGGACTAAGTTTTGGAACCGGAGCCGGCGTGGTATTGTCTATTGCAGCATTTGTTCCCGGTGCAGGGGATGCGGCAAAAGGAATCCTTAAACCAATTGCCAACGCAGTCAGTCCCTATGTTGACAATGCATGGAGGGCAGCGACAAACTTGTTCAAGAATACTCCGGCCGCAAAGACGACAGGGCCGGTCCGAAATGTTGCTCAGTTTGAAGGAATGGAGGTTCGCGCTGTGCGCGATCTCAGTCACCTTGATGATGCCGCCCTGCGAGCAATGGTTGATGATGGCACTGCGGCAGCAAGTCGAAGCGGTGACAAACTAATTTTGCATCACCTCAATCAAAGTCCAGCAGGACCTCTTGTAGAGATTCCTCGGCCTTTCCATTCGACAGGAAACAGAATCCAACACCCCCTTGGAACAGCCCCCGGCGTCGGTCTTACCAAGGCAGAACGAGCGGCGCACAATGCTTTGCGTGAGCGATATTGGAGCTGGCGGGCAGAGGAGGAACTTGCACGAAGGGGGGCGCAATGAAGGAAGAAA
This sequence comes from Terrimicrobiaceae bacterium, assembly GCA_041675465.1. GTDB lineage: Bacteria > Verrucomicrobiota > Verrucomicrobiia > Chthoniobacterales > Terrimicrobiaceae > QYQL01. The sequence goes on along the minus strand of JBAYTU010000186.1, from coordinate 1,211 downwards.
CTTGGGCTGCATTGGAATCTCGCTTTGCAAAACATCCGGTGACTCGGGCCGAGTCTGTGCCCTACGAAGAGATTGACCAGGAATTCAAGCCCCTCGGATTCCCGCTTCCACAAGACTATCGTGAGTTCGTTCATCGCTATGGCGGTGCTTCTGTGGGGCCGTTCCGAATATATGGGCTTAGAAGAGCGGGAATCATGGGAGAACGTGAAGGGACGGCCATGCAGGTCACCCTTGAGTTCCGCGAGCAAAACTGGCTTGGAGTGGAGAAGTGGCTTGTTTTCTCAATGGACCATTCAGGGAATCCTGTTGGTTTCGACAACACAGGTATGATTTGGATATCTGACCATGATGCTGGAGGCGTGGAAGATATGTGCCCTTCATTTGAAGATTACTTGCGACAGTGGTGCTTGAAACTCGATCCTGTATCTTGAATCAACGCCAAACCGCTGCCGCACGTGGCAACGTTTGCCAACCCTCCGTCAACTCCCGATGCGCCGTTCTGTCACGGGCCGTGCTGGTCGCTTCGCTCCCGGGCACGTCCCGCGCCAGTGCTCCCTCCGTGGTTCGGCCATGATTAAACTACCAGCAGCAGTTTGGAGTCGGGACTTAGGCGATGGAACAACTTTACAAGAACGAGTTGGGAAAGTGGATCCGACATGCTGGCCGTTGGTCGATCTGCTTGCTTTCAGAAATGTTTGGACTCAAAGACTGGACGACGGAAGGACACGGAACTTGCTTGAGCTTTGTGCGAAATCCCAGGCAATATTGAATTTTACGTCTGAGCATGAAGAAATTTCTCTGCTAATGTGGCCAGAAATAAAAGTGACTGCCCTATATGCGCCGCAGAGCGAATCTCTCCTCCTGATTGAAAAACTATTCCAACCATAGCAAAAGCAATGCCAAAAGAGGCACACGGGTTCCCGACGCCTACGGCCACACCGCCTCGGAAACCGTCACCCTGGGCGGCAATGCCACTTCCTCGATATCCCAGACGTGGGATGCCGCGGGCCGGCGCGAGTCTCTGAACACTGGCAGCGGCTTCCAGCCCGTGTTCGGGCACAACGCCGCAGGCCAGATGACATCTGTCATCGCCGCGGGCATCACTTCCGCCTTCGACTACACGACCGCCGGCCTGCTGACCTCGCGCACGAATCCCTTCCGGACACAAACCGTGACCGGCCGGGATGCCAACGGGCGCATTCTCACCCAGG
>JBAYTU010000185.1:0-3060 GCA_041675465.1 Terrimicrobiaceae bacterium | reverse complement strand
GTCTTCCCGTAAAACTTGAACCCGTGCCGCAGAACATGCAGCGAGCCCTTCGCATCGAGTTCCTTGACCAAGCCGGCCAGCAGGAGCGCTTCCAACCCATCCGCATGCAGCCCCTTCATTTCGGCCCACAGCTTCGGTTGGGTGTCCGCAATGAACGCGAACACCTGCGCCGGGAACAACGCCCGTTCCTTGTCCCACTCCGCATTACTGCCCGACTTCCACCCGCCCTGGGTCAGCAGGATTTCCTCGACGTAGGTTTCGAAGGCGCGTTCTGTAGTTTGTCCGGGCATTGGTGTCAGTTCGACTTGTAGTATTTCTGAATACGTTCGCCGGCTTTGATGAAGCGAGCCAGTGCCTGCTTCAGAGCAAAGCAGTAAGGGTCAAGTTGCACATCTGCACCACCATCAAGATCCTTTTCCGCTTCCTCCATCCCCCGCAATCGCTTTCGGGCTTCCTTGAGCGACATGCCGCGCATCGTGCCAAGCACCGATTCGATCTCACTACGACGCAGTGCCGTAAGCAGTTTGTGATCGAGCTTCAATTTCTGGATCGTGGTAATTGCTGCCGCGTCGGCAGCGTCGGCCGCTTTGATCTCACCCCGCTGATTGAAAACGAATCGCGACTCGCACCCGTTGCGCAACGGAGAGACGAACTGGTCCGTCTCTGCGGGGCTGGGCCAGCTACGTTTTGCGTGCGCTCCAAATTGACCGTGCGGCCCGTTCGGTTCTGGCCAGCAAGCCAGCATGTTGTCATAGGCCACGCCCTGACCCCGTTCGCAATGCGCCTGCGCCACGACGTGCTCCACATGGGAGGAACTGCGGTCAATTCTCCGCCCGGTGTAGGCACACAGCCCGCCTTGTTCCGCGAGCAAGGCATTCACCAGGCAGCCAACTACGTGGGGCGACTTCCGGAGCAAATCATACCCATAGTTGATTCCTCCACCGTCAGGATCGGCCTGATTAGCCGCCCTCCATTGGGTCAATTCCGCAGGCTCGTTGCGCTTCTCAATCCTTCTCATCGGCCAGCGCTTCCATGTTTCGGATGCTTCCCTCCAACCGCGCAACCTCTCCTTCCTCGCCGCCGACCTTCGCCCTCAGTTTTAGAAGCTCACGCTTGGCTGTGTCCAAATTGCCTTCCTCCAGTGCATCTTCGACCCCGTGGATCATGCCTGTGGCAGGCGCACTCCGCTGGGCCGCACCCATCACGTGCTCCAGAATCCAGTTGGAATCCGCCCCGTAGGCTACAGGCGCTGGCTCCGAGCCGGTCGCGGCCAGGATATGAACCGCCTCGCGCGGCACTTCGCCGATGATCTGCGGAGAGTGCGTGGTGCAAAAGAATTGGATCTTCGGGAATGCGAGTTGCAAGTCATCCACCACCCGTCGCTGCCACTTCGGATGCAGGTGCAAGTCCAGCTCATCAATCATCACAACGCCTGGTGTTTCCTTCACCGCCCGGTCGCCAAGATTCGAATTCAGCAAAGCCGCCTTGATCGCGATGTCGCCCACCATGGCCACCATGTTGCGCTGTCCATCGCTCAACTGATCAAAGGCATGGATTCCCTGTTCTCCAAACTCGACAAGCACCTGTTCCTGCTTAGCCGAAAACCAAATGCGCTTCCCATCTTCAAGACATCCGACAACGGCATTCTTCACCGCCGTGCAAATTGGCGGCTCAACACCCTCTTGAAAAGCAATCCATTCCTGACGGCTCAACCACTTCATGAAATCCGCCGGGCTGCATCGGGGATCCACACTGTTCCGGTAGCCATCGAGGCGCGACGGTTTGCTCCGCTTGTCTTTCAGCTCCTTCTTGATGCCGCGAGGGATGTCCCAGAGCCGGCCCGTGCCATAGTAGGAAATCAGCGGCAACACGACGTTGGCGTCATCTCCGCTACGGACCGCTTGGGCCTGAGCCTCGGCCATGTCGCGGATTCCAGAGGCTTGCTTCGTCGTGGTCCGCCCCATCCTCCCTCTCAACGCCCGCTCCCACTGCAGCGCTTCACCATTGACCAGGCCGCGCGCGTCCACTTCGGTCTGCTCGACCTCCTCAAAGCGGAAATCTCCGTTTGATCCTTGCGGTCGCACCCGGACATCCGCAGCGAGCAAATGCCTTTTGTCGAAACCACGAATCCCCAGCAACCACGAGCCCGCCGCCACTGCTAACGCTTCGAGCACGGAAGTCTTGCCCGCGCCGTTGTCGCCAACGATCAGGTTGAACTGCGGCGCGAACCTGAACTCCGCCTGCTCGAAGCAACGAAAACCGGATAATCTGAGTTCATCAATGCGCATGGCGATATCTGTTTACCCTGAAACTGCGGTTTTACGCACGTCAATCTTGCCGGTGACGGCGGCGGTGATCAGCGCGGTGCGGTATTCCTGCAACCGCTCCACCGCCTCCTCCACCTTCCCCACCAGCGCGTCCAGCTTCGCCGTCTCCTCGTCCAGATACGCGGCGATGGCGGCTTGTTCGGGGAGGGGGGGTTGAGGGAAACGGTAGCGCCGTAACTTCTCTCCGGTCAGGTGAGGGATGGTGTTGGGATTGCCTTCAGCAAAGAAAATTCCCTGACTGCTCGCCCAAGTCAGCATGTAGAACATAAACCGCGTGCGCTCTCGGGGATTAAGCGGTCGCATTCGGTGGAGCGCCTTCTGAAAGCCTGTCACCTCAGCGCGACCTTTGAATATTGCTGCTCGCCCTACCTCACCACCTTCACAAACGAGCAAGTCTCCATCCTTAAGCGTGAACCGCTCGCGTTCCCTTTCTTCGATATCCATTTCAGGAAGGTCGTCGAAGTTAATGCGATCCCATTGAACGTCGATGTTGCGGAGATAAGGCACAAGCGCATGCCCTACAATCCGCCCTTCATTCAGCATCTTGCCGAGTTCAACTGAGTATCTGGTGCAAAGCGGCGGTGTGCCCCAATGCTTCGGGATGTCGCCAAGCCATTCAATGCCGGAGGGTTTCTTGGGCAAGGATGAAGGATGAAGGCGGAAGTATGAAATGCGGCTCTTTTCATCCTTCATCCTCCTGACTTCAGCCTTTCCGGTGACGCAGTCACTGATG
>JBAYTU010000184.1:0-3067 GCA_041675465.1 Terrimicrobiaceae bacterium | reverse complement strand
GTGCGGGATTTTGGCAGGGCGGTCGGGCCATGTCCCGACTGCCCGCACAGGTGTCAGGCAAGCGGTAGCGAGCCCTTTTCGCCTCCGGCGAAAACGCACTCGCATCGTGGGGTCCCCCCGCGATGCGTAAGTGCGCTTCGCCTTTCTTTGAAAGGCTCCGGTGGCTCGGAAGTCTCATTTGCATGGGTGGCCTGTTATTTGCGGAGAGCGGCCACCGTGGGGGCTTCCTTCGCAATCAGGGGAAAGGCGGAGGTCAAAATCTCCGCGTCCTGTGGCGAGGCTTTTGAGATGAGTTCAGGCAGGATGGCTTGGTGATCCCGGAGAACCAACGCCCCAAGGATGATCTTGGCGCGGGTGAGCTTTTTGCGCTCGGCGGTTTGGGCGGCGTGCTTGAGTCGGCGGATGCGATCTTCAAGCTGTTGGCGTTCGGCTTCCAGGCGTTCGATTTTCTGGCGATGTGAGGTGGTGATTTCCATAGGTCGGGATTGTTGGGATTCAGAGCGAACGCCCCACGGCGGACGGGACAGGCAAGTCGTCGATTGCGACGCCCGGCGACACGCCTTTTCTTTTCCTACCAGCCCTGGAAAGTCTGATTTGCTCAAGGCGGCACTTCTGATCGGGGCTTTCCTTTCGTTCGCTGGGCATCAGCGGCGGCAACTCGCCGTCCACCAATCGCTCATACGCCGCTTCCACGGATTCCGTGGCGACAAGAAGATCCCGGCCTTCCCGCAGAATGATAAACCAGCCGCCTTCCGCGTGCCGGGTGGCCCACAGCATCCGGTCAACAAGTTTGACCGAACCCAGCAGGGCAATGATTTGCTTTTTGGTCAAAGCCAGCGGACGCATCCCCGCAATGGAAACCCGTTGAAAGGAATGTTTCATCCGATCCTCCGGTTGGAATTCATGACCTTCATCGTGAGGCCAATGGTAGAAAGGTTTTCTGGACGTGGTGTCCCCGAGTTGGGGGCAATCTGTTTTCGATTTCATGGATGCCATTACAGCACGATGGCGAAACCGACCTGTTCCGTGCATGGAACATCTTTTGTCCTGAGTGGCCTGCGGTATTTTGGTTGCGATCATGGCTCGGAAATTAGCCGCTCCTGTTTGCTCCCCTGCTCCCGTTTGGGAGCAACTTCAAGAGATGCAGACATTCCCTGAAACTCGGCGGACGGGCTGGGTCAAACGGACGAGTGGGAAAAATTCAAATGAGGTCTTTGCATCGAAACCAAGTTTTCTTGCGTTCCAGCAATGCAATTTATTTTCCCGTTGGGCGTCGGGAGAGGACGCAGTCCGGTTTATGGGGATGGCAGAAGATTGATTCGTCAGTGCCCCGGAGATGCCAAGCTCGTCTGAGTAATTTCGATGCCTACTGCCGCCAAGGCCCCGGGTGCTTCCACGCCATTGTGAAGGAACCTCCAGAGCGCAACGCCTCGTGAACAGGCTGCAAGAATACCCGAATCGCAGTGACCGCATCGGAGAATGTCGACGGCGCTTCGGAAGGTCGCATCCGTTTCAAGAACCCCGCCCATTGTGACTGCTTGGAAGAGTCGAGTAAGAAGTCGTCCTCGAATGCCTGTGGTGCGGCGGTAAGTTCCGTCTCCCGTTTGCGAAAAGTGGCAAGGATGGCGGCACTCAAGTCGGCACCGGAGAAATCCGATGTGCTTGCCAGCAACCACACGTCGAAGAAATCCTTCATTCTGCTGTTGAGTCGTCCCAGAGAGACCATCGCCTCGAACTTTTCGGCAATGGCTGTTTCCCGGTTGTAGGCACGCAGGACGGGAGCGGGATAGTCGAGAATGGTCGGATAGCTGATCCCCACCGGCCCAGGCGTGATCACATCGCTGAACCCCATATCGATCTGCATGGAGAGCCGTGTGGTGGCGAGAATCCCGGTAAAGGTTGCCCGCACCCCCTCGTAGTCGTCGTCCTCGGCGATCCTCGTCGTGGTGACGCTTTCGGGGTCGAACAAAACCCCATCATCCGGCACATCTGTCCGGCAAATCTCGGCAATGATGTGCTTGATCCCATCGAGATCGTTGCTGGTTCTGGCCAGCAGGTCGATGTCACGGGTCGCCCGCAGGATCGGCGCACGCCATGCCACAAGCATCAACGCCCCTTTCAGGATGAAAACATTCTCGTGCCCGGACCGCGACAATCGGTAGAGCCATCTTTCCAGCGCGTAATACTGAACGAGGTCATTGAAGGAACGCCCCGACTCTTTTGACACATTCTTGAGCCGCTGGTGGGCCGAGGCCCCGATATTCTTGAGCTCGCTCACGCGACTGCCTCCAAATAAGGCCGCATCACCTTTTCAACCCGGCACGTGCGGGCGAAATCCAAAACCTTGTCGAATCGCCGCCGCTTGCTGCGGGCATAGTTGCGGAGCGCCTCCGTAGCTGTCTCGATTCCGATCCGATTCCGAAATTTGAAAATGTCGGCCAGCGTTTTCTCCCGGCTGAAGATGCGGACAGTGACTCCGTCGATGGCATGCTCTTCGACGCCACAGGACAGGGATTGCAGAGAAAAGCTGAACACCTCGATCGGCGGATGCTCGATCTTTGGGGGCCAGCTTCCAGGGCGTAGCGCGATCTGCACCGTGTGGGGGATTTGGGTCGTCAGCTCATGGAATGCAAGGGAGCTGATCAGACAGACCACAGCCGATGGAACTCGCTTGGCCACCAGGGCCAGGTCGGGATTGGCCAGCGGAGGAAGCCCGACGAGCCGAAAAAGCCCGCGGCTGGTTTGCTCAATGATCCCCGCATCTCTCATCTCATAGAGTGTGCGCGAGTGAATCCCTGCCTGAATGGCCTCACGCGTCCGAACGAGTCCGCTGCTTGATTCGAATACGGCCTTTGCCCGCTCAATTGGTGTGCTCATGGCTGTCTTGGATAAAAACCAAGGCATATAGTGACATCTAACGAGGTTTTTATCCAGAGGAAATTTGTCAACGACACCGGGCCCTCGGCGATCAAGGCACCCCAATTCATCCTCTTTGTCAACGATCCCGCCTGCTCATGGGACAGCTACGTGAACTACCTCTGCAAGCGGATCCGTGACAAATGGGAAT
>JBAYTU010000183.1:0-3296 GCA_041675465.1 Terrimicrobiaceae bacterium | reverse complement strand
GTTGACGGTGGCCTCGCCGGTTACAGGTTTGCGGTCGTAAACGGTGGGTGTTTTGAGATTCAGCGAATCCTGAATCAAATCGAGCGCGGAATACCGCGCCGTGCCCCATTCGGTCGTATTAGCCACCGAAACTTTCGCTAGCGGGCTGCCGTGGACGAACCATGCGCCAACTTGGGGCGAATGGCTGATGGCGACGGAATTTCCGCCGAGCAGCGAGGATGCGAAGGCTTCCACGTCGGTTTCCGGTATCCATGCCGCACCCAAACGCGCCTCGATCTGCGAGGGGAGCAAGTCCTCGGGCTGCACGGCCTGCAATGCCTCCACATTCTCCTGAAACCGGGGTTCGTCCTTGGCCGCCCGGCGTGCCGCTGCGAGTTTTTCCCGCACATTTCCGAACAGGTAGCTGTCATCGGTTTCCCAGCGTTTGGTTTCCGGATCGAGGTAAATCAGCCCCTTGAGTTCCGGCATGAGGCCGGAGACATCCTTGCCGAGCAGGGAGGCCATGTGCTCCAAGTCCACCCCGCCTCGTTCGTTGAGGGTAATGACCAATGCATCCTTGGCCGTCTCGGCTTTATAGACTGGCGTGGCGGAATGAATGGTGCGCTCATGGAAAATGGCGGTCTTGGTGGCGCGTTTGATGTCGTGGCGATAGTTTTCCAGCGAGCACAGCAAGGGGTAGTCCGGATCACCGTTGAAAGCGCGCCGGTTGGCGAGTGTGTTGATGGGGCCGAAACGGGCGATAAAATGGTCGTATCGCTGATTGAGGTGCTGACGGGCCGCAAGGATTGCGGGCTCGCCACTCTCCTCCAGTTGGGTGCGCAGAACCTCACGCGCGGCGTCGCGAACATGAATCATCCCGCGAATCCGGCGCGTCGTTTCGGCGGGGAGTCCACGGGACAGAACCAGCGTCTGGCCTACGCGCACTGCCACCTGTCCGTCATGCAGGGTGAACGCGCCTTCTTTGATACCCTCCGGCACTGGGATCTCCGGGGTGTCGATGACGGTCTGGCTTTCGGGGTGTCGGTAGATGGCTGCGGGCAGATTCGCAATAGCCTGGGACAAGGCCGCATCGAGCGGACGCGCATCGGGGACCAAGGCCGGTTCTCCTTCGGAATACATTGTGCCTTCCTCGGCCATTTTGCCGCACATCATGGCGGGATGCGCGGCAAAGTAGCGATTGATGCGGAAATCGACACCATTGGCGTTCTTGTATGGTGCCAGTTCTCGCCAATCGTGCCCGCACGGCAACTCGCCTTCGTGCAACCGCCGCAAGAAAACCATGTCGGTCGTCACTTCCGTATTGGCATTTTGCTTGAACGCGGTGTTGGGCAAACGAATGGCTCCCAAGAATTCTGCCCGATCATAAAGGTAATCGCGAAGGTGGGCATCCTGCTTGTCCATCGTGCCCATGGACGTGATGAAGGCGACCAACCCGCCGGGCCGGGCTTTTTGCAGGGCCTTGGCAAAGAAATAGTCGTGAATGAGGAAGTTGTGCCGGTTGAACTCCGGATCGAACACCTTGTAGTTGCCAAAAGGGATGTTGGAGACAACGAGGTCAAAGCCATCGTTGGGCAGGCGGGATTGCTCGAAACCCAACTGGCGGACATTGGCATCGGGGTAAAGCAAACGGGCAATGCGGGCCGTGAGCGGGTCGATCTCGATACCGGTCAAGGTGGATTGCGACCGCATCGCCTCCGGCATGAGACCGATAAAATGGCCGGTGCCGGCGGATGGATCGAGAATTTTCCCGTGGGTGAAACCTAATCTCTGCACCGCCTCATACATGGCGGAAACCACGGTAGGGGATGTGTAGTGGGCGTTGAGAGTGGTAGCCTGGGCGGCGCGATATTCCTCCGGCGTGAGTAGTTCCCGGAGCCGGACGCGCTCCGCCTGCCAAGTGCTATCCTCGTGGGTGGCGAAAACTTGAGGCAATCCACCCCAACCGACATAGCGCACCAAGGTTTGCTGCTCCTCGGGTGTGGCCTCGCGGCGCTCGGCCTCTACGGCGCGGAGAACCTCGATGGCGATAATATTGGCGTGGCATTTTTCCTTGAGCGAGCCTGCGCCCAAGTTGTCTTCGGGGCCGATACGATACCCGCCCGGACGGGCTAATTCTCGTCCTCGGGCGGCAGGAGGATGTATCTCTCCCGCACCACTTCCCAAGCCTGATCGCGGGCCTGTTGCGTGGTCAACCCCTGCGCCTCCAACTTCGTCTCCAACTCCATCAATTCGTCGAGCGTCAGTTCCTGGGCCTCGTGAAGGGCTTCCTCCAGTTCCCCCGTTTCCTCCAACTCCCGCACCATTCGGGGGCGGAACTCTCTCCAGTGACGTTCGGCCATCAGACCGTAGGCGCTGATCGGAAATGTTTTCTTGGTTGCGTTCATGGTTTTGGAAAAAATCGAAGAAGCTGAGTTGTTCTGCCGCCGGTTGGACGATGGCCTTGCCGTTGTGATTAATGATGGCCATTTTTAAGATCAGTGCAAACGGCTTCCACAAGCGTCCGCCCCGATTCCATGGTCTATGTGGCTGAAAAAATACGTCGCAAGGATGGACGTATGGGTGTCTGCAATGGGATGTGGCATGGTTTGGGTTCGACGTCACAGGCGCTGGCCGTGACAGATCGTGTTGATGATTTTTCCAAGGTCTTCCTTCCGGACCGGAATCGGTGAAACATTGAGACCCGGATCGATGCGCCCGAGGGAGTCGCAAACCCAGCAGTCGGCAACAAAGGCGTCGCACGGAATTTCCAGCGAGGCGGGCGTGTAGCAGTTGAATCGGGCGGCGGTTGCCGAGGCATCCTTCAGACCGGACTTCGTGCGATAGATCGCACCAAAGATGAAGTTCGGGAGTTGATCAGGCATGGGAGAGAGCCATGTGGTGGTTCTGACCGGCGGACCGCATGGACATGAGATCCGCATTCCAGTCCTTGAGCCGGGGACAGTCGGACGAAATTTTGAATCCTGCCCAATCGGCAGTATCATCCCATGCCTTCTGCCAACCGCGTTCTCCAGCGCAATCGTTATCGAGTGCTACGACAAATGACTGGCGGCGCATGTAGGACTGGTGGAGAAGTTCGTCTGGGACATGGCACCCGCCGCAACTCACTACGGCGAGCTGATTGGATGGATTGAGCTGGTAGTAACTCAGCGCATCAATCGGGGCTTCGACGGCGACTATCCTAACTTCCCCCTGATTTTTTTCTAAGTGACTGCAAATCAGTGAAACTACACGAAAATGTAGCAAGTAATATATCCACAATAATCAAAATAACTGTTGATTGTATTGTTTTATATCTG
>JBAYTU010000182.1:0-3330 GCA_041675465.1 Terrimicrobiaceae bacterium | reverse complement strand
ATGGGTTTTACATCTTGTCGCCGGAGCTACTTTGATTCGTTTTGCCTTGGGCATGTATACCGCGTTCTTCGGCAATGAAGACACGTTGCTTTTCATACCCGGAATTAATTTTGTTCCAGCAGGCGGGATAGACTCATCCGACCTTCGGTTTTCAGGATCAATGCTCGCAACGGTAGCCATTTGTTACTTCTGCATTTATCGGTCGTTTTTCGCACGTGGGTTCCTTCTTCCGGTAATCGGGGCGGCTGTTTGGGGCACATTCCTCGGTGGAGGTAGAATTACTCTTGTTCTTCTTTTGGGTCTTTTTGGTTTCGCCTTTTTGGTTTATCGACGTTATGGGACTTTGCTGCTATGGGCATCTGTCATGTTTCTCGCAATTCTTTTTCTGAACTCGGTTCCTCAGATTCTTTATTCATTTCCTGAGCAACCAAGACGAGCAGCAAGTGCTTTCCTTCTAGAGAGAGATCTGGCGGCTGATGCCGGGCAAACCGGCCCAAGCGATCGATGGCATGAGCGGCTGATGGAAGCAGGATGGAAATCCTGGACCGAGGATGGAATGACCATTCTTTTCGGACGGGGAGTCAAACCCTTTGAAGAACGTGCCTGGATGGAAGGCGCAAATTTCGAGGGCATGGTTGAAATGGCAACTGTAACCAGCCGATTTGAAAAAGGGCTTTGGGACGTTCTCTGCACATTTGGAATCGTCGGTTTCGTGCTTTACAGCCTTCTTCTCTTCAAAATCATCAAATATTGCACGCCGATTTTATTCAAAGAGAAAATCAAGACCCCGGTTCATGCGATTATGTTCATTGCTGTTTATCAATGTATAGCTTGGTTTATTTTGTGCTGGATATCTGGATCTTTTCCCAGCACTCAAATTCTCTTCGGCATCGTCGCCATGGTGGCCGCCCACGATATGAAGCGCGAGAGGGATGCAGAGTTGAAAGGGACATCAAAAACAGAAATTCCGACACTCACTGCGGCAACCGGAAACAGATGAAATGGCCCTCCCTCCGCGCCTTTGCGCCTCCGAGTGAGATGCCTTTGAAGCGTATTTTGCCACAAGGAGCACAAGAGACACAAGATGCCGGCAATTCCGTTTCCCTTTTTCTTCCTGTGGTTTTTGTGCCTCTTGTGGCTGAATCGTCCTCCCCCTCCGCGCCTTTGCGGGAGATATGCCTTTGAAACATTTTGCCACAGGATGCACAAGAGACACAAAATGCAGGCAATTCCGTTTCGCCTTTTTCTTCCTGTGGTTTTTGTGCCTCTTGTGGCTAAATCATCCCCCTCCGCGCCTTTGCGGGAGATATGCCTTTGAAGCATTTTGCCACAGGATGCACAAGAGACACAAAATGCAGGCAATTCCGTTTCGCCTTTTTCTTCCTGTGATTTTTGTGCCTCTTGTGGCTGAATCGTTCTCCCCATTCCGCGCCTTTGCGCCTCCGAGTGAGATGCCTTTGAAGCGTATTTTGCCACAAGGAGCACAAGAGACACAAAAATGACAGAGGTAGAAGCCAAAGCAGTAGCTGACCAAGTTCGGATGATATCCTTGAACCTCCATTCATTCTTGAAGTGGGGACACCTGGAAAAGGTCTACGAAAATGGGCTGGCACACCGTCTCCAAAAATCCGGTTTTTGCGTTCAACAACAATACCCGATATCCGTGAGGGACGAGGACGGCACGGTGCTTGGCGATTACGTGGCAGATTTGATTGTCGATTCTGAGATCATCATCGAGATCAAAGCTTGCGATTCCTTGGCTGATATCCACATCGCCCAAATCCTTGGTTACCTGAGGGCCACCGGTCTCCGACACGGTCTCCTGATCAACTTCGGGGCACCAGTGCTGCAGATCCGAAAGCTGGTTCTGTAAAGCATTTTGCCACAGGATGCACAAGAAACACAAAAATGCAGGCAATTCCGTTTCGTCCCCTTTCTCACTGTGCCTTTTGTGCCTCTTGTGGCTGAATCATCCCCCTCCGCGCCTTTGCGGGAGATATGCCTTTGAAGCATTTTGCCACAGGATGCACAAGAGACACAAAATGCAGGCAATTTTGTCTCCCTTTTCTTCCTGTGATTTTTGTGCCTCTTGTGGCTATCCCCCCAGGCGTTTCCGCTTTTCCAAAAGGGGCAACATTTTAGGCGTTCGCTTTCTTTCACTTTGCTTTTGTCCAAGGCCAACGCCATAATTTGCCAGTGAAGACTTGGGAACTTGCAGAAGCTCTGGCGGCACGCATCGGTGTCGAACTCCCGGCGGAGGAGGTTTGGCTTTTCGGGTCCCTGGCCCGAGGCGAGGCCGGTCCCGATAGCGACATGGATTTTCTCGTTGTTGTCGGCGAATCCGACCGGCCTGGCCACCACCGGTCGCGCGATGCACACGCCCTTGCGCGCGAAATCCGCGTTCCAAAAGATATTGTCGTGCTGACGAGAAAGCAGTGGTCACGCCAAGAAAATGTCGTCAACACGCTGCCCTATCTGGCAAAGAAGGAAGGTCGTCTGCTCTACCACCAATGACACCGGACTACGCGGAGGTGGTGGCGTCCTGGCTCGCAAAGGCGAAATCCGATCTCGACACGGCAAGTGTTTTGATCCGGGGAGCGGAACTCCACCTTGACACAGGAAGCTACCACTGCCAGCAGGCTGCTGAGAAGGCACTGAAGGCATGGTTGACGTCTCGGAAGCAAGAGTTTCGCAAAACCCACGATCTCGTCGAGTTGCTTAGCCAATGCATCGGCATTCATCCCGAGTTTGAAGTTCTGCTTGAGCCCTCCCGGTTTTTGGTTCCGTTTGCGACGCAATTTCGATACCCCGGCGACATTTTTGAGCCTCCGCTTGAGGAAGCTCTCCAGGCACTTGATCACGCTTCGACCATCGTCCGTTCTGTCATGCAGTGCCTCCACGACTGACCATTGCTCATTCAGCCTTCCCCCCTTTCTCACTGTGCCTTTTGTGCCTCTTGTGGCTGAATCATCCCCCTCCGCGCCTTTGCGGGAGATATGCCTTTGAAGCATTTTGCCACAGGATGCACAAGAGACACAAATGCAGGCAATTTTGTTTCGCCCTTTTCTTCCTGTGATTTTTGTGCCTTTTGTGGCTAAATCCTCCCCCTCTCGCACCTTTGCGGGAGATATGCCTTTGAAGCATTTTGCCACAGGATGCACAAGAGACACAAATGCAGGCAATTTTGTTTCGCCTTTTTTCTTCCTGTGATTTTTGTGCCTCTTGTGGCTGAATCATCCCCCTCCGCGCCTTTGCGGGAGATATGTCTTTGAAGCATTTTGCCACAGGATGCACAAGAGACACAAAATGCAGGCAATTTTGTTTCGCCTT
>JBAYTU010000181.1:0-3339 GCA_041675465.1 Terrimicrobiaceae bacterium | reverse complement strand
GGAAGCGGCGCATAGGCTGCCCGCCGTCCCCGTCCGGGCAGGATCCCGGCGACGGTCAACGGGATCTCCTCTCTGCGGGCGTTTCGTCCATAGGATTCCACCACGAGGGAAATCGGGGCTCCCACTGCCACACCGAGATCATCGGCCACCAGCCCGGAGACAACGATCTCCGTCCCGCCGGGTCCGGCAATGCCGGCGTAGGAAAGCACCGGATCGCCCGGACCCGTGGGCTCCAGCGAGGCATGAACGCTTCTTCCGGCGGCCTTGAGAGTGATCTCGTTGGACAGGGGCCGGGTCCGCGGAATCACGAATCCCACATCCCCGCGTTCGCGCAGCGTGGCCAGCCAGGAGGCCGGGCGATCGAAGGAAGCACGGACGATGATCTCCAGTTTGTCGGGATCATTGTTCAGGCGGTCACGCAGGGTTTTCACGGTTCCGTTTTTCAAGCCGAATGTGATGAGCAGGGGAGCCATGACCGCCGAGAGGGCGAGAACGACGCAGAGATTCAACGGCAACTCGTGCAGCAGATCCAGCGAGGCCAGACGGGCGACAAGAAACAGGCGAGATGTCTTCACGACGGCATCTCCCTTGTCCCACCCGTTTCCCATTGTTCCTCGCGGAGCCGGGCCTGGGTCCCGCCGGAAGACGTGCGGGTGACTTGAAACCGAAATAGCCGGTCGGTCCGGTTGCGGAGGAGCGCCTCGTCGTGGGAAACGATGAGCACCGTCGCTCCGAAGGACCGCGCGTGTTCCAAAAGTAGATCCCGGATCTCGCGCGCAGCGTGTTTGTCAACAGATCCCGTCGGCTCATCCGCGATCAGCACGGCTGGGCGGTGGACAAGCGCCCGGGCGAGAGCAGCCCGCTGGCGCTGCCCGCCCGAGAGAAACGCGGGTTTCTTGCGTTCCTGCCCCTGAAGCCCGAGCTTCCCGAGCAGATCGCGAGCCGATGCGGTGCCATCCTGCATCCCGCAGATGCGCGAGGGCAGCAGAACATTGTCCATCACCGAGAGGAACGGCAGCAGTCCTCCGGATTGCAGCATGTATCCGAAGTGCGCAGCCCGCAGGCGCGCCAGGGCGGCGTCATCAAGGTCCCGGACATCGGTGACACCGGTGTCATCCCTCCCGATCTCAAATCGCGCGGCCGCAGCGGATGGCGTGATGAGCCCCAGGACATCCATCAACGTGCTCTTCCCGCAACCGCTCTCCCCCACAAACGCGACAGTTTCCCCTCTTCGGATCACAAGCTCCGAAACGAGAAGCTCGAAGCGGACCCCGGCCTGCTCGAGCACGACCCGCAGGTCCGCAATCGAAAATGCGGGGGAGATGGAGTTCACTGGCGCTCCATTTCACCGGCAACCGCGGAAGTAATACCCCGGTCGTTGATTGTATGGAGGGTGACGGATGCCAGATTTTTCCCGGAGCGCATCATGACGGTGGTTTCCTTCATGAAACGGAAAGAGGTTCCCCGAACCACGCCTGTCAAAACCGCTTTTGTTCCGGATATGACGACATCGCAGTGCGTGGGAGGATTTTTGCCGGCCTGCACCGTCGCGCGCGAGTGATCGGTGCAAATCCGCGCCACGAAAACTGCCGTTCTTCCCTCATCGCCCTGTGGCGAATCGATGCAGGTCAACTCCCCGACCCATGTCCCAGCCCAGTCGGCAACCGGGGCTTTTGGTTCTTCCTTTGCAGATTCGATCCGTGGAGAGGGGGATTGTGTGGGAGGAGGGGATTTCAGGCGTTTCTGAAGTGCTGCGATTCCGGATTTCAGTTCTTCCTGCGAGGCATTGTCGGGAGATTTCGGGGAAGGTGTCGCTGCCTTTTGACTCCCTCCTCCCGATTCGCCGATCACGTTGTCATCCGCAAAAGCGCGGCAGGCGAGCAGCAGGACAAGGCAGGGAATCCCAAGCCATGTTGCGAACCTGCGCGGCAACGATCTTTTCACGGCAGTTGATCGAGCGGGATGGCCGCCACCCAGGCGTCGGAGGAATCTTCCGGGTTCAAGGCCACCCAGCGTTCGGGGTTGTCGTGGATGGTCTGATAGTAGCCCAGCTTGGCCATGACCGTATTGATGAACTGACTTTGGGCGTCCGGGGAGAGCTGCTTCCAGCTTTCGTCGGTCATCGCCATCACCGTGCTCTGATACGGCAACCCCTGGAGAAACGCTGGCACCAGGCCTGCCTGGGCGAGAGTTTCCGCCTTGGGAATTTTGTCCGGATCGCGTGCGGTGGCGGCAACGACCGAGCGCAGTGCATCGAAGAAATCCTCGCCGGAGATCTTGCCACGAATGCCTGCGTCGGCCACGCGGTCGAGCATGACCTTGAGATTGTTGAGTTGGTTCTTCGTCAGGAAGACCTGCACATCCAGCGCCTGGACGGAGGGGGTGGACAGGTCCTTGTCCGAGGCCCATCCGGTCACGTCCGGCGGAACCTCCGCGCCTTCGACCGATCCGAGCCACTGGACCATGGCACCGCGGAACATGTCGCTGGCGAGCCGGAGACCGGCCTGCTTCGCGCTGCCCGTGTCAACGACCTCGGCAACCGGCGACCGGCCTTGCAGGTCCCCTTCCGTCAGCTCCCCGGAGACGGCCTTCTTCATGAATTCCAGCAGGCCCACAGCCAGTGCGCCGGATGTTTCCCCATACAGGGCGGGATCGGTGGCGTCGATCTTGCGGAAGTTTTCCGCGCCGGGGCGGGAATTGGGATTCCTGGAGAAGAGACGAAATTGCTCCTCTCCCATCTCCGCATAGGTCTCCCATTTCGGCGAACCGAGATAGATGGAGGAAACATAGACGTTGGCGGAATCCGCCAGCCTGCGGATGCTCTCGGCGTCCATTCCCGATGCCGTGCCCTTGGGGCCGTCCGGGTGGTCCTTTCCGGTTGCGCCTGGAGGACGCCCGGGAGCATCGCCCACGAGGACGATCAGGCGGAGCGCTCCCTCGCGCCAGGCGGTTTTCTCGATGCCGTCCGCCATGCCGACGAAGACGTCCTCCTCGTAATCCTTGCTGTCCACGCGCGTTTCTTCGACTCCCGACAGGGTCTTGGCGAAGCCGGCCATGTCCTGGAGGGCGGGCGTGAAATTTTTTGTGTTGAAGCCGATGCCCGGGCAGGCTTCCGGCGAATCTCTGAAGCCCCACAATCCGAAGCGAATGGCGTTTGCAACGGCCGGTTCGCTTTTCATCAAATCCATGCTCCCCTCGATCATTTCCAGCGTCTTGGTGATGAAGGGTCCCATGCTGCGGGTCATGTCCATCACGAAGACGATGTCGACTTTCACGTTTCCCGCCTTTCCGTAGTTCGACTTGCGGGTTGCGTCGCCGCGGGCGCGGGGATCGTCGAGG
>JBAYTU010000180.1:0-3359 GCA_041675465.1 Terrimicrobiaceae bacterium | reverse complement strand
GGCCAGGGTGGAGTTGAGCGTCTGCGTGCCCAAGGCGCGGTGGCGCACTTTGCCGGCGTCGCGGAAGGATTCGCGCAGAAGGATGCAGGGAGGGGAGTTGCGGTTGCGGGCCGATTCGGTGAAGATGGCTACCGAATATAGCGACTACAGCAATTACCGGCAAGAGACAAATTATATATTACATGGCTACACATGGAGGCAAAAAAAGACCGCAGATCAGGTGCCCATGCGGCTTCGCGGGGTTTTTGTCCCTCGAAGTTCAGGTTAATCAGCCGTCGAGAAACCCAAGCCGGACCATACATGAAACCCAAAGCCAACAGAACCGCCACCAAGATCACACCAACATAAAGAACCACACGGGAAGCCCCTTCACTTTCTGCCCCTTGTCCGCCGCCCCATGCGCGATGGAAGTATGGTAGCAGGAACCGATCCCCGGCCAATCGGGTTTCAAGGTAGACGACTCCTGCAAAGTCTGGGTGCCCGTATAGGGCTCCAAATAGGTTTCGATGTGGAAATTGGAATCCTTGGTGACCCCCCGAAACTTCTCTTTCGAATGGTTCCGACAATAGGTGTAATCCTGCGTCACGGACCGCCACTGCTTGTCCACGTTCGGGACGTGCTGGGTCACCAAAATATGCTCTACCGGCACAAATGCATACAGAAGAGCCAAAGCTGCACCCAATGGCCCTGACGACGTGCCCGAGAAAAGCCCCCCCCGATGACAACAAACCATCGAGCGATCCGATCCGCGTATTAAGCAGAGTCGAGGTTACAACCCACCCGCCCAAAAGCACCGTGACGATAAACGTCGCGTAAACAGGGGACACGAGAACGCCAAAATTAAATGAATCGCCGAATGTCAGCGCCTCCGCGGAAGTCTGGATGTCCGGAGGGTCCGTTTGCGGAATCTTACCAACTCCGACGCAACCAGCCGCGCCGCGTCCAAGAACGCATTACGCTTGCCCCGAACGACGCTGATGTGGGGATCAAAAGCGCCATAACAACCCAAATCCCGCCGTAAACTGACAACGTCTTTTTGGTAGAGACGAGCCGAATAAAGAATCCGCCTCACCACGCGATTATCTGAGAGGCGTTGCCCCCCGCCGTTTTTTGTATTGCACGTTTTCATAAAATTTTCGCCCTCAGCAACACCCGCTGAGCCCTGTTGCCCTTGTTTTTTTCAAAGCCGTTTGGACCTCTTCAAAATCGAACAGCCAGCCCACCGGACCGCCCACGAACACACCGGGGATCACGTTCGCTTTCGGCCCACCGGGCCAGCGTTTTCGGGTGCCTCCCCGTCACTCTCGACAGCCGCTTTGTGCTTACTTGCCCCATCTGATTTCCCCTGATCTTACTAAGAACTTACTAAGTATCAAATAAAAATTTGATTTTTTTTTTCAGGGAAAAAGCATTGCCTTGGGGAAGTGAGGAAAACGAACCCCATCGGAACGGGCACAACCAACTTGAGCGTAAACATTTCCCGCGCCCTTCATACGACGCTGAAAAAACTGGCAACGACCAGCAAAATGAAACTCGGGGAATACTGCCGCGCCCTTCTTGAAGACGCCGCAAACGAAGGCACAACCTTCAAAAAACAACCGCCAGCAAAACACCCCGCCACCCCAGAGCGAGCATCCAAAGTTGCCTGATTACAGGACAGATCCAGCAAACCCGAACATCATCCACCTGCTATGAACCCGGAAGTCAAAAAATGGATCGAAGAACTGAAACAGTACAAAGCTATCGGACGCGCTCTCGACGGCAAAACCCCATCAGAAGACGAATCCCGACCAGGGATTGAAAAAACCGGAATCATCGCCTTGGCATCACTGGCCGGACTCGTATTGATCTTCGGAATATTGCTGGCAACCGGGCAAGACATCGGCCCCATAATCGCCTTCATTATTGTTGCAGCGGGCTCTTTCTGGGCAGTTCGAAAACTCAACTGGCAAAAACTTCAACAAACGATCGGGAAAATCACCCGTCGCAGAGACCGCATCACTCAAAATCCGCCTCGATCATTCTCAAGTTCTTACGCCCCAACCATACCAGCAAGACTTGCCAATCCTGACGAACAACTTGACAAAGCATGCCAGCTTCTCCCGGTCTGCTGCTTGATTCCGTTCATCGGAGGCTTGCTTGTCCTCCCCGCCTATGTTGTCGGCATCATCGCGATGACCAAAGGAAAAATCACACAGGGGATCACAACAATGGTCTTCGCGCCGATTGCCGCAACAATCGGCATTTTTGTAATCCCGTTTTGCTTTATAGCCGTCACTGGTTTTTTCGGCAGCTTCGCAAACGCATTCTCTGGACCCCCCCCCTAAAGCGCCCACCACTTCTCCGCATCCGAAGCCCGGACAGCCCGCGCATACGAACGCATGACAACGGCCTGAGAATTGCCCAGGATCCCCGATCCGAAGCAACTCCGCCATGCGTTCCGGCGTCAGAATCCGCTTGGGCAACTCGCCAACACACTCCGAGCCGTCTGCGCATGCGGCCCAACCAACCCCTTCAAAGCCCAGAACCGAGAGAGAACATCATTCACAGTCTTTCCATCGACCGCCAAGCCCTTCGTCCCATACTTTTTCAAGGAATCCTGAAAATCATCCGCCCAAGAAACCGCCTCCCGCTCGAAGTCGAAAAACCGGCGCATCCTGCGACCGGCCAAGCTGACCGGCACATTCACCCGCCACACCCGGCGACCATTCTTCTGACAGGACGTGATTTGCAGCTTGCCTCTCTTGGTGCCCACTTTGCAGTTTCAGCATGTTCCGTCAAGTTCCAACTGATTCCCGCTGGAGCCCACCCACCCCTTGTGTTTATCATCGCTCCAGAGTGCCGACGGCGGGACTCGAACCCGCACACCCCTTTCGGGATAAGGGATTTTAAGTCCCTTGCGTCTGCCATTTCGCCACGTCGGCTTTACAGGGTAAAATTGTCGGAAAATCGATTATATGAGCAAAAAACCTTGAGGGAACTTTGAAAAACATCATTTTCAAAAAGCATTTTCACCTCGCATGCCAAATTGCTGGAAGCACGGATAGCCGCCCCCTTTTTCCAAGATGACCCGCACGGTGGCTTCCTTGTTGTGAAGGGGATCAGCCGTCACCAGCGCGTTGACCAGCTCCGCCTGCGGATCTGAGAGCAGCGCGCGCGCCCCGGAGACTTCACGGTCTTCCTTTTTCCCGCTGGCCGGGATCATGGCCACGGGACGTCCGTCCCCGTGCCGGCAGAGGGTGACGATCATGCCGCAGCGGCCGTCTCCCACGCTTTTGCCATCGAGGGCCAGACTGCGGGGAAGCACCCCTGCGTTGGCCTGCAACCAAGCCGTGAGCGCGCGGGCGTAGGCGGTGGGT
>JBAYTU010000179.1:0-3363 GCA_041675465.1 Terrimicrobiaceae bacterium | reverse complement strand
TTTCATTTTGGTCAATGTTTATGTTTAGGCTGAAAATATTTTCATCACGCGCTCAAAAGCAGGTCGCCTTCGCGCCCACCTCATATTCGGATTTCGCCCGAGAAGACTCCTTGCCGGGGGGGGGGTGGCGTTTGCGCCACGATGGCCGTGGTGGGCTTTGAATCGCCCGTGGCTGTTTTGGGCATTCGCGGGCCAGTCGGCATAACCTTGCCCGGTCCTGTTCGGGAACGAGTTCGATCCACTTGCCAAGCGTCGGCGCCAAATGGTGCCTGCTCATGGACGGTCTTTGCGAGTTGGTGAATGCCGACGCATGGATCTGGGCTCTTGGCTGCCAGATGGAGGACGGCAAACAACCGGTCTATACCTCTTTTCTGCACGGCGGCTTTACGGAGGAACGGTTTGCCCGCTATTGCACGGCGATCGAACACCCCGACATGGCCTGGCTTTCCGCTCCGATTTTGCGGGAAATCCAGGCACGCCAATCCCACCTCACCCGGCTGCGCCAGCAGATGGACGAGAAAAACCTTTTCCTGACCTCCGATGCGTTCCCCCTCTGGAGTGCCGCAGACATCGGCCCCATCATCCTTTCCCTCCGTCCCCTGAGGGAACAGACCGTCGGATGCATGGCCCTTTATCGGGGAAAAGAAAAACCCCTCTTTGACGAGCGCGAATCCCGCATCGCCCACATCATCCTGAGCGAAGTACCCTGGCTCCACGAGCAAGGTTGGCCGGAAGACCGCGGCATCAGCGTCCCCAACCTCTCGCCCCGGCTGCGTCTCATCCTCAACATCCTCCTCGACGGCCGCAGCCGCAAGGACATCTCCAACCACCTCGCCATCAGCGAAAACACCGTCTCCGGCTACCAGAAAACAATCTACCGGCATTTCGGAGTCAACTCCCACGCCGCCCTCATGCGCCGCTTCCAGCAGGGCGACGGCGGGGATCAGGCATAAGTTTCAAGACCACCAAGACGAGCCCGGGGCTGTGGGCCAGCCTGACGACAGTCTCCGCCTGGAAAACAATCCCAGATTCCCGTTCCACCTGCGTGGAGGTGCGGGACAAATTCCTTCCGGCAATCCCCGAAGGGGATGGACTCTCCCAGCCCGGGGTTGCGAAGCTACCCCGGGTATTGTATCAACCGCAATCAACCCCCGCCGGGGTTGTCTCCATGTCCCAATCGTTGTCCAGCGTCATTTTGCACATCGTCTTCTCCACCAAAGGGCGGTTTCCGTTTTTGTCCGATGAGGATGAACGCCGACAAGTTCACGCTTTTCTCGGAGGAATCGCCAAAAAACTCAATTGCCCGCCCATTTTGATCGGTGGAGTTTCCGATCATGTCCATATTTTGGCCCAGTTGGGCCGCAGCGTTTCCCAGGCCGATCTGGTGAAAGAACTCAAGCGAGGGTCCAACCTTTGGATTCAAGAGCGCTTCCCGCACATTGCAAAATTTGCGTGGCAGGCGGGATACGGGGCTTTTTCCGTGAGCACATCGAATGTGGAGACCGTGCGCACCTACATCGCAAACCAGCCGGAACACCATGCCAGGGTTTCTTTTCAGGATGAGTTTCGTGCGTTTCTGGAAAAGCACGGCGTTGCCTTTGACGAACGATATATGTGGGACTGAGGCAACCCCTTCAGGGTTGATATATGGACTGCCATAGACCCGGGGTAGCTTCGCAACCCCGGGCTCCAAGATCCAGCCACGTTGTGGCTCGATGCCCTGCGTTCTTCCAAATCATTTGCCTTCCCGCAATCCCCGGAAAGGGGATGAGCTCTCCCAGCCCAGGGTTGCGAAGCTACCCTGGGTATTCCATCGACCGCGATCAACCCCATCGGGGTTGTCTCCCGTTTCCATCCCAATCGTTGTTTCTTCCCCGAAGGGGATGAACTCTCTCCAAGGCAAACGCATTAAACCCGAAAACCTCGTTTGGAGGGGATGGGATGGCGTAAGATGCTGGCCGATAGGGCCAGCCGAAGCGCGAGGCGTATCCGCTGTGATCCGGTGAGCGCTGAGAAAGGCCCTTCGCGGCCAGCAGATTGCGGCAGACCGCCCCGGGCAAACGAGGTTTTCGGGTTAAAATCACTCCCTTGCAAACACATCATCTCCACCGCACGAGGTGCTTTTGCTGTGGCTTGCACGTCCATTTTTCATGCGTTTACCCTGGCGGTGAATGGCTCGAAACGTCCGTTCCTGTTATATGTCCCTCTATCTGTGTAAATCTTGTTAATCTGCGGCTAAACCTTCTGCGGTTTTTAGGTTCATTCTCCCCCCCCCCCCTGCGCCGCCCCCCCAATTGTGGGAATAGACGAGATTCGTGACTTCGGTCATACATCCGCCCGGACATGCAAGAACCATGGAAAATTCTTGAGGAGAGACGGGGTCGGCGCATCCGCCGATGCCGTCCGGCATGGTCACTTTGTCACCTCCGCGGCGTCGGACACTTGAAAGCCAGCCAGCTTTCCTCCCCCCGCGCATCAGGCTCCCGGCAGAAGCACCCTTCCCTTTCCACCCTCCACGCACAAGAGGCAGCCCCTCACCCCGCTCTGTCCCATCCGCACGAGCGGAAGCCCTCCAGCGGGATTGCACTTCCGCCCCCGCACAGGAAGAGCCCCATGCAGCGGCCCCGTCCTTCCCACCCCCCATGCACGGCCCCCCTCCAGTCAGCCCATTGTGCGCCCCCCCCGCACATGCAGCCGTTCCCCAGCACCCCCGCTTCACTCCATCCGGCACCGCAGAACCCACAAAAAACCAACCACTGAAACCTTAATCCTCTTATGGCCCGCAATCCCATACCCGAGCAAAACAACCGACTCTTCACCCTCGTCGAAGACATGATCGACGGCCTCACCGGCATCGGCGCCGCCACCGGCGTCGCCCAGAACACCACCGCCGTCCTGCGCCGAAATCGCCGGCCTCTTCCATTCCAAATTCACAATTCCAAATTAACCAAACCACCTTCAAACCTGCTTTTCCCGTTACGGGGCGCCCATTTTCTTATGAAACCCAACCATTGCCTGCTCCTTCTCGCCGCACCCCTCCACGCCCAATCCTACACCGCCATCGGCGTCCCCATCGCCGTGCGGGGGGTGAAAATCTGAGCCTTCCTTCCCAACCCTTCCAAAAAAATCATATGAACAAACAAATATCCCGACTTCTCACCGTATTGCTCGTCTTCTTGGGAATCTTCTCGACGACTCCTGCATCCCGGGCGGATACAAGTTATTCCTGGACGGGTGCCGGGGGGGGATTCGTTCATAGGCACGCCGGGGAACTGGTTGGGAAATTCGGCGCCTGCTGGAAATGCCACCGCCAACGAGCGGCTTTACTTTTATGGGTTGCCCGGACAAGTGAACAACGACCTC
>JBAYTU010000178.1:0-3427 GCA_041675465.1 Terrimicrobiaceae bacterium | reverse complement strand
CCCGGCAGGAAATGGAATCCATCGCCTTGACTCGCTCAAGCTTTCATGGGGAATGGAACTATACAATCAGCCCATCGAACTAATTATTGTATCAAGTTATTTCTGGACGACTCCTAAGCGGAAGGGAAACCGACT
Organism: Terrimicrobiaceae bacterium; assembly: GCA_041675465.1. GTDB lineage: Bacteria > Verrucomicrobiota > Verrucomicrobiia > Chthoniobacterales > Terrimicrobiaceae > QYQL01. The sequence goes on along the minus strand of JBAYTU010000178.1, from coordinate 3,292 downwards.
GTGGTCAAGTCGTCGATGGAGGGACCCCCCAATGAATCCCCTCCAAGAAAACAGCCATATCCCGGCCCCAGAGAATGAGGAAACCCAAGAACCACCACCGGGGTTGGCGGATGCGCCCGCTCGTCAATCATACTATATCGTGCCGCGATATGCCGGTAAGTGGCGTCCGGGTATATCGTCGGGATGTTGTGACAACGAAGGCGTTGCCTCCCGGAGTCATTCCTTCCAAGCATGGCCGAGCGGGAGCAAATCAAGAGGGTGGAGCGATTACGGAATTTTCGGAACGCTCCCGTTATCGCCTCCTTCATGTCGTCAAGAACTGCGATGCGGATTTCTTCTCCATGATCACGCTGACGTATCCGGCAGAATTTCCAACCAATGGCCGGGAGGTGAAACGAAACTTCAATTTCTTCCGAAAACGTCTGCTGCGCCGGTTCCCTGGCATTCGTGGCGTCTGGTTCCTAGAGTTCCAGAAGCGGGGGGCTCCCCACTTTCACATTCTGGTTTCAATCAAGATGAATGAACACGGCGAAATTCACGAGCGAACCCGGAGGAGGGGCAAGCAGGGGCCGAAAAGTTACAAAACTGTCGTGACTCTGGAGGCAATGATTTCCGAATGGTGGTTCACCATTGTTGGGTCCAAAGATAAAAAACACCTGGCCGCCGGATGCTCCTGGGAAATGATTGAAAATAGTGACGGTGCCCTCCGGTATGCTGCGGCACACGCGAGCAAGCCAAATCAGAAAATCGTTCCAAAGACGTTCGTGGAAGTTGGACGCTTTTGGGGTGTAATTGGAAAAGTGGAGGTTCCAGTGGTGAAAACATTCATTGGCGATTCCGCCGAAGTGCTGGCTCGGGTTGGTCACCACGGCATCAGCAGCAAAGGCAGGCTGAAGAAATACCTCTGGGATTCAGCCGGGAAGTTCGAGGATGAAACTCCGATTGCCGTTGGCGACCAATGGCGGGATAAGCGCCGGTGGCGCTTGGAACCCTGAAGAGAGTCGCCCAATGCTCCTGGAAACAGAGGAATACAATTGCGTAGCGTGGTCTTTAGAGGACCAGGAACGATGGTGGCAGCCTTTCCCAAACGAGTATCAGTATTGGCCAAAAAACGCTCCAGAGGCGTATTCTGTAGATGCATTCAAGGAAATGTTCATCCTTACTGCGGGGTTCGAGGAATGCGATTCCTCCGACTTGGAATACGGTTATGAAAAAATTGCAATATATGGCCAAAAAGCCGAGTTCACGCATGTTGCAAGACAGCTTGCAGATGGTCGATGGGCCAGCAAGCTTGGCGACTGGGAAGACATTGAGTACAATACACTTAAAGCTCTAGTATCGGACCAGTATGGAATGGTGAAATTCATACTTAGGCGCCGCCGGAATGATTAACATTCTCCAATGCCAAATTGCAGCAGCTACTGGCATTCCATATGACTTCGCTGTCGTGATGGGGGGTTAGCATTGGGGTCTGATTTTCAGCTTAAACTTCTGCAGCATCCATTCAAGAAGGGCTCTCTGATCATCCAATGTTGCACGCCGGACCTGAGACAATAGTTGAATCCGATCCGGTTTGGGGAGACTTGCATTCTGAAGCCCCTCGTTGCAATTCGTGCAAACCGCCCGCAAGTTTTCAAAGGTGTCTGGCCCGCCTTTCGATTTGTCGATGATATGTCCCATCGTGAGCCTGATCGTGCGTGCTGAGTTGAATGGATCGGGATCGCCTGCAGCCAGTCCACAGTTTTGACAGGTGAAGCCATTTCTCTCCAATACACGTGCCCTCGTTTCTTTCGATATTTCTCGCCTGAATGCTGGAACGCGTTTCTTGGTTTCGAGCAAATACTGACCTGGTTTCAAATCGGCCCGGTCTTTATGCGAAAGAATCTGATACCCTTCTTCATTTCGAAGTTCACGAACACGCCGAGCCCATTCAGCGGCACCTCCACTGGCAGCCTGAATCTCTTTCGATTTCAGAACGACGCCAACATTGTTAAGGAAGAATTCTAGGATGCGAGCTTTTGAGCCTTTTTGTGACGGCATATGGAACGTGGTTTCTCTAAAAGTCTGGGTTCAAAAATCTCACTTTCGGCCGCTGTCGTGTAACGGGACTGGCGCTTGAATGCAGCGACAATCGACAAACCAACCGCCCGCGCGACATTCGGAGGGAAAGCATTGCCCACCTGTCGATATGAAATTGTTTTGCGGCCAGAGAATGCCCAGCAGTCAGGAAAACTTTGGATTCGGGCAACCATGCGAACGGTGAGACGAGGAAATCCCTCCTGGGGAAAAGTGACATCGGGAGCCTCGTCGGCTATCCCCATCCCATCAACGCCGAGTTCGCGCCATTGGCGCTTGGCCCGAGTTGGTCCAAGATCCGGTCCACCATGTTTCTTGGACCCTCCAACAAGCGTGGGGGCAACACCTGCGGCCCGACTCACCCAAGCTTCGGCACCGTCCCAGCCGTTTTCCGCCATGAGATCCACAAGCGTCTCGCCAACATGCACGGGTTTGAGTTGCGGGGAGGGCCAGCGAAAACACTCCGCATCCCTTGGTTGGAGGGCAATCAGAACAAATCTCGGGCGCAGTTGTGGAACTCCAAAATGTGAGGAGCTGAGAACCTTCCATTCCGGCTGATAACCCAGACTCGAAAGTTCCTTCAACAATTTGTCGCGGTATGCTGAAAACTTCGCCGATGCGAGCCCCGGCACATTCTCAAAAAGGACGCCGCGCGGTTTCGCGCCTCGAATAACCGCCATGGCGGCGGGAAACATATCCCGATCGTCATCCTCGCCAAGTTGCTTCCCGGCAATGCTGAATGGGGGACACGGAACACCGGCCGCGAGAAGATCAATCCCCGTAAAATCTGACGGTCGCAAGTCGCGAATATCCTGCTGTTTCACATTCCAATGTGGCCGGTTCAGCCTGAGCGTGGTGCAAAACTGCGGTTCATACTCAACGGCAGCCGCGTGGTGGAAACCTGCCATCTCCAGCCCAAGGGCCTGCCCTCCTCCCCCTGCACATAACTCAAGAACGGAAAAGCTCATGGAATGCCTGTAACAGAATCTATCCTGATCCATGCGGCAAGCCATTCGTTGCACAATCTCCATCAGATCCTAGAATAGAACCAGTAAACCGTTGAAACAGAATGCTGAATTCGTAGGTGGAATGGTGTTACGCGTCGCGATAATCGCGGGGAATCGGGGGAGTTTTATTTCGAGATAATCACGGGGATCTTGGAACGGGGTCCGGTGGGAATGTGAAAGTTCCGCAGGCTTTGGGAGGTAAGAGCCTT
>JBAYTU010000177.1:0-3598 GCA_041675465.1 Terrimicrobiaceae bacterium | reverse complement strand
TGAGCCCGGTGGCGACAAGGCTTGTGACAACGCCCTTGCCGCTGTAAATCACGCGTTCGCCCCGCATGACGGCCACTTCCTGCAAGACCTCGCTGAGCTGGATCAACGAATAGGGATTGTAAACCTCAAAAACCGCAATCGACCTGGAAATATGTACCAGCGTTCCCCTGCCGGTAATGCCGGAGGTGTTCCTAAAGGCAACCAAGCTGTCTGTGCCAACAATTGTTTTTTCCACGTTTTGCTGTCTCCCGGCTAACTGTTTCCATTGCTCCAAATTTTGTTTTCGGCCATTTCGGCAAGCTGCTGGATGTTCGGTCCCTTCAGGAATTCCATGGCGGAGAAATTCACGCCCAAGCGTTCCCTGATGCCGAGGCCCAACTCCAGGACCATGAGGGAGTCCACTCCCATTTCACTCAGCTTCCGATTCACCGAGATTGTTTCCTTGGACATCCTCAACGTGGCAGCGAGCACCTCCTGGAGATGGTCCTCCAAAACGCGCAGGCGCTGTTCCCGGGTGCGATCGGCAAGATCTTTCCGAATCATCGCCGAGGCACCGCCTTCATCTCCATCCCCGCTACGGTTCCCCAGATCACGAAATCGGGGATCGCCGGACACCTTCGGATTTGCAGCATGCCATTTTTCCCAATCGACCTTGAAAACTCCGATCTGGTCTTTTGGAGACCGGATTGCCCTTCCCAAGGCTTCCAAGGCCTCGGCGTCCGTCAGTCCGGTGATTCCAGCCGAGTTGAGAACCGACACCAGCCGCTCATCGCGGGCCACAACCCCCGACTCTGCGAGGGCTCCCCAGTTGATGGATGTGGCGGGAATACCACGGTCGCGCAAAACGCGGGCCAACCCGTCGAGAAACCGATTGGCGGCCACGTAGCTGGTTTGTCCCCGATTGCCCACAAGTGCGGAAACAGACGAGTAGAACACCAGAAAATCCAGCCCCTGGCTTTCTCCCAGCGCGGACGCGATGTTCAAGGCACCGAGGACTTTTGGCCGAAAAACGCGAAGAAAGCTTTCTTCGGTCACATCAGCCATCATCGCGTCATCGAGCACCATGGCCCCGTGAACAATCCCCTTCAGCGAGAAGTTTCCATCATTCGCCGCCGCAAGCAGCCCCCGGACATCCTGCTCGTTTGTGACATCCACGGGCAGGGCCTCTGCCTGCGTCCCGTGGGACACGATCTCCCCGATGATGTCTGCCACTCCGGGAGCATTCGGCCCGGAGCGGCTTGCGAGCAGGATTTTTCCGGCTCCCTGAGCGGCCATCCACCTGGCGGTCATCGCTCCAAAACCGGAAGTCCCCCCCGTCACGATGTAGCATCCGTCCCGTTTCATGGCGGGAGAAATGGTTGCGCTTTCCACGATATCAATCTCCCCTTGGGAGAAGTCGATCAGGATCTTGCCCACGTGACGGCTGAGCGCCATTTCCTGGAACGCCTCATGAATCCCGCCGACCGGGAAGAATCGCGTCGGTCCCAATGTAAATTCCCGCTGTTCGAAATGGCGGAATATCGTTCGCAGGGTGTCCTGCACGAGATCGGGACGTTCCTGTGTGAGTCGGTCGATGTCGACGGCCATGAAAGTCAGGTTCTTGTTGAAGGCTCTCATCGGAAGTCCGAGATCTTCGGCAATATCCCTTTTTCCCATTTCAACATAACGCCCTCCACTGCGCAGAAGATCGAGACTGACGTGTATGGCTTGTCCCGTCTGGGCTCCGATGACCACGTCGATGCCTTCGTCTGCAGTCGCCGTCCGGATCTGCTGGCCGAAATCCAGGTTGCGCGATGAAAAAACATGGGGAATGCCCTGGTCTCTCAAGATCTGCTGCTTCTCCTCGGATCCTGCTGTGGCGAAAATCTCCGCCCCGATCCGCCGCGCAATGCCGACAGCCGCCTGACCAAGGCCGCCGGTCGCTTGATGGATCAAAACGCGTTCCCCGGGCGCAAGCGCAGCCAGTTCAATCAGCCCGCGATACGCGGCGAGATACACCACGGGGATTGCGGCCGCTTCCATTCCCATGTGGCGTGGAATTTCGAAGGCGAAGGTCTCGGCAACCGTCGCATAGCTCCGGAATCCCCTTCGCACCAGAGTCACGACGCGGTCTCCGGCCTGGAAGCGGGAACCGGGGCCGCTACGGACAACAATGCCGGCGCATTCCATGCCGAAATGAGAACCATTGAAGGTATTCTCAAGGGCAATCGGATGAATGCGTCCCTCGACCTTGAGAAGATCCTTGTAGTTGACGGCCGTCGCATGGACCCGAAGCTCGATCTCACCCGGACCGGGATCAATTCGCCCGACTCGTTCAAACCGCAGGGATTCCAGTTTTCCCTTTGACCCGACTCGAAGTTCAACCGGTTCGTCAGTTGTTCCCTTGACGAGCTTGACCGGCGATTGTTCTTGGGCTCGGGGAATGAGCGCGCTGACGAATCGTTGTCCGGCACGATAGGCAATCTCGCCCGAGGTGCCCGAGGCCATCTCTGACAGGATCCATTCCGTCTGGACTCCCCCGCTCTCGAGGGGAAGATCGACCGAACGGCAGAGAAGCGACTCGAATTCGTTGTGCGCCACCAATCCAAGGGCGCTGACGGCAAAGTCAGGGAGGGAGACTATCGTTTCGTCTTCGGCGACAGCCAGTGCCCCCCGCGTGACCAGGGTCACATCCGCCCCGCCCGGACGGGTTGTGGCAATGGCCTGGAACATGCGGATCAGATTGAGAAGCGATCCGGAAGTCTCCGCAACCTCGACCTGCCCGCCCCAAAAGATGACGATGCGGCTGCGATCGGCGTGATTTGACAGTTCCCGGACAAAGTCACCGTTCCGGGTTTCCGCAAGCGACTGGAACAGGGAACCGGGGAGTTGCCGCAAGAGATGATCAGCCGCTGCATCCGTGCCGCCGGAGACGATTATGACCTGCGATCCGTCCACGCCTGGGGAAGCCTGGGCCGGCTCCGGGTGCCACACCATTTCGTATTCCAGGGCCGGGGATTCCGAACCCGATGTTGTTTCGATCAGTTGGCAGGCGGCTCCCCGAGCGCGCGCATGGATTTCTCCTTCCAGGCTCATGAGCCAGACATCGGCGACAATCATCGTCTCCGTCTCGCTCAGAAGTCTGCCGAAGGCATAGCACTCCGGCTGCTTGGGTCGGGAAAAGTATTCGAACTGCTCGAAAGAGAACGGCACAAAGAGCCGTTCGCCTTTTGCGCAAAAGAGAACCGGTTGGATAGCTGCATCGAACAGGGTCGGATGCAACAGATGCGTGTCGTCCAAGGAAGCCTCCGTCGTGTCCAAACGGACCAAAAAACAACCTTCGCCCACTTGGATTTCCCTTGTTGGACGGAACGCCGGCCCATACCGGAGTCCGCGACGTTCCAGCTTTTCGTAAAATTCCTCGACCGTTACCAACTGCGGACAGTTCGTGCGGAGAATCCGCAAATCCAGTGTTTCCGGTTTGGGATCGGACAGCGGAAGCATCCGCCCCCGGCAATGGCGCAAGACGCCATCCTCCTCGCCCTCGACCCGGCTGGAAATCGTGAAGCGGCCGCCATCGGGGTCGTGGGCGGTGATCAGGTATTGCAGTTTGGAGTCG
>JBAYTU010000176.1:0-3647 GCA_041675465.1 Terrimicrobiaceae bacterium | reverse complement strand
TGACGGGCTGCCTGCGGCAGGCTTCCCCGCAGCCTCCCGGCTGCCGGTGGTGTGTGAGCCCATTTATTACGGCTCAGACGGAGCTTCGCCCTCCCAGGACGGAGCTTCGCCCTCCCTCGCGTTATCAACATCTCATCGATCCGCTCCCCCTCTCATTGGGGGACGGCGCAAAAAGAGGGAATTTTCTTGTTGTCGCACGAGGCGGATATGCCAGAGTCCCTGTCGGCAACATGCCAGGAAAGGAGGGGGAACTCATCGTGAAATTTGTCAAAATCGCAGCAGTCGTGGCCGTCGCCACCGCCGCTCTCAGCCTCGGCGCTTGCGCCAGCAAGCCAAAGCCGGCTCCGGCTCCGAGCAGCGTCGGAATGTCCAAATAAGGACGGGATTTGAATCCGGCACCCCCTCGCGCGGAGACGTTGAACGCGCGGAGCAAGGCGGGATTCGAGTTTAACAAATTGCGCCGGGCGGGGAGCGATCCCTGCCCGGCCTTTTTTTCAGGCCGGGGTGAAAAGGATCCTGCCGCACTGCGGACAGGAGATGATGGTTTTTCCGGCGCGGAGCTCGACGCTGGTCTGGGTGGTGACTTTCATGTGGCAGCCGGTGCACACCTCGTGTTCGAGCGCGACGACAGCGGCGGCGTTTTTCGTTTGGAAAAGGCGGTTGTAGCGGTCGAGGAGGTCCTCCTCGATTTCGGCTGCGGCTTTTTGGCGGGCGTCTTCCAGCTCGGAGATCCGGGATTTCAGGTTGGCCTCTTTTTCCCCCAGGTTGGCGATCTGGGCCTCATACCTGGCCTTGTCTGCGGCGCAGGTTTGCTCTGCGGAGGAAATCTGCGGCCTGAGCGCCTCGGCTTCTTCCATCAGCTCGATCTCGCGGTCCTCGATCCGGGTGATGGATTTTTCCACGGTTTCGATTTCGTGGGAGAGTGCGGAGAACTCCTCGTTTTTGCGGGTCTGCATCTGCTGCGTCTTGTAGCGGGCGATCTGGTCGCGCTGGGAGGCGGCATCGACCTCAAGGGATTTTTTTTGGACCTCGATTTCTTTGGCGCGGGTGCGGGCATTTTCGAGCCGGGCGGCGGCTTCGGCGATCAGGCGTTCTTTGGCGGCCTTCTCGGCCGGGATTGCGGCGAGTTCGGCGCGGAAGGTGCGGAGCCGCCGGTCTTTGTCCTGGGTGGCGAGAAGTTTTTCGATGGCCTCTATCATCCGGGCATCATGCGGGGTCTTCGGGAAATTATCCAGCCGCAGTTTTTCCTCCCAAATCCGCGTAACGCCAACGACGGGAGGGCGAACCTCCGTGTGAGCTCATTTATTACGGCTCAGACGGAGCTTCGCCCTCCCAGGACGGAGCTTCGCCCTCCCTCTCATTTCTTCCCTTACGCGGATTTGGGGAGAAAAGATGGCCGCGCGCGAAATCCGCCTCGCGCTGGTGGTTGAGTGATGCTAACGACGGGACATGGACCTTCTGGAATGCGATCTGCCCGGAATCAAAAAGCTGAAGAGCGGAAAAGTGCGCGAGGTTTTCGACCTTGGCGAGAACCTGCTGGTGGTGGCCACGGACCGGATTTCCGCATTCGATTGCATTCTCCCGGATGCGATTCCCCGCAAAGGCGAGGTCTTGACGCAGATGTCGGCGTATTGGTTCGAAACCCTGGATTTTGTGCCCAACCATTTTCTCAGCGCGAATTTCGCCTCGTTCCCCGCAGCGCTTCAGCCGTTCAAGGCGGAGCTCTCCGGGCGTTCGATGCTGGTCAGGAAGGCCCGCCCGCTTCCGGTCGAGTGCGTGGCGAGGGGGTATCTTGCCGGTTCGGGGTGGAAGGAATATCGGGAGAGCGGCACCGTGTGCGGGCAGGAATTGCCCCCGGGATTGCTCCAGGCTTCGCGGCTGCCTGCGACGCTGTTCACCCCGGCGACGAAGGCGGAGGGCGGGCACGACGAGAACATCACCTGGAGGAAGTTCCGTTCGATTCTCGGAGACGAGCTGGCCCACGAAGTCCGCGCCCGCACGGTCGAACTTTACGATTACGGCCGGGCAAAGGCCGCTGCGGCGGGCATCATCGTCGCGGACACCAAATTCGAATTCGGGATCGCGGGCGACGAGTTGCTGCTCATCGACGAATGCCTGACCCCGGATTCCTCGAGGTTCTGGCCGGAGGAATCCTGCAAACCCGGGATCCGCCCTCCCAGCTACGACAAGCAATTCGCGCGTGATTATCTCGAGTCACTCGGCTGGGACAAATCGCCCCCGGCACCAAGGCTCCCGCCGGACGTGATCCGCCGGACATCGGAAAAATATCTGGAGGCTTTCGAGAAACTCACCGGCCGACGCCTTTTGGTTCCCTGAGGCCCTTGTGCCAATGGCCTGTCGCGGTTCAACGGGCCGTTGGCACAAACCGCCTCCACAACATGGGCGGAATCCATTGGGCGGCCTGCGCTACCGCTTCGCGATGGCTGCGATCGTCGAGGCGACATTCCGGAAAACCCCTGCGGCGGCGCTTTTCGGATGGGCCGCGACAGCCGGGCGTCCCGTGTCGCCCGATTCCCTCACGAGGGGTTCGATCGGGACCTCTCCGAGCAGGGGGACGCGGAGACGTTCGGCTTCGCGGCGCCCTCCGCCGCTCCCGAAGATGTCGTAGCGTTTTCCGTCACCCGGGCAGAGGAAGAAGCTCATGTTCTCGACGATCCCGAGCACCGGGACATTCGTTTTGCCGAACATGGCGGTGGCTTTGCGGGCATCGATCAGCGCGACTTCCTGCGGGGTGGTGACGATGATCGCGCCGCTGAGCGCGACGGTCTGGACGATCGTGAGCTGGATGTCCCCGGTGCCGGGCGGCAGATCCAGGATGAGGAAATCGAGTTCCCCCCAGGCGACCTGCCGGAGGAACTGCTGGGTGTAGCGGGTCACCATCGGGCCGCGAAGGACAGCCGGCGAGCCGTCGTCCAAAAGAAATCCCATCGACATGAGCGAGACGCCGTAGCGCCGGATCGGGATGATCCGGTTTGCGTCGTCGGCCGTCGGGCGTTCGTTCCCGCCGAACATGAGGGCGACACTGGGCCCGTAAATGTCGCAATCGCAGAGCCCCGTCCGGTGCCCCGCCTGCGCCAGGGCGAGGGCCAGGTTGGCGGCGACCGTGGATTTCCCGACGCCACCCTTCCCGCTGGCGACCGCGATCACGTGGCGGATGCCCTCGATTTTTACGGGGCCGGCTTCGCCTGCGGGAGATGCCGGGGCCTGGACGTCGACCTTGACGTTCACCGTGGCGACACCCGGGACGGATTGCGCGGCCTTGAGGGCCTCATCCCGGATCTGGGCAGCCACTTTCGGCTCGTTCGTGGAGACGGCGATTTGGATCTGCACATTTCCTCCCTCGATGCGGACTTCGCGCACGAGCCCGAACGACACGATGTCCCGGGAGAATCCGGGGTATTTTACCGCGCGAAGCGACTCGCGCACCATTTCCTCATTCAACATGCCCCTGCATACGGTTAACAGGCTGTCGCCGCAAGCGAAAGGAGAACCCTGATCCGCGCGTAACGTCAACGATGGGAGGGCGAACCTCCGTGTGAGCCCATTTATTACGGCTCAGACGGAGCTTCGCCCTCCCTCGCGTTATCGACAGGTCGTCGAACCTCTCCCCTCTCATTTCTTCCCTT
>JBAYTU010000175.1:0-3657 GCA_041675465.1 Terrimicrobiaceae bacterium | reverse complement strand
GAGCAGCGCTCATCCCTGACCAGATTGACTTGCGCCCTCTCCCCATCAGTGACTATTTTCTCGATTCGGTAGCCTTCGCTTTTATACAGTGCTTGCAGTTGGATTTTCACACTCCCTTCAAGCGCAGCGAAGGCTGCCGACTCAATTCTTTATCTGCAAAACTGAAAAAGAGCCGAAAAATCCGCCTGAACGTTTTCCACGTAATTTGCGGGACCGTGTTCGAAAAGAACCACGAAAAGAAAAGTCATGCCGGCCACGAGGGCCATCCGGATGGTGAAGGCGAGGAGCGATGTGATCATGTCGAAATGGTGGGTTGGATGGAGAAGCCGCGACGCAGGACGCTGCCGGGCGGAATGATTTGGATGCCGGCTTTTTTTCAAATGCCACGGGAGGATTGCTGTCCGGAAACCCCCAGCAGGGCTCGATGCAAAGAAAATCATCCGAATCGCTCCAGAATGTTACGTAAGGAACCTCGGAAAAATCCAGTCCCAGCGCCGTTCCTCTTTGGGGGTCTTCGATGCGAAACGTCCTGTTTTCCAGGCCCTCGATCCCGAGGATGAACGACCCCGGCAGGCCGGGTTTCGGATAGGGGAATTCGCCGCCGGGAAAATCCAGGACTTCGGTGACCCCGTCGAGAAAGTTCCCCGAAGCCATATGGCGGACGTATCGTCCGGGCGGAAGGATCACCCGCGCCTCTTCGACGCTTCCCACAGCGAAGCCGGGGTGGAGGCCGAAACTGACATGCGCATCCCGGTCCGGCTCCTCGTTGGTGAATTCGAATCCCACTTGCACGCCGGAGCCGGTGAGCCGGTAACTCAATGTCAGCGAGACCTTCAGCGGATACGCCGCCGGCGGAATCTGGCCGGCATTTACCTGGTACGCCAGCCTGTCCGAAAGGCGCACAGGCTCCGCAAATTCAAAATGGCGCAGAAACCCGTGATCCCCTCCGCGGATCGTCGAACCGCGATAAACCGACTGCTCCTTCCAGAGCCGGTGCAGAAAATAGCCCGTGACCGTCGCATGGTTCGCCCAGCCGGAAACCGGCGCAGAGGTTTGCCCGTCCCGGTACAAGAACCCCGCGCCATTCAAGGCGATGCTTACCATTTCGGCCCCTTGGCGGTCGATGCGCACGCACAGGTCCCCGGACCTCATCTCGTCGAGCGTCTTGCCGTCCTGCCGCGTGGTTCGAAGTTCCATGGAATCCGGCATTCCATCACAGGTCTTGCGGAATTTCAAACCCCGCGTGAAACTCGTTCGCATGATGCGGCTCCGTGATGAAGACCTCGTGCAAATTTTCCACCGTTCCAGCGGGCCCGGCGGCCAGCACGTCAACAAGGTCTCGACAGCCGTCACGCTCAAGCATATCCCGACCGGACTCATCGTCACGGCCTCGGACAGCCGTTCGCAATCCATGAACCGCCAGATCGCACTGGAACGGCTGCTGGACCGTTTTGAAAAACAGCGGGCGGAAAAGCGCCAGGAGCAGCTAGCGGAAGCCTCAAAGGCCCGCCGACAAAAAGCCAAGCGCTCGCGGGGCACCAAACGCAAGCTCGTGGAAGACAAACGCCGGCGCGGCGAGACGAAGAAACTACGCGGGCGTGTCGGCTAGACCGCAGTAGCCCGCGCCGCTTGTCCATTGGATAAATCCTGTTCTCGGTATTTCACTCGTCGCCGCTAACGTCCGCTCCGCATGCCTTCTTCGCTCGCCGCGCTGACGTGTCTTCGGGAATGGATCGCAGCAGCCATCGGCGCCGACAATGTTGTCTGGATCGGTGCCGTGCGGGTCCTGCGCGACTCTGCCGCAAAGGAGGATGCCTTTCTCGGCTGGAGGCTCCGCGACCGGGTCGCTCTGCGGCCCAACCCCGAGCCTTACCGCAAACAGCTCGCCGAATACTTCGATGCCGAGCACTACGGAAAGCTCACGCCGACCTATTGCCAGCGTTCACACGAGGCGAAGAAGGAGGACCATGTGGGCATGGACTGCATCATTCCACGGGCAGGGCGGAGGCGGAGCCAGTGTGAGCATCCAGAGGGATGTCTTGCTCAATAGCCGGGATTTCCAAGTTCTTGCCAAGGGCAACAAGCCCTTCCGCTATTGCGTGACAGCGACAATTCAAGGGGCAGGGGGAAAGGGGGGGCAGGCATGGTTTATTGATATTTTGTCGCACGGGTGTCCGGTTAACTGACTGATGAAGTTCTGGAAGAATCATAAAATGAGCGGCTTGCGCGGCGAAATCGATGTGACGCATTTGAATTCTGGAGCCCTCTCAGACAGGCTGGCGTATGAATTCCGGCCGCTTCATCCTGTCCCAGGTTCTCGATCTTGTGCATCGCCAAACCCTCGACCGCTTGGTCGAACGCTACGATGCGGAGTCTCGTGTCCGGCATTTTGGCTGTCGCCAGCAACTCATCTGCATGGCTTTTGCCCAGATGACCTGGCAAGAGGCAAAAACGTCATTCCCAGGACGAGAAGAGAGAGGTATCTTTACCGCCCCATGCCTGAGAAAGAATTTTTCGTGTGGCTCGAATCGGCATTGATTCTGGCCTGGCATCAAACGGTCGGCGGAGAGACGGTTTCCTTCCGGGTCGTCCTCCTGGCGGAGATCGAGGGCAAGGTGTATTGCGTCGCCAGATACGACTGCGCGCATGGGACTCCCCATCAGGACATTCTCGGAATCAAGGGGGGAACGCTTGCAAAACAGTGGTTTTTCGATTCAAGTAGAAAGGAGGTCTTTCAAAATGCCATCAGTGATTTCAAAACCAACGCAGAGGAACATATCCGTTTCTTTCGGGAAAACTGATGCCGGGCTCCCGTTCGTGGAGATCCCGCAAAAGGAAGATTCCTTCCCCGCAGCCGAATGCGAACGCATTTTGCGCAAAAACGGGTTCCAGCCCATGACGGCGGCCATTCGGAAAAAATACGGCAAGTTCCTCCGGGATTGATTCGCTGAACGCTCGGGAGGCCAAGCGCAACGGCTACACGGAAGATTCGACAATAGAAATTTCCTCGGGCGTCAGGCCGTAGAGGTCATAGACGAGTTCGTCTATCTGCCGGTCGGTCGCGCTGACCGCATTTTGAAGCGCTGATTTTTCGCGTTCGGAGGTGGCGGCCCGCAGACCCGGCATCAAGACCAGCATCTTTTCCACCAGCGAAACCAGTTTGTCGTGACAGGATTTGTCGGCTACCTGTTTCAAATCAAGGCGAACGATTGGCAACTCGCCGAAATATTGCTTTGTGCAAGTAATCCAACCGCCACGAAAGACATTGCTGATTTGCCTTAGAAACCAGAACGAAAGTTTCGAATTTAAAATCCCAAGCACAAACTCTGGATTGAACGCGCAATCTGCACCGAGCGTAATTGTAAAACCACCGCTGGCCATCGGACAAATTGAACCGCGTGAAGATTTGGGAATGAGCGCGCATAAACCGCGGTCAGCAAGCAAAGGGACAGCGATTTGGGCACGGTCATGGAGTTCGAGATTTCGCGGGGCAGAGTACCACCGCCCGGTTTTTTTCCGCGCGATCAACTGGACCGTCGTTGGGTATCCCATTTGTTGGGTCTATGATATATCATAGACTATTATCCCTGACAATATCTTTCCGTGTATTTTTTCTACGGATAACCAGGCTGCGTTCCCGCTACCGGCCTACGAATG
>JBAYTU010000174.1:0-3657 GCA_041675465.1 Terrimicrobiaceae bacterium | reverse complement strand
TTACAGGAAACCGGAAACGGAGGGCGGCCGTTAGAAAAAGGGGCCAGTTCTGAACGGTGCCTTACGGGCATTGGAGACGAAATCGCGTCGTGGTATTCGGGAGGGCGCCGCGCCGTCTGCGCCCGTTTGTTCTTCGCGCAATCCAGATTATGGGACGGCACGGCGGCCATCCCTCCAGCACTTATGCTAGCCCGGATAAATCACAGAGGGGCGACCCTATAATCCCAAAAAGGAAAATGCAGGGGGAGGGGTTCACGCAGAGTCGCCGAGCCGCAGAGAGTTGGAGGGAGATCACCAATCATCCGCAAGATGCGCGACCCATTTTTCGCAACTTCCTCTCCTCTGCGTCCCTGCGACTCTGCGTGAGATTCCATTTCGGTATTTAGGATAATCCATTGGGGAGATGAGGACGGGAGCGAAGCAAGTGTTCAGTGCTTGGGGAGTTTGAGTATGAGATGAACCATTCTGCCAACCGCATCACGCAAATCGGAATAACCTTCGCCAACTTCGTCCAGATCGCCTCCCGGGTAATGTTGCTCCCAAAACTGTTCCGTCAGAATCTGGCAGGGTGCTGCGAAGCACGAAAAAGAGTCGTCAAATTCGCAGGCGGATGCCAAAAGACGGTTCAAATCGTGGGTTTTCACAATTTTCCATCCGCGTGCGACCAAGAAACCTTTCAGGTATCTTTCGGCGGCCTCTTGAAGCAGTTCCACGCCGGACCAAGATGCTCCGAACTGAGCGAATAGGGCGTCCGCTTTCTCCAACCGGTCCTTTGCGAGCACATACCAAGCATCCGGGTTGGAGGGATCCGTGGTCATACGACTTGGATGCCTCGGCGCACAATATCGCCGTAATACGAATTGGCATCCGCCTCCATCTTGAGGCGCTCTTCGGGTTTGGCAAGCAGGAGATCAAAAGAAAGCGGACTCCCCTGCCGCAGGATCGGCCACCATGCGGAACGCATCGCGACTTTGTCTTTTATCCGGCTCTGCTGGATCGGTTTGACAACCAGAAGGTCCACATCACTATGCTCGTCGGGGCTCCCATAGGCATACGAGCCAAACAAAATCACCTGCTCGGGGTGGAACTGTTCCACAAGAACCTTCAGATACGGGAGGAGCCGGTCGGCGATCCGGTGAACCGGGTATCGCGTGTCCCGCAGAACATCCTCACGGATTCCGAATGTCTTCATGCTTGGTGATGTTACCGTCTCTGCCGGGTCGGGTCAATGGCCGCTGGGGTCGCGAAGAAAGTGTTCAGTGCTCAGGAAGAGCGGAGAGCGGGGGTTTGACAGGATTAACAGAATTTACAGGAATTACAGGAAACGGAGGACGGAAGGCGAAAAAAGCGGGGGCTGTACAAAGTTTTCAGTGTTCGGTTTTCGGTGTTCGGTTTTCAGGGAAGGCGAATTGGCCACAAAAAGGATGGGAGTAAAAGGTACCAGTTCTGAACAGCGCCTTACGGGCATTTGGGACGAAATCGCGTCGTGGTGTTTGGGAGGGCGCCGCGCCGTCTGCGCCCATTTGTTCTTCGCGCAATCCAGATTATGGGACGGCACGGCGGCCATTCCTCCAGCGCTTATGTTAGCCCGGATAAATCACAGAGGGCCGGTCCTATATCCGGGAATCGGCTCTTCCCAGAATGTCCTGAGATTTCTTCGCGCCTTCGTGTGAGCCTCCTGTTTTCCGAAAACGCTATGCGGTGGAGTGTACCTTTATTTCTTGACGGCTCCTCAGGGTGAATCGTCTATGGGATTGAGGAGTTCGCGGAAGCCGATTGCATGGAAGTCCTTGGTATTGCGGGTAAAAAAGCGTTGCACGCCATTTGATTTCAATGTGACTCCCAGAACGATATCGTGAGTCCGTGTCGCCGGGGTGCCGCGGTCGGCCAGCCGGGGAAAGACCGCGTCCCACTGGGCAAGCTCGTAACAGCAACGGGCAACCCCACTCTCGCTTTGGAGAAATTGTATCCGCAATGCAGCTTCCTTCGCGCCAAGGGGGTGCCGGAAAATGCGGGCATTCCTTACTGCCCTGTAGAATTCAAATAGAACTTGGTCGGCGAGGATCCATTCCCTTGGGTTTGCCAGCATCTCGTCAACGACAACACTCGCGGCCTTGTGCTCGGCAGCATCTTCATCCGCCGCGTAGACGAGGATATTTGTGTCCAGGCTATTCATCATCCCCGTAAATCTCCTGCTTCATCTCGGCGGCGGAAATCCGGGCTCCCCCCCCATGGAAGGTGGGGAATTTTTTTCCGGGTGCGGATGGCAGGGGGCTTTGCTGTAGCGCCCGTTCCACCGCACGGCGAACAATTTCACTGATGGGGCGGTCTTCGATTGCTGCAAACTCTTTGAGCTTGCGCATCACAGGATCAGGAAAAAGGATCTGTATCTTTTGCATGTATCCATGCTATTGATGGATCGCCGTTCTGTCAATGGCCGGCCTTGGGCCGGCGACAGGAAACTGGATCTGAATGCGGAAAGGGGGAAGATTTCGTGGCGGGTTAAAGGGGGGAGACCTCCGGGACATAGCGCATGACTTCGTTGGGGCGATAGGGGAGAGCGCCGGGAAGGAGCTTGCCTTTTGCGTTCCAGTGGTTCCACCAATACTGCGAGAACTCCAGAAGCGTCCGGGGTTTTCCGGCGCCGATGTTGGCGAGCAAAGGTTTTCCGGGTATCGGGTGCCTGGTGGCGAGCGCTCTCAGAAAGGCTTGGGCGACCTCCTCGACGGGGATGAAGTCGCGGATTTGTTCGCCGGGAGACATGGGGAAGTCCTCGCCTGCAAGAGCGGCTTTGCGAAGAGAGGGCCAGAGACGATCCGGTCCCTCCCCTTCCCCAAAGACATGAAATGGACGAAGGATTGAGAGAGCCAGTTGATTTTCGACGCACAGCGCGATGGCGGACATGGTGGCGGCCGCTTTTGATGCGTGATAGGCGCCACTCGGTTCCAGCGGAGCGCTCGTTGGAATGAATTCAAAGCGCTCGCCGGAAAGACCATACTCAAAACATGACCCGCAGATGACAAATCGCCTGATCCCTGCCGAGACTGCCCGTCTCCAGATCTGAATGCTCTGGCTCACATTGACGTCGAAACAGAGGTCCCAGGACGCTTGCTTGGGATTTACTCCCGCCGCCGCCAAGTGGACCAAGGCATCAATTCCAGCCATGCGCTCCGAGGCAACATCAGAGAGCGCGCCATCAATCCAAGTGATTTGAGCACGCTCCTCCAGGTTATCAGCCACAGATATGACAGGAGAGGTTCCTGGATATCTGAGGGCGGTGATTTCATATTTTTGCTTCACTGCCGCCCGAACAAAATGCGAACCGATGAAACCGGTGGCGCCTGTGACAAAAATTTTCATCGGTTGACAACAAGAGGGGTTTGGCGCTGGAGCAGGGTGAAGCCATGCCTCAACTTGCGGGCAGAGTGGAAATTTATGGAGCCGAATTCTTTGTGCTCGCTCAGAATCCAATTGATAAACGACCGCTCATCCTGCTGATGGGCATAGAAAGCGCCTGTTATCCATCCTGCCGGAGCTTTTCGGGCCAAGTCGCTATGGACGGTGCCAAAAAGCGATTTGTTCCAAAGTCCGGTGTCGTGAACAACGACCATGCCAAGGGAAGTCATGTGCGGCAAAATTCTTCGGAAAGTCTCGATG
>JBAYTU010000173.1:0-3711 GCA_041675465.1 Terrimicrobiaceae bacterium | reverse complement strand
CGGCGGGCGCCGATTGCCCCACCTCCACGCACCCGGCACGCCCGCCTCCCGAGCCCCGCTCGAACTCCTGCCAACCTTACGCAGGTTACCCATCAATAGAGAAAACAGATGAAACGGCTCTGAGGAAAATATTTAACGTCGGTCTTCTCAGCTTCGCGCTGTAGTGATACAAACAGCTTTATGGGAATGAACTCCTCCATCGAATGGACCCATCACACATTTAACCCTTGGTGGGGTTGCGCGAAGGTTTCTCCTGCTTGTGCAAATTGTTACGCCGAGGCTTGGGCGAAACGGGTGGGCCAAAACGTGTGGGGAAAAAACGGGGCACGGCGGTTCTTCTCCGAGAAACATTGGAGTGAGCCAATCAGTTGGAATGAGAAAGCCGTTCAAACCGGCGAACGAAGCCGTGTGTTTTGTGCAAGCATGTCCGATGTTTTTGAAAAACGGCCTGACCTTGAGCAGTATCGTCGGAAACTTTGGGAACTTATCGAGAAAACCAAAATGTTGGACTGGCTCCTCCTGACGAAACGCCCCCAGAATATTTTCAAAATGGCTCCATGGAATGACCGCCGTTGGCCGACGAATGTCTGGATTGGGACGACCGTGGAAAATCAGAAACAGGCGACGATTCGGCTTCCTTTTCTTCTCGAAGTTCCTGCTGCTGTGCGCTTTTTGAGTTGCGAGCCGCTTCTGGGGAATATTGATCTTTCGAGCCTTATAAAAAAACACACCCATCCAATTGATTGGGTTATTGCGGGAGGAGAAAGCGGACATGGAGCCAGGCCGATGAATCCCGTTTGGGTGCGTTCTCTGAGGGACTTTTGCAAATCCAAGAAAATTGCTTTCCACTTCAAACAATGGGGCCATTGGGCGCCCGTCTATGGCGAACAAGAGCAATCAGGACGCATCATCGAATTGGATGGTCACGTCATGGCCGCCGTGGGAAAGCTCCATGCTGGCCGAATGCTTGATGGTGCAACATGGGATGGACTACCTCATCAAAAGGCCGCATGAATTCAGAGTTTTTATTTCCCGATGTCCCGCGTGTTCCCGTCGCCCAAAAAGTCAGAACCCTTGACTCTGCCATCTGGACCAGACGAAAATCGCTGCTGATCAAGCTCTACCTTCAACTCTTCGTTTTCGTCACGAACAGGGGCACTTATATTGATGCTTTTGCCGGTCCTCAAGAGAAGGAGGATGCCTGGTCCGCGAGGCTTGTCTGGACGAATGATCCGGGCCCAAAAAGAAAACGCCTGGATCGGTTTGAACTGTTCGAGCTAAAGAAAGCCAGCGCCAGCACCCTTCGAAGAATGGTTGCAAGCGTGCCGGCCAACAAAAGAAAGGTTCACGTCATTCAAGGGGATGCCAATATCGAGGTTCCAAAAATGCTGGGGCAACGTCCCATCGGGGAGCCTGCCTTTTGTCTTTTGGACCAAAGAACAACTGAGTGTAGCTGGGATCTTGTAAAAATCTTGGCGGAGCACAAGCAGGAAGGGCATAAAATCGAGCTGTTTTATTTTCTGATGGCAGGTTGGAAGGATCGTTCGCTCAAAAATATTAAAAGAGATGCCGATGTCCAAATGAAGCGCTGGTGGGGTCGGGATGATTATTCTGTGGCACTCAAAGCGTCTCAAGACCGCCTTGCTGAAATCTTCCGCGAACGGTTCATGGAAGAACTTGGTTACAAATACACTTTCCCATATCCAATATATAGCAACCCGGACGGTGAAGGTGGCGGACGGTTGCAATATTGGATGATTCATGCTTCCGACCATGAAGAAGCTCATAAATTTATGAGCAGAGCTTACAACAAACTCGCAAGTGGATATGACCCAAAGACAAAACAGGACGAGTTTGCTTGGTCCGAAGCAGAACTAGCTTCATTGAAGCGTAGAAGGTAAAATGTTCGGCTGCTGGGCCAGAATAAACGATGGCGAGTGGTTCGCTGTGTTGTTGAGAAAGATAAAATGAAATCGCAGAACTCTTTGATCCTAAAAACTGCAGATGAACGCAGATTATTACAGATTACAAACTGACAGAAAGCAGATTATGGCAAACACTGCCTTTCACCCGGGAGGTGAATGCTTGGGGGGCAATATTTCGATCCTATCTCATTCAATCTGCGATAATTCTGTTAATCTGCGGTTAACCCTTCTGCGGAATTTAGGTTGATTTGTCTCATGCGTCGTCGGAACGCCCATGCCACGACGAAGCGATGCCGCGCTTTGCGCGGGTTGCTTTTCATTTCCCATTTCGCATTTCCCATTTCGCATTTTTCCCAACGTGCCTGATTTTTCCTACAGAGCGACCGATCCGGGTGGCGGGATTTCGAGCGGCGTGATTTCCGCCACGACCCGGGCGGAGGCGTATCGCATTCTTCGAGACAAGGGGTTGCAACCGGTCAGCGTGGGGGAGAGCGGATCCGCCGCCTCGCCAAGGAACGGAAAAGCTGCGGAGATCGGACTCGCCCGACTTTCCTCGGCCCAATTGCTTTACTTTACCGAGGAACTCGCGGAACTGCTCGAGGCCGGTCTCCAGCTCGAGGGCGCCCTCAAGGTCATCGAACAACGGCAGGAAAAGTCGGAGGTCAGGACCGTTGCCGCCAAGCTGCGCCAGCGCGTGCGGGACGGTGTCAGTTTTTCGCAGGCCCTGCGGGAATGCGGCAAGACGTTCGACGCGCTCTATTGCAATCTGGTGGCGGCGGGGGAGGCCGGCGGAGCCCTGCCGCAGATCCTCAAACGCCAGTGCGCTTATCTCGAACTCATCGAGGATCTGCGCAAACGGGTGCTCAGTTCCCTCATGTATCCGAGCATCGTCTTTGCATCGGCGATTGCGCTGATGTTCATCTTCCTGACTTTCCTGGTGCCGCAACTTTCGGTGCTCCTCGGAAAAACCGGCCAGAAACTTCCCCTGATCACGCAAATTCTGATCGCCGTCAGCGGGTTTTGCGGAAAGTGGTGGTGGGCGATCCTCGCCTTTCTCGGTCTCCTTGCCCTTTTGATCCGCGCTGCGATCCGGACACCCGCCGGACGCGCCTGGTGGCATCGCGCCATGCTCGACATCCCGGTGCTCGGCCCCGTGCTCAGGGCAAAATTTTACGCGGAGATGCTGCAGACGCTTTCGACATTGGTTTCGAACGGAGTGACGCTCCTGCACGGCCTCAACCTCATGTTGGCAGCCACGGCGAATGTCTATCTGCGGGGGTTGCTTTCCAAAGTCGCCGCTCTTGTCGGCGAAGGGACAAGCCTTGCTTCCGCACTCCGTCGCGTTGGCTTTTTCCCGCCTGTTTTAATGGATATTTTGGGCGTGGGCGAGCAAACCGGTGATATCGCCTCGGCACTTGAGCGCGCGGCCCGCCGTTATGACCGTGAACTCACTTCCCGCATCGGGCACCTGACCGCCCTTATCCAACCCGCCATCATTCTGCTCGTCGCGCTATTTGTCGGCGTCGTGGCCTACTCGATGATCGCCGGCATCCTCACCAGCGTGAGTTCTCTCAGGGCAAGGTAAAGGCTAGCAGCGGATTAAGTAAAGATGTGGCCGGGATATATTGTTGTCAGGGCGTTTGGTTTGAAGCCAACGGGAGCCGGTAGAGAAAGGGGGAAAGAAAAAGCTAGACAAAAGGGCACGGAAAAGCCGAACTACTGTGGTGAAAAAGAAGACCGCACAAAAGGTCGGAGCCCATGCCGGGGTTGAGGGAGAATGGGAAGT
>JBAYTU010000172.1:0-3742 GCA_041675465.1 Terrimicrobiaceae bacterium | reverse complement strand
TCCAACAGGCTTCCGCTTCGGTCCGCGTCCCCGGCTCCGCAAACTCAAGAAGTGATCGCCAAACCAAAAAAATCACGGAACGGCGGCTTTTGCCGCTCGTTTTTCAGTCCGACAGGCTGCTAGTTACGCAGAAAAAAATCTGAAAGATCTTCTTCGCTTTGCCGTCTGAGGATGTGTAGATTTGAGCCCGCTATGACGAGTTGACGACACGCATTTGAACTCCTGCCCGACGATCCGGGGGTGAGGTGTGCCTTGGGCACATTCCCGTCGTCGGATTGTTCTGTGACAGTAACCAAAGGAGTCAAAATGCACGACATAGCAAAGCAGGTCGTGGCGGTTTTCCGCGCCGACATTCACAACCTCGACCAAATTCCATCGGAGGACATTGAAGATGTTCCCCATGTTTGGGAGGGCAAAACCACCGGAGACGAGAGCATTCGCGTCTCTGTCTGTCTGGGAGTTCTCTCCCTTCACATCCAACGATCGGACGGGGAGAAGGAAATCGCGAGGGTGAACCTCGGGCGGCTCGCCGAGATCAACACCCGGGCGGAGCGGAACATCAACAGGCTCAGGCGGTCCATGTCCAGCCTGCGACCTCTGACCCGCTCCGAAGAGAACCGTTGCTGGTTGGAGGCCGCAAGCAGCCCGGAACGGCGGTTCTTCGAATCGCACAAGATCACGCCGGCAGCCTTCGGCGGGATCTGGCAGACATTGAAGGCTCTCAGGCGCTTTATGGAAGCGGCGGCCTGAGCCGAAGGGGCAACTCCGGGGCGGCAAGTCAGCAATGGCTTGCCGCTCCGAAAGGAGGGCTTTCAGGATTTCGAAGAAGATTATCTGAGCAACCTTTGGCGATGCATCTCAACAACACCCCGGGGAATCTGAAAATGTTCGATCAGGACCATGGCTCTTCCATGCCGGGAGCCTGCCGCATGCCCGTCTTGCCCCGACGCCACAATGGGGGCAAGCAGAAGTAGCACGAAAAGGAAAAACGACAGCAACGCCCTCATACAACTCAGAGACGCAAAATAGTGCACCCTCTTTCGCAAGAAAGCGTGAAAGAAATTCACGCCCAACACGTCTGATTCAACTAACGCCTACCGCATCATCAAAGATGAACCCATCGCCTGAACAGCCGCAAACAACCCCTGACTTCTTCTTGCCCGGGAAAATGAAAATCGAGAATCCCGAAACCTCGCGGATCGTGATAGAGACCCCGGAGAAGCCAGAGAGAAGCGAGAAGGTAGAAATACCTGACTGTGGTCGCCGGAAAGCAGCATTCGGGTTTCGGCTGACCGGGATCCGGATCTCCACGGAGAACGTGTCCGCTTGTGGAACGGATCGCCAGGAAGGCAGACAAGAATACTCAAGAAGGACCCCGGAAACCCTGCCTCACGACGGAAAGGGCCAATGAACTCGCCCGAACAGCATCTGCTCTCGATCCTCCGCGCAGGGGATATGATCCGCTTTGTCCTGAACACCGGTGCCCAGGGCAAGCTGGATTTTTCGGTCGAAGGAGCCCCGGCAGCAGAGGATAACGGGATGATGGCCGAGCGCCTCGCCTTGGCACTGCGGGCGCTGCGTGATGTCGGGTTCGATTTCAATGTTGGAGGCGAATCGACATCATTGCCATCTGTCCGGCACGGATCGCGCAAACGCCCTTTGCAAAGCATGGTGAAAATCCGACCGCGTCCGCTGGTCCTGAGTGGACTCTCGGAAGGGGTTCTCGGATTTTCTTCAGAACACCCTACCCCTGCGCATGCGGTAACGCTCCCTTCATTTCATGCATTTGAAGAGATCCGGCTGTTTCGTTCTCTGGCCAACGTCCTGTTGGAGGTCCCCGAGATCATGCGGTTTGAGATCGAATTTACCCGCTTTGACTTGCTGGGAACCTGCGTCAAACCTCTGGAGCGGGTGCTCACTTTGCATTCGCTGAGCGGAGTTGTCCCAGAAGATCGACCGTCAAGACAACGGGCTTTTCTCTCGCTCTGGCTCTTGCATCGCTCCGGATGGCGGGTGAAGGCGAGAGCGTGGACGGGCCCGCAGGTTCCCTCGGCCGCGCTTGAAATTATTGGACGAGACATCTTTTCCTGCGATTGCGACGTGGTTTCAAGCGAGGATCTCTCTCAGGGCGAGGAGGACATCGACCTCTCGGCCTGCTACCCTCGGGGTTGGCGTTTTCTGTCAATCCTCCCGCCGCCAGAGGTGTTCACCAAGCTGACCGCCTCCCGGCTGCACAACCCGAGCCTTCCAGATCTGCCGAAGGCCGGTTTTCAGATCGGAACAGCAGATGGGGAAAAGGTGCGCCTGCCACAGGAATCCAGAGACAGGCATACCTTCATATGCGGGGCTACGGGCACGGGGAAAAGCACACTGCTGCTGAGGATGATTGTTGAAGACATGAAGCGGGGCGAGGGAGTTATCCTGCTTGATCCCCATGGAGATCTATATCGCGCCGTTCGCGAGGCTGTGCCGAAGAATCGCGAGAAGGATGTCTTTATCATCGATCCGGAAGTGAACGAAAAGCCACCGGGACTCAACATCCTGGACATTCCGCAATCGCCTTTCCGGAACCGGCACGCGGCATTTGTCGTCGGCGAACTGCTGAGTTTTTTCGCAGAATTGTGGGATATGAGGACGGCGGGCGGGCCGATGTTCGAGTTGTATTTCCGCAATACCGTCCTGCTGATGTGTTTGATTGAGAAGCCCGCCGCAGAACTCGTAGAAAAAGACAGCGCTACCAATGGGAATGACAAAAACGAATTAGGGACTGAGGTCGGGAAACCGCAGAGCTCACTTTCACCCGGCGACAATGAGCCAAAGGAAAAACCCGTAGCGGAGGTCATCCAGTTGCCGTTGAACCTCCGCCACTTCAGCCGGGTGATGGTTGACAAAAAGTTCCGCGAGACACTGCTCGCACAGTGTCCGGACAAGTCTGTCGTCGAGTTTTGGAAAGACGTGGCGGGAAAGGCCGGAGGCGAATCCAGCCTCGCCAACATTGTTCCCTACATCGTCTCGAAGATCAACGGGATGGTTCAGAGCGGATTCGTGGCAGATCTTCTCTGCGCACAGAGGAACGAATTCCGCTTGGCCGAACGGATGAACCGGGGAGAGATCATCCTGATCAACCTCAACAAGGGTCTTCTCGGAGGACACGAAAGCCGCCTCCTTGGCACGATCCTCATGATGGAGATCTTCGCTGCGGGACTTCGGCGAAGTGTGCTCAGCGAGGACCAACGCCGACCAGTAAATGTTTATGTGGATGAGTTTCAAAACTTCGTCTCCGACAATGTTTCCGTGATGCTCTCCGAAGCCCGCAAGTTCGGCCTCCGACTCACGCTTGCCAACCAGACGCTCGCCCAGCTCAAGGCCAATCCCGGCAGGCAGGATCTGCTTGAGACGGTTCTGGGCAATGTCGGAAACATGATCCTGTTCCGACTCGGCGTGCCGGACGCTGACCGGCTCAAGCTGTTCACCGAACCCTTCACCCGCCAAGAGATGCAGGACCTGCCGAATTTCCATGCGCTTGTCCGACTCCTGACGGCGGATGGTCCCATCCGACCGGTCGTCATGAAGACGATGAAGGCATGATTTCCGCCAACGAACCCGTCTTATATGCCATCCCACGGGTGTCCGGTTAACTGAACGATGAAGTTTTGGAAGAGTCATAAAATGAGTGCGTTACAGATGAAAATGGATGTGACGCATTTGAATTCTGTCCATGCTTTTCGGCATGAATTCCGGC
>JBAYTU010000171.1:0-3840 GCA_041675465.1 Terrimicrobiaceae bacterium | reverse complement strand
GCTTTTGGAGATGACGATGGTTGTCTCCACGCCATTAGCTTGAGTGACGACTTGCATTTCGTCGGCGAGGATGAGCCCTGAGAATTTACCCACTCCGCGTCGTCCTTTTACAATACGATTGAGGTTGGGCGTGCGATCACCTTTTCGAGTGGTGCGAGGACTGGCGATGTTGAGGTATTCTTGGCGAAGTTCTTGTTCCTTCATGCCATTGCCATCGTCCGCGATGACGATGGGTTCTTCCGTCATGGCTGACGGAAGCGTGATTCGCACGGTCTTGGCCTCGGCGTCCCACGAGTTGTCAATCAACTCGCGTAAGGCTCGCTCGCTGGATGAGTAATTTTCGCCAAGGATGGTAGCGAGCCGAGGATCAACGGAAAAGTGGGCGGGGGTAATCATAGGTAAAGTGGATAAATCTGTTTCACATCAAAAACGCATGAAGGTAAATTTACTGGTTTTCAGGTTGGCTAGAAGATCGTGGCTGTTGCCCCGTAGTTCTGCCACGGACCAAACTTGATAAATCAGTAGCCAAAAAGCGTCCTGTTCTCTTGGCTCCAGACCTTTAAGGTTGTTGGCGCGTTTCGTGACCGCTTGCACGAGCGTTTTCAGCTTCTGCCGCTTTGCGTATTCGAGGAGTAAAACGTCACAAATGCAGTCGTCGATTGTCACCACTCGACGAAGCATCGATTCTGGCACGGCGAGAGTGAGACCGTGTTTGATTGCGTAATAGATGGCGTGAGCGATTGCGTCCGGATAAATACGTCGAATGCCAATCTGTAGGAGTTCCGTCGCAAAAGTATTGATGCTAGATTCAATACCGTCATACCTGTGCCGCCCAAAAACGTGTTTCCCGAGTAGCGGCGCGAGATAAGGATAAGAAATGGCCAGATTCACCGCTTCCACTACAAAGAGGCGCTTTGCACGGTCGTTTAGCCGTGCCGGTATCATTTTGATCGCGTAGTTTAGAGTTGCCGAAGTCCCGGCCTGCTGCGCGAGGTGGAGAGCGAGGTCGAGAAAGGATCGAACAGTCGAGTATCTGATCTGCCCAGGGGGGAATTTAAAGTCGTTCAGTTCACGCACCCAGTTCTCCACCTGCGGTCGGGGAAGCGGTAAAATCTTCGTCTTCTTCTCGTTGAGGGAAAGCTCGAACTCCCGGAGGGCCATCCCGAGATCGCGGACAAAGTTCTCAGCCTGTTCGTGGGTTCGGGCATAGAAGCGATAGTCGTCGATGTGCCTAGTCACCCTTGTGTGCCCCTTTTTGAGCAAGGCAGTATCAACACAGGTCAGCACCAACTCGGAGATGATGTTTGACGCGTGAGGACCAATGAGCAATCCGTTGGTCTGGCCATCGCGGACCGACTGCGTGGCTTTATCGAGAATATTTCCCGCCAGAGAAAGGTCGCCTCGGGCTCTCTTGGCCTTCCTGCGACCATGAATTGCCCAAGGAATTGAATGCGTGTAGATGCTGGGGAAGCATGTGGAAATGTCAGCATGGACGACATAAAGCGCGCCGGTGGCAAAATTGAGTTCCTGCTCTTCCACCTCGAAGCGTTCTTGCCCCTTGTAGCTCATCACGAAGACACGCTCGCTCCCGGTATTCCTCACGAATATTCGACTGACCGGCTGGGCAGGCTTGGCGCAGTGCTTCTTTATCTGGTCCCAACAGCGTTTGATGGCGAGGCATTGAGCCAAATAGCTTTGTGGATGAGGGATTCCCAAATGCCTGGGAATATTGATGTTCCGGAGTGTTTGGTAACGGATGAATCCCCGTGTTTGCTTGGCGATGAGTTTGGCAAGCTTCTGTGAATCCTTCTCTCTTAGAATTCTCCCCATGGCCGTCGGCACCTTAACAGCCAGCCCCTCGGAGGTAAAACAGGGCGGCACCTTTTCTGCGAAAAGACCGAAATTTGCCAAGCTGGCAAATGCATCGCTCTCATCGAGGCCGATGCCGGTTGTTTGCCGTCTGCTCAAGCCTTGCTCCCCTGTTTGATGAAGATGAGGAGGTTGGAGCTGGCTCCGGCTTCCGCTCTGGCAAATGGGAGGAAGGGAAACCGGAGCTCGCTCGGCGGGTTCATTGGGCGGTGCCATCCACGATGGCGATTTCTTCCGGCGTCAGCATTGTCATGGAATTGCTTGGCGCTGCTGTGGCTCTGCGAGTGCCGACTCCACAAGGTTAATTTCGTCAGGCGATAAGCCATAAAGTTGATAAACAAGAGCATCGATTTCCTTTTCCAACGCCGCTGCGTCTGCGTCCGCTTCCTCACGTTTGCGGGTAAGCATTTGGTCGGCAAGCTCCACGAGGCGGGCTCGCCCTTCGACTGGTATTCGTGATGGAACCGGCAAATTCAACAGATCAGTAATCGTCACCTGCGGAAAATCGTCTTTTGTGGCTTGGCTTACTGCCTCGATATAAAGGCGAGAAACCAATTTGCTGTTTAACAGAGCGAGGGTCACTTTGAGGGGTTCGGAGGCCGGTTTCTCCAACAGTGTGTAGAGGTTCTTGTTGGTGATAAATGTGTCCTCTGCGATTGTCGCCATTAGGCGCTGTCGTCGATTCACCAAACGCCGGAGCAAAAGGCGTTTGCCTTCAAACCATCGGAATTCCTTTGGGTATTCTTTCATCTTAGGTCCATACTCAACCCAGGATGGAGTATTTCGATTCAAATGGTAGCGATACACGTCCCCCTCAAAATATGGATGCGATTTCGGACCTGCTTTTTTGTCTGACAGGAGGGTTTTATCGAAAAGAACCCCGCGCCGCATCTCTACCAAAGACGCAAACGTGCGTTTACAGTTCTCGCGGAGCGTTTTAGTCATTGCGACACCCGCTTCCGACAGGAGGAACTTGTTGTCGGGCATTCGCCGCCAATCGTCGGCTGGAATTAACTCCCACGGACCAGGGCTGAAAACCGAGACGTCGGTGCGCTTTGGATATGTGAATGTCCGAACCACCTGATTTTGCGCTGGTGGACGATTCGTCACGCGTAGAATGAGTGTATCGACATAAGCTTCTGTGAACATGTCGAATGGCAACACAACGACCTCCTCAATGGCTTTCCGGAGAAGTGTGGCTCTAAATGTAGAGTAGCTCGGCCCTCCAAGCCACGCCGTCGGAATGATGAATGCGATAGTTGCGTTGTCTCTGTTTAGCTTCAGTCCCAATAATACAAAGGCAACGAAGGCGTCCCGAGTTGTCTTAAACTCAGGCCACCTTGATGCGATTGCTTCCTCGTCTCGCCCACCAACAATGCGGCCGTATGGCGGGTTGGCAATTACGAGATCAAATCCTTTCTCCAAGGTTCTCCCAAACATCCAGTGGGGGTCGAAGAAGTCGGCGGAGGACTGGGGATCGAAGGGATCCCATTCGGCGATGTGTTCCGATTTCTTCCGGGACATGAGGCTCTGGGCAAGGAGGTGGGCCATCTCCTTGCGGAGGGCTTTTACTTTGCCCTGAACGGCGATTTTCTGGTCGCGACGCTGGATGGAGAAGTGGCTGTGGTAGAGGGTTTCGATCTCGGCCTCGATTTTGTAAACGCGAGGATCGACCAGTTCCATTTGATCCATCTCCGGCAGTCCGATGAGACTGTTTGCAGCGACGAACTTGGTTTCCAGATTGGGTAGCGGGCGGATGCCGTGGTTGTCCTTCTTGTTCCGGTTGGTCTTCTGGTCGCAGACGAGAGAGATGAAGAAGCGGAGTTTGGTGATCTGGATGGCGATGGGCTGGATGTCCACGCCGTAAAGGCAGTTTTCGATGAGGTAGAGCTTGCGGCCGTAGTCATCGTTGTTGTCGGCGAAGGCGCGTTCGAGTTCCTCGCGCATGGGGGCGGAGTCGAGCTTGGCGAG
>JBAYTU010000170.1:0-3935 GCA_041675465.1 Terrimicrobiaceae bacterium | reverse complement strand
CCTGCTTTTCAAGATCAAGCGCGAATACCGCTCTGCCCACAAACGCTATTCACAGACCCACGGATTTACCTCTTATGCCAATCGAAGCACCCAGTCACACGCCCATCGGAATCAAGGCCACAAACTCTGACTTTGTCGTCTGTCAGAATTTTGTTTTTCGGCCTGCCAACGTGGACGCGTTTTCGCATCAGACATACGAAGATGGTTCCGCCATCACGACGGTCAACTTTAAATCCTACACGCAGAGCATTCCTGACGCGGATCGGAAGCTGTTCGACTTCCTGACTTCAAAGCTCAATCCGAAGCCAACCGATGAAAATCATTGATAGCCTGATTTGCATGGCTTGTATCGCGGGCACGTTGGCCGGATACTTTCTGCTCGCGCCGCCGATCTCGTTCGCGGTCATTGGACTTTGCGCGGTGTTCGCCGCCTGGAGTTTGATGGCCCCGGAAAATTCCGGGAAAATCGTTCTTCGACTCGGCGGGCTGACATGGACGATGGAGGATTTCGTTCGCGGATGGCTCATCACGGGACGCACCGGGTCGGGAAAAACCCAATGCGCGATCAATGCGATTACGTTTCAGATTTTCCAGAACGTCAAAAACTGGGGCGGAATCTGTCTGGATCAGAAAGGGCTGTATTGGGAGATCCTAACCAAGATGGCCGCGCATTTTGAGCGTCGTCACGATCTGGTTTTGCTTCAAACCCGGCCCCCAGGAGAAGATGCTCTTTGGCGTCCGCCTCACACGATCAACATCACCGGCAACCCGAATGTCCCGGCTTCGACGTATGCAAAGGTCATCGTGGATACGGCTGTCTCGTTAACGGGCGGACGA
Source organism: Terrimicrobiaceae bacterium (assembly GCA_041675465.1). Taxonomy (GTDB): domain Bacteria; phylum Verrucomicrobiota; class Verrucomicrobiia; order Chthoniobacterales; family Terrimicrobiaceae; genus QYQL01. The sequence continues at coordinate 3,098 of JBAYTU010000170.1, read as the reverse complement.
GGGGGCAATCCGTTTTTTCCAACCAAAGCGCAGCTCGCCATCCAGACGGGATTTGAAATTCTCCGGCATATCGAGGCATTCGTCACGATTCCGAACATTCACCGGCTGTTGCTGAATGCGGAGGACGCGAACGCGACAATTGAACTCCTGATGAACAAGGGTGACCAGCGTTCACACGAACTTGTCGGCGCATTCCGCAGCTACCTCGACCAGCCGGTAGAACAACTCGGCGGCGTCCAGGGCACACTCAGCACGTATCTGGAATTCTTCCTGAATCCTGAAATCTCGGAGGTCTTTTGCGCGAATGAACCGACATTTTCGATTTCGGAGATCGACGCCGGAAAAATCGTGTGCCTCGCCATGCCGCAGAAATTCCAGAGCGAGCGGTTGTATATCAATACCATCTTGAAGCTCTCGTATTATTTCCATGCGTTGAGCCGGTTCGACAAATCCGCCGATGAACGTGGGAAAGACAATCTCATCATCCTCTTCGCGGACGAAGGCCAGGAAATCATCACTGGCGCAGAATCCGCTTTTGCCGACCACCGGGCCGTTGGGGTCATCCGGGAGGCGCGGGCCACCATCGTTCTTGCCACCCAAGCCTACACTTCGCTTCATGGTGCTCTCGATAAACGCTACGCCGACGTTCTCATGCTCAATTTGAGCAACGAGCTGATTTTCACAGTGGCAAATCACGATTCGGCGATGCTCGCTTCGAAAAACATCGGCGAACGGGAGGTCACAGAAAAATCCTGGGGATTCTCGGCTGGCCGGAAATCCTACAACTACCAAAGGAAAATCAAACCCTTCCTTGAGGCATATCAGTTGAGGAAGCTCCCGAAGTTCACCGCCGTCATCCGCCATTGCGAGAAACCGTTCCGCAAACGACTTGTGCCGCCAATCAACCCGGATGGCACCTATCCGAATTGGTTCACGAATTTCCGCCCCGACTACGCGATCCGCCAATGGCTCCGAGGTAAGAAAAACCATCCCACTCCCAATCCATGAATCCCCAAATCGAAAAACTTACCGGCCTTGAACCCCATCTGCTTTTCAAAATCAAAGGCCAGGATCATGCCATTTCCCGTGTCTGTTCCGTGCTGGAGCGCGGCCAACTCGGATTGCAACCTGCGGGCAGGCCGCTCGGTTCGTTCCTTTTTCTCGGGCCAACCGGAGTGGGGAAGACCGAATTGACACTGGAATTCTCCCGCTACCTTTTCGAGGAGGATTCCGTGTTCCGGTTCGACATGTCCGAATTCCTCCACCTCGACAACGTGAAGCTGTTCATGGGCGACGAGAGCGGCAGCTCTGGTCGCTTGGGCAAAGTCCTTTCGGAGCATCGGCACGGTGTTCTCCTGTTTGACGAAATCGAAAAGGCCCACCGCCTCATCTGGGATCTCTTCTTGCAAATGCTCGATGCAGCCCGGATCACCCTGGCCGATCATCGGTCTTACGATCTCTCCGGCTTCTACATCGTCTGCACCAGCAACATCGGATCGCAACAACTCCTGCGTCCAACCCGACTCCCATTTGCGACATTGGAACGAGCTGTCCTCTCGGAACTCCACCGTTTCTTTCGGCCGGAGCTGGTCGGACGTTTCGACGAAAAGATTGTTTTCAAACCATTGTGCCCCGATACCCAGCGACAAATTGGCCAACTGGCCATTGACGAGGAACTCGCCCGATTGCGCCAGAAGGGATATAACCTGACTGTCTCCGAGGAGGCATTCGAGTTTCTCCTCCGGCGCGGCATCCACAAAACCCTTGGTGCTCGTCCCATGAAAAGAACTGTCCAGAAATATCTCGGAGATGTTGTTCGGTGCGCTCTTAAATCCGGCGTGTCTTCATCGGACATGCTTGACTTTTCAGATGACATCGACTGCCTGAGCGTTGTGCCTTGCGAGAAAAATGTCATCGCATCGCATGCCAGTGACAACAGATGAGGAATAATTCGAGTTGACAATATTCCACTCATCGGCGATTTAACCCCGCGATGGATTTTTTACGCAGGCAAATCTGGTTCGTTTGCACGCTGGCCTTTTTTTTGATGGCTGGTGGGCAGGTGCTCCATGCCTGCGTTGATACCAGGTGCGCCACGACTCAAGAACAGTCGTCTTGCCCTGACCAGCAGGACTGTCCCATCGGGCATTGCTGTCATTCTCACGTGTGCAGCAATTTGGTGATGATTGAGCATGCCGGGCTTTTTTTTATGACATCCCCTTCTATTTTGCTCACCAGCAAAAGTGAGACTTGGGGCGATGGGCCTTGCAGGGAGATCGATTACCCGCCTCAGTTGTCCTGATAAATCCCGGGCGCGGTGCGTCCGTGATGCTTTTTGATTCGGGGTTCTCGCCCCAGATTTGACCGCTTCGTTGGTCAAATCCACTCAATCCGCTCGATCCGGCTAGATGCCGCGCTCCACATCTCATCAAAACAACTATGAAAATATCCCAACAATACTCCTTTCGCACGCGAATACTCCGCTTTGCGAATATTGCCTGTGCGTTGACCGCGCTGGCGATGATTACGTCCTGTGCGTCGGTAAGTTCCTTTTTTAAGCAAACGGTCTCGTCGCTCCCTGTTGAAACCATTGACTCATCGGGTGGAGAAGTCTCCAGCGCCCGTGCCTATGAATCTTCCGACCGGCTGTATGTCTCCGGTCACATACAGAAATCATTTGGAAGGCACATCCCCTACGCAGCTCATGCCGATGTGCAACTCCTCGACAATGCGGGGCGGGTGGTTGCTGAAAAACAGGACGACATTGATCCACCGCATCCAAAATCTGGCAGTGGCAGGTCGGGGCAAATCAGCTACGTGGCAAGCTTCCCGATCCACGAAGCCCGCCAGGCGGCGAAGATTGTTGTCCGCTACCATCTGGATGGGCACCAGTCCTAATGAACGTGCTATTCACTCCTGCAAGATTTTACCATCAATGAATATCCAACATGCACTGGCATGTGCGCTGTGGCTAACCTCTGCCACAACGCTCCTCGCCCAAGAAAAAAAAGTGCCACCGTTGCCAGGTGACACCTCCTCCGGACAGACTCCGAGCAACGGCAGTAAAACAAGATTCACATTGACCGAGGCCATCTCGG
>JBAYTU010000169.1:0-3982 GCA_041675465.1 Terrimicrobiaceae bacterium | reverse complement strand
TTTCGACCTCGTCACAGCCCAGGCCCCCTCCGCATGGAAAAATTAGAAAAAATCAGCCCTACCCCTTTGATGATATCGACTCTTTACTCTAAAACTCTGACGACTACATCTGTCACGTTTCGCGTAATTGCCAGCACTAAAATGGTAACAATCGCCGTTCCAGCCGCTACCGCCATTCTAGAGTGGGACAATTTGATAAGATCTAAAAGTGAAAATACGCAACACAGAATTCCAAATTCCGCTAGCCACAACCACCCCCCAACGACCGTGATAAGGTAATAGTAATCGTAAAATGCTTTATTGCTAATCCATTGGACTGGATCGGCAAGATTATAGTTCTCCCATTTATTCCGATGAATCAAGAAAGGGATCATTCCAAATAAAAACCATATTAACAAAGATCCTAATCCGCACAAGAAAAGTGGCTTTTTCATTCGGCTTAGGATATCACTCGGCTCCGGGACGAACAGGGGGGTCCTGATCCTTCGGCGGAACAGGAAAGTTGCCGGGTTTGTACCTATCTGGATGAAGCAACTTATCGAGCCATCTCATCGGATTAGAATCGATGTCGCCATTCTTGTCAATATCACTTACACCCGGACCAATTTTCTCCCAGTTTCCACTACCCGCAGGACTTTCTACACTATCCCAATCATGCCCCGATGGGCTGGATTTTCCTGGATCTACCGTCTTCGTTCCGCTTTCAGGTTCGTAAACATTAACAGGATTCTGAGATTTATTGTTGATGCCACCTGCCCCCATTCCAGTCCGTTGGTCCATCCCCATAGGATCGCTCCAATTAACCGGATTATTGGAGACAAAAAGCCCAATACGCGGATTCGGCGCAACATGCAGGGCGGCAACAAGTCTTGGTCTGCCGGTGGCTTCCTCGACATCGAGCACGACGAAGCTTTTTTCTTCCAGCCGTTCCATGCTTCGACGGCTGGGGAAAAAGGTGGTTTCCGGCTCTTTGCAGAGGTCAATCAAGATCGAGGTCTTTCTTGGCTTCGTCCCAGGGGATCAGGGGTTTTCCGGCATTCTCGGCGATGGCTTCCTCCAAGTCGTGGAGGTCTTCGATGTCCTCGACCCGTTCACGCAACACGAGCAACTCACGGTAAACCTTTTCCAGGGTGAGTGGTTCGGGGTTGTTTGCTGTGGCGGTGCTACTCATACGCTTCCTTTCGATCTTTGGCAGCATACACCGCAATCTGGTCGCCCTCCAGCGTAAAAAGCACCCGGTGCGAGCCGACCCGGAGCCGGTAACGGTTGCCCTTGGCTTCGAGTTTCTTGACGTCCCCTTGGAGGTCGTCGCGCATCAGTTCCATGCGATAACCGATATTGCGCCGGATCGGTTTTTCAAAAGCCCGCAACTGCTGGCGGGCTTTTTCGCTGATGAAGATCCGGTATCGCACGGTGAGATTTTGCCCGCACCGGCTACGATTGGCGAGCCGATTCCCGTGGATGGCATTTGCGGTGGGCCTCCTTCAACTCGGTGATGGTGAGATGAAGGTATCGTTCCGTTGTGGCAAGGCTGCGGTGGCCGAGCATTTCTTGAACGTGGCGGAGGTTGGCTTTGCGCTGCAAAAGGTGGGTGGCGCAGGAGTGCCGCCACAGATGGCAGGTGACGTTCTTTTTGATCCGGGCGCGGCGGGCGTATTTGGTCACCAGTTCGCCCAGCGTGTTGCGGGCGATGGGCAGGCCGCGCAACGAGATAAACAGCCGGTCGGTTTTCCGACCTTGAAGCAGCGTTCCGCGCACCCCTTTGATGTAGCTTTCGAGGAACCGGGCGGCGGCTTGGGTGAGCGGGACGACGCGGTCTTTCGTGCCTTTGCCGCCGTTGATGCGAAGCAACTCCTCCTCAAGGTTCACGTCGGCTACGGTGAGGTTCATCAGTTCGTTTTTACGGATGCCGGTGGCGTAGAGGGTTTCGAGGATGGCGCGGTCGCGGTAGCCGAGCGGGGTGCCGATGTCCGGGGCCTCGATGATCCGGCGGGCCTCTTGGGGCGTGAGGATGTTGCGGGGAAGCGTTTGCGGTTCGCGGGCGTATTCGAGGGGCGCGGCAGGGTCGCGGGCGATGAGGGTTTCTTCGTGGAGGAACTTGAACAGGCTCTTCACGGTGGAGAGCACGCGGTTTTGATACGCGATGCCGCGAGCGGTTCCCCGGTGGGTGGGCTGGTAAAAGTGCCAACGCTGGAACGCCCGCAGGGCCTCCGTGGTGCAAGCGGCCAACTCCGGTTGGTTCGTCTCGTCGAGGAACCGGAGAAGCACCTTCAGGGCGGCGAACTGCGTGACGATGGTTCGCGCCGAGAAGTTCTTTAATTCGAGATGCGAGCGGTAACGCTCAAGAAGCATATCGGTGGTCATGCCCGCCTCCGTGGATGCTTGCGCCGGATCGTGTCGGCGACTTCCACCGCGCTGACCCGCGTGTAAATCGCGGTGGTTTCAAGGCTGCGATGGCCGAGCAGCCGTTGCACGTAGGCAAGGTTCGCGCCGCCCTGCACCATGTGCGTGGCGCAGGTGTGCCGCCAAAGGTGCGTGCGGCCCGGTCGCTCCACGCCCGCGAGCAGCTTGTAATCGCGCACCATCGCGGCGATGGCCTGCTTTTGGAGCGGGCCATGCGGCCAGATCGAAGCGAGCCACAGCGAGCGTTCGTCCTTCTGGTGCTGGCTCCACGGGAGCCGCACCTTGCGCAGGTATTCGGCGACGTAGTCCGCCGCTTTCGTGCCCATCGGGACAACGCGGTCTTTGGCGAACTTGCCCTTCGTGACGCGAACGAACCCGGCCTTGGTGTCCACGTCGTGAAGCGTGAGCGCGGCCATTTCCTCGCCACGGATCCCGGTCGAGTAAAAAAGTTCGAGGATGGCTTTGTCGCGGATGCCTTTCTTGGTCTGCGTGTCGGGTGCGTCCAGCACGCGCCGGGCCTCGGCTTGGCTGAGCACGCCACGCGGCAAGCGATCCTCGAACTTGGGCAGGATCAAGCCGACGCAAGGGTTGATGAGCACGGCATCGGTGGCCTCCAGATGCTCGAAGAACCGCCGCAGGCTGATCAACTTCACATGAACCGTGTGAGTCGTGAAGGGTTGGCGGGCGAGCCAGACCTGATAAGCCCGCATGTGTTCGCGGGTGATCTCGCGCACGTCTTCGATGCCCTCCCCGGCCATCCACAGGAAGAACGTGGAGAGCGATTGCGAGCGGGCCTTGAGCGTGGCGGGCGACTGCCCGCGCACGCGCAGGCTTTCGAGGAACGCGATGCGGTGGGCTTCCAGCTCGTTGGTGAACTTGAAGGATGTGCCTTTGGCACTCATACTGCGGCCTCCTCGCGGACGCGGGTATGCGAAGCATCCACCCGCAACACGTAATGTCTTCCGCTCCCATTGGCTGCGAAGTCGAGGGCATGGTGGCCGTTTACCTTGTGTTTATCGGGCTTCGAGGGCGGATCAACTTCGCAAGTCGGCACTTGCGAAGTATCTGCGAAGTGGCCGTTTTGACTTGCGAAGTTGGGGGGATCGCTTGCGAAGTTGCCGCCGATGCCCACCGCCGCCGCCTCGCGGCGGAGGGTTTCCAGATCTTTCAAGCCGGGCACGAACCGGCCGCCAGCCTCGATTTCATCGGGATCAATGGCCAGCCGGTGCGCGAACGATTTGCCCCAGCGGCCCGCGCTGGCGTGGATGTATTCGAGCCGCATCAACTCGCCCAGGTGCAGGCGAAGCCGCGCCTCGGTCCACTTGATCGCCTCGCGCAACTCCCGCCGCGTGAACTCGACTTTCTGCGGCTCGGTCTTTTCCTGAGCCGCACGGCAACTGACGTAATCGCCAATGAGCGCGAGCAACTGACGGCTGGGGAAGGAAAGATCGTCCTGGCTCTGGCCAAAAAGCTGGTGCGCCAGTTCGTTGGCAATGGCGATGTCATCGAGGGTCGTCTCGATGTAATCACCCAACTCCGCATCGTGCTTCCTTGGCCGCTGCATCTGGTGCAGGAACGT
>JBAYTU010000168.1:0-4027 GCA_041675465.1 Terrimicrobiaceae bacterium | reverse complement strand
CTTCTTTTTCGCTCGCACATCCAGCGAGGAAGTCAGCGAGTTCGGCGTGGGAAACAGCTCGCTCTGGCGGATTTGAAAACCACGGGTGAAAATGCCGGGGAATCCTCCCTGGGCCGCCTGGAGAAGATTGTCGCCCGCCTCCGTGCGCCGGACGGGTGCCCGTGGGACCGCGAGCAAACGCACTCCAGCCTCCGCGGTGCCCTCATCGAGGAATGCTACGAGGTCATCGACGCGATCGAGCGGGCGGATGACAGCAACCTGAGGGAGGAACTTGGCGACCTCCTTCTCCATGTCGTCCTGCACGCGCAAATGGCGGGCGAACGTTCGGCATTCACGCTGGAGGAAGTCGCGGCGGAAATCTGCGAAAAGATGATCCGCCGCCACCCCCATGTCTTCGGGGACAGGCTCGTGGGCGATTCCGCAGCCGTCCTCCGCCAGTGGGAGCAGATCAAGCGGACGGAAAAAGGGGGGGGTGCCGGAACTCTCGATGCCCTTCCCGCCTCGATGCCGGCGCTCCTCCGCGCGCAGAACGCCCAGAAAAAGGCGGCGCATGTCGGGTTCGACTGGCCGGATGCGGGGCCGGTCTTCGAAAAAATGCAGGAGGAGATCGCCGAGGTGCGGGCCGCCCTCGCGGTCGGCGACGCAAAAGCCGTCGAGGCCGAGGTCGGGGACATCCTTTTCACCGCGGTCAACCTCGCCCGCAAGCTGCACGTGGATGCGGAAACGACCCTGGCGGCGGCAACCAACCGCTTCATCAAACGGTTCCAGGCGGTCGAGGGTGAACTCGGCGGTCGCAAAATGGAGGAAACCCCGCTCGAAGAACTCGACCGGATCTGGGACAGGATCAAACACGCATGAAATTCGCCGTGCTCAATCCCGGCGGCCGTGATCCGGACCAGATGTTCCCGAACGGGGCCGGCAAGCCGGAGGATCCCGCCCATCCGCCCGTGAACTACCATGCCTACGCGGCATGTTGCGGCGGCGGATTTTTCCGCTCGGAGGCCCGTCTCCCCCACGGCACCGGAAAAGTTCTGCTGCTGCTCCGGAAACGGAATTTGCGCGCGGTGCTGGAGTCGATCCCCCCGCTCCGGAAGCGCGGATCCCGGGTCTTTGTCTCGTGCAAGGAATCCGGCGGCCACCAGGTCGCGGACTTGCTCGGGGACGTCACCCGCTGGCAGTTGTTCCAGGAAATCTGCGCCGCCGCGGACGGCGCGATTTCGAGCACGCCGGAGCTGGTGCCCCTCTACCGCTCCGCAGGTTGCAGGCGCGCGGATTTCCTCCCGACCCCCTACCCGGTCGATTGCCCCGCTTGGGATTTTTCCCAACCGCTCGGGAAACGCCGCGGCCTCTTCGTCGGGACCCGCGAGTTCGGGACCCCCTCGCGAAACCACCTTGCTGCAGTCGCGATGGCCGATGAAATTTCGCGCGACCTTTCCTGCCCGCTGGCGGTCGTGAATACCGAGGGCCGCCGCAGCGGCATGATCCTCAAGAGCCTCCGAAAAAAAAACCCGCTCCTTTTCATCGTCGAGGCCCCGCTCGCCTACCCAGACTACCTCAAGGTCATGGCCCTCCACCGGCTCGTGTGGCAATTGGATTCCAGCTCGGTGCCGGGCCAGGTCGCGGGCGACGCCCTCCTCTGCCGGATGCCCTGCGTCGGCGGAAACGGCGTCATCGAGCGGATCGCTTTCGGGGAGTTTGCCGGGGCCGGACGCGACGAACTCGCCTCCCGCGCCCGCGACCTTCTTCGGAACGACGAGGCCTGGCGCGCGGTCGTCCACCGGGCGGATGCCGACGCACGGGACCATCTTTCGTTCCGCGTGATCGGAGAAAAACTTCAGGCGCTCTAACCCGAACCCCGCCCGATTTCCCCATTGACGCGGACGCCGTCCGGCGCGAAGGATATGGCAACTGCGGGGGAGCCCGGACGGGCTGAGAGTCGCGGGCTGAAATGCCTGCGAGACCCTTTGAACCTGACTCCGGCTCATACCGGCGGAGGGAGCGAGGTCATTTCGTTTCCCTTTGCCCCGGGCTGCGGGTCGGGGACACGCAGCGATTTCCACATCGACTGAGCGTTATGAAGACAAAAACCACCGCCGGGAGCTCCGGAGTTCTCCCGAACTCTTCCCGCGTTTACCTCCAAGGCTCGCTTCATCCGGACGTTCGCGTCCCCATGCGGGAAATCCGCCTTTCCCCAACGAAGGACTTCCAGGGCCGCATGGAGACCAACGAACCGGTCCGTGTTTACGACTGCTCCGGCCCATGGGGTGATCCGGAGTTCCAAGGATCCGTCGAGGGAGGCCTTCCCGCCCTCCGCGCGGAGTGGATCCGCTCCCGCAACGACACCGAGGAATACGAAGGCCGCGAGGTCCTCCCCCATGACAACGGATTTCTCTCGAAAACCCACGCGGCTTCCGCCAACGGGCATTCCGCATTTCACATTTCACATTTCGCATTCCGGAAGCCTCTCCGGGCTTCCGCCAACCGTCCGGTGACCCAGCTCTGGTATGCCCGACAGGGCGTCATCACGCCGGAAATGGAATTCATCGCGATCCGCGAAAACCTGCGGGCCGCCCGCCTCGCCGACTACGCGGAAGACATCGTCCGCAACGACCTCGACAAACAGCACGAGGGGTCGTCGCAGGCGACGACGTCATCGGTCAATGGGCGTTCGTCATTTGTCCCCTCGGTTTTTCGTCAATTCCCCCAGCGCATCCCGAAGGAAATCACCCCGGAATTCGTCCGCTCGGAAGTCGCCGCCGGGCGCGCGATCATCCCCGCGAACATCAACCACCCGGAACTCGAACCGATGATCATCGGTCGCAACTTCCTCGTGAAGATCAACGCGAACATCGGCAACAGCGCGGTCGCTTCGAGCATCGAGGAGGAAGTCGAAAAAATGCGATGGGCCACCAGGTGGGGCGCGGACACCGTCATGGACCTCTCGACGGGAAAAAACATCCACGCCACACGCGAATGGATCCTCCGAAACTCTCCTGTCCCGATCGGCACGGTCCCGATCTATCAGGCATTGGAGAAGGTCAACGGCCGCGCCGAGGATCTCACGTGGGAAATCTTCCGCGACACGCTGGTCGAGCAGGCCGAGCAGGGGGTCGATTATTTCACGATCCACGCGGGGGTCCTCCTGCGTTTCATCCCGCTCACCGCCTCGCGCATGACCGGGATCGTTTCCCGCGGCGGCAGCATCCTCGCCAAATGGTGCCTCGCCCACCACAAGGAAAATTTTCTCCACACCCACTGGGACGACATTTGCGACATCATGGCCGCGTATGATGTCTCGTTCAGCATCGGCGACGGCCTCCGCCCCGGCTCGATCGCCGACGCAAATGACGAGGCGCAATTCGGCGAACTCCAGGTGCAGGGCGAGCTCACCCGGCGCGCGTGGGCCAAAGGCGTGCAAGTCATGAACGAGGGCCCGGGCCACGTCCCGATGCACATGATCGAGGAAAACATGGCCAGGCAACTCGAATGGTGCCACGAGGCCCCGTTCTATACCCTCGGCCCGCTCACCACCGACATCGCCCCCGGCTACGACCACATCACCAGCGGCATCGGCGCGGCGATGATCGGCTGGTATGGCTGCGCGATGCTCTGCTACGTCACGCCGAAGGAACACCTCGGCCTCCCGAACAAGAAAGACGTGAAAGACGGCGTCATCGCCTACAAGATCGCCGCGCACGCCGCCGACCTGGCGAAAGGCCATCCCGGCGCGCAATACCGCGACAACGCGTTGAGCAAGGCGCGCTTTGAATTCCGCTGGGAAGATCAATTCAACCTCAGCCTCGACCCCGTCACCGCGCGCGAGTTCCACGACGAAACCCTCCCGCAGGAAGGCGCAAAGACCGCGCATTTTTGCAGCATGTGTGGCCCACACTTTTGCAGCATGAAGATCACCGAAGACGTGCGGAAGTATGCAGCGGAGCAAGGCGTCTCCGAACAGGAAGCTCTGCAAAAAGGGATGGAAGAAAAGTCCAAAGAGTTTGTCGAGAAAGGCGCGGAGGTTTACGCG
>JBAYTU010000167.1:0-4051 GCA_041675465.1 Terrimicrobiaceae bacterium | reverse complement strand
TCCCCGGTCGTGCAAGGGATCGATCAAATCCGGATCGAGTCCTCGGGTTTTCACGAGATACTCGTGAGCAATCGGCCAGTTGGATTCGCTCGGCACGGCGTATTGCGAGGCCAGTTCCTCGAAAGACCGGCGAGTGGCGAACGATTCGCGGACGCGACTTTCCGGAAATTCCAGGCCACCGACCGTCGGGCGGAATTGCTCGGCCAGAACCCGGCATGTCGTTCGAAAATCTCCGCCGCACAGGTGCATCTGAAGGTCAATCGCCCCCGCGCCGCCAACCCCCGCCCGGTTGTCGAACCATTTGTCGCCGTGGATGACGATGTTGTATCGATCATCCTTCGCCCGGAAACTGACGCCCTCGCGTTTCAGTGTGAACCCGTGCCAGGCGAGCAAGTCGCGCAAGGGAATCGACCGAACCCGGTCGGAAACGCGATCCGGCCCACTGGCACCGGCCAGTTTGAAATCCTCCGCGTTCATCACCAGCCGATGGTGTGGCAGAAATCGGACACAAGCTCGTCAACCACAGCTTGTGGCATTCCAGCCGTTGCCCCGAGTTCCTCCAGGGTGTCTGTGCCAAGCAAGTCGGCCCTGACGCAGTAGAGAACCACGGAAGCCCGGAGTCCTTTTTGTTCAACTGTGTTCGCCGCAGCCACCCAGCCGAACGTCCGGCTCAGGACTTCACAAATGCGGTTAAGCTGATCGTCGGGTGTCGGGAGGGGTTCAAGGAAGTCCACCGGATGGCGGCGGTCGGAGTGGCGGATGTCGTTTTCGGGATGTATGTGTGCTTTCATCCCCGCCACTCTGGCGGATGAAACCGACCTGCCTGCTCCCAGTTGGGAGCGAGTTGATAGCGTCAATCGGTCAACGGTTCCGAACTTCCGGAATGCGCTTCCACTTTTCTGGTGAATCTGCAAATCTTCGCGTCTGTTCCTCTGCCCGGTCGCGTGGAGGGGAACACCTTTTTTATCACCCATGGCTCGTTTCATCCATTCGGCGGATTGGCAGCTCGGTGCCAGATTCAAGCAGTTTGGCACGAAGGGCGATGTTCTCCGAAAGGCACGATTGGCCACGCTTCGCCGCGCCTTGGAGCTTGCGCAAAAAAAGACCGTTGATGCGTTCTTGATTGCGGGAGATCTTTTTGAAGACAATCAGGTCGAGGACTCTCTGGTTGCGACCGTGATTGATCTCTTCCGGGAATTTGAATCGGTCCCGATCCATATTCTTCCTGGCAACCATGATCCCATCACGGGGCCAGAGTCTGTTTGGAAGCGGAAACTTTTCCTTCAATCCCCTGGCCATATCCATGTGCTTACTGAACCCGGAGTCACCGAGCTCGGTCATGATGCATTCCTTCTGGCTTCACCGCTGCAACAAAAGCTCTCCACTACGGACCCAAGTTTGAGGCTTGTGGATCTCGCGAAGGACATCCCGGCAGACAAAATCAAAATAGGCATCACCCACGGCGCGTTGGCAATTGAAGCGAAGCACCAGCCGAACGATTTTCCCATCGCTCTCAATGCCGCGTCGCGGGCCGGTCTCGATTACCTTGCTATCGGACACTGGCACAATTGGCTGGCCGAAACCGATGGCGGGCGCATCGTCCTGCCCGGAACTCCAGAGCCGGATCGCTTTTCGAACGAGCGGAGCGGCAACGTGGCATACGTCGAAATTGACGGTCCGGGAATCCTGCCACGGGTCGAGGCGGTGAGCGTGGCCACGCTGACATGGCGTTCGCTCGGTTTGGATTTTCTCACTCAAGAATCTTCCCGGGCATCGCTGGATCGGGCGCTGGCTGGCCTCCGGGCCACTGCCGCCAAGACTGTTATGCGCATTACGCTCTCGGGCAATGTTTCGCCTCAGGTTGTTGCGGAGGTGAAGGCTGAACTCGCCAAGACGGGCGAGGGCTTTTTCCTGCATCAGATCGTCGATTCCACTCGCATCGAGCTTACCGCCGCAGAACGGGCGGATCTCAAGGCACGCCATCCCATTCTGGCTCAGGTTTTGGCAGACATTGACCAACTGGAGGGATTTGCGACGGGGTCGTCGCCTTCGGTGAGTGAACAAGTCACTACACCGCTGACCCTCACAGAAGCGCAGGCATTGCTCGTTCCCGTCAAAATCGATATCGCTCAGCTCACCCCCGAGTGGTTTGCAAAGCTCCGTCAGACGCTTTTTCAAACTCTACAGGAGGTGGCCTCGTGATCCTTCACTCCGTGGAACTCACACATGTTGGTCGTTTCCGGGAGACGGTTCGCGTCGGTCCTTTCGCCCACGGCCTCAATATTCTCTCCGCACCGAACGAATCGGGAAAATCCACCGCCCTCCAAGCCGCCGCCCGGACGCTTTTCGACCGCCACACAACCAAGAGCGAGGAAATCAAAGCCCTCCAGCCAGCCGGAACTTCGCTGGCACCCCGTGTCACCGTCGAGTTTGAAACGGGCGCAGGCCATTTTCGCATCGCCAAGACCTTTCTCCAAAAACCCGAAAGCCGCCTCTCCCAACTGCGATCAGGCACTTGGGAACTTCTGGCCGAGGCCGATGATGCCGATCAGCGCGTTCAAACCCTTCTCCACTCATCCCTTCCCGGTCGGGGTGCCACCAAGCCCGAGCATTGGGGATTTCTTGGCTTCCTATGGGCGCGCCAAGGTGAGCCCGCACTCTGGCCAAGCCTGGACGATCCGGAAGTAGGCCATCGGATCCGTGCCCGACTCGCAAGGGTGGAATTGGACCCGGTCATCGAGGAACTTCGTTCCCGTCTGGCGTCCGCTGCTGATGCCATCATCACTTCGACCGGCCAGCCTCGTGTCGGCGGGCCACTCCGCGCCGCCGAGGACGACCTTGCCAGAATTGAATCGGCCCTCGACGAGATTCGCCAAACTCGCGAAAAATTGGAGGAAACCCACCGTCAATATCAGCAGAGCGAAGCGGAAGTTCTCCGGCTCGAGAGGGAACATGCGGAGCAATCAACTGCTGCCACTGCGCTTCGCGAGCAGGCTCTGGCGGCAGAACGCCTGAGCGGAGAGCTCTCCGCCCGCCGACAGTCACTGACTTCGGCCAAAGAAAAACTCGCCGCCGTCGCAACCGACACGGAGACGCTTTCCCGCCTCCATGGCGAGCGAATGGAAACCGAAACGGCCCTCACTCAAGCGATCTCATCTTCAAAAGAGGCCGAATCAACCCTCACCGAGCTTCGCAGCCGCCTTGATGCCCGTCAGGCGGAACAACCCGGGCATGAGAAACACCTGCAAGCTCTCCGTTCCGCCTATCGACGCTTTCGGGATCTTCTGAAATTGCGCCGCTTAAATGCCGACGCTGAGACGCTGGCCAAGCAGGTCGACAAAGCCGAAGCTGCCACCGTAGAAATAGCGACGCTGGAATCCCGCCGCACCGCCCTGCCCGCGCTCACTCCCGCCCAGCTTCGCAAACTCGAAGATCAATCCGAAAGTGTCCGCACCCTGCGAGCTCAACTCCTGGCCCTTGGACTCACCGTGGAACTGACACCCGATTCCGACACGGTCGTGGAAAACCTCGGTGACTCTTCGGCTGATCACCAAAAACTTCCGGCCGGCCAGCCCCATCGTCTGCAAAGCCCCCGCGCATTGGATCTCCGACTCGAAGGCTGGGGCCGCGTTCTCATTCGTTCCGGGTCACAGGATGCGCAAAGTGCGGCTTCCGATCTTGCCCAGGCGGAGGCTGCGCTGACCGAAGCATTCCAGCAACGCGGAGTCTCAGGCGTGGAAGCCGCCCGCGAGGTGGTTGCCACGATGAAGGAGCTGGACGCCCAGATCAAGGCCGCGACCCAGGGGCTGACCCCGCACCTTGGCGACCACCCGAACCTCGAAGCCATCCGGGAATCCGCCGCCGCTGCCAAACACCGCGCCAAAACCCTGACAGTTTCATTGAGTTCAACCCCCGAAGAGGAAGCACTTAGCCTCACCGACCTCGAAACCGCTGAAGCTACGCAGTCCGAAGCGGTTCCCGCCGCTGAAAAGTCACTCGCGGAGTTCACCAAGCAACTCGCCCAACTTCGCACCGAGGAACGCGCCGCCGT
>JBAYTU010000166.1:0-4131 GCA_041675465.1 Terrimicrobiaceae bacterium | reverse complement strand
GTTGGTGGCGGGGATGTAGATGCGGTTGCTGCCGTTGACGCTGTAGGCCGCCCCGGGGGGCGTCCCGTCGGCGAGCGAGCCGGCGTCGATTTCCAGGCGCAGGTCACCGAGGATTTCCTGCATCGCGCCCTGCCCGATTTCCTGCGCCTTGAGCGAGTTGCTGTAGTTCTGGGTCGAGAGCCGGTCGAGCTGCATGCTGACCAGGTAGGAAACCAGCAGGACCGAGAGGATGACGGTGCAGGCCAGCACGACCACCAGGGCCGAGGCTCGCTCGGATTTCATACCGTGCGCGCGAAAACGTGGAAGCGGGGAGGGGAACTGCGGCATGCCTCCAACATGGTCGTTCCCGGAGCGGGAGCGGGCAAGGGATTTTTGACTTAACATTAATCTTCCGGCGGTGGGCGATTTTGTTCCCCCGGTTTCACAGCGGGCGGTTGGCCTGGTTGCGCGTGGGCCGCCAAGGCATGCCCCGGGTCAGGTCGGAAACGAGCGGAGGCCGGTGGATCTCCCGGGCATGCCGCGCAAGCGTGGCGGGGGCAACCCGGCCAGACGCATAAAACCGGAACAGGAACGTCTGGGTTCCCTGATCGCTGACGACACGCCGCTCGAAATCGGGGCTGTCGGGAATATGATGGGCCATGATGGAGGAACGAAGCAGCGTGAGACGCAATTCCCTCCCGTCCGCGCCCAGCGAATAGGTGTCAGGGAGCACGACGCCCGCCTGGCGGCCATCCGGGAGAGAGAGGAGTGTCCAGTCATGCACGTTAAACTCCCGCCCGTCGCTTTCGCGGCGAAGGCTCCCCTCGCTGATGCCATCCTCGCGGCAGAGGATTTCGGCTCCCGGCTGCCAGGAGAGGCGGAGGATACGCCAGGATTCCAGCCACATGACCCGCAGGCGGAGTTCCAGGAAATCCTCCCCGGCGTAGGATCTCCACTCGGCCTCGATCCGGCTTTTTCCGATTTTTCCGTCGATGCGCCAAGCGGTCAGAAGCGGCCCGTGATCGACCTCGCGCGGGTTCCCCCATTTTGGCATCCCGGCGATCCTGCCATCGAAAGAATGCAGACCGTGGCTCCAGGTGTCGGAATTGTCTTCGATCAACTGCAACACCGGCGCTGGCCAGCCCGTGCCTTGCCGCCGGATGGCGAGTGATCCGTCAGCGTCCTTTTTTATTGCCAATTCGGGCGCGGGAAACGAGGGAGGGCTCTCCTTGACAGGCGCTGCAATCCGCAGGACGCGAAAGCTGTCGCGCCCGATTTTCAGGCGGAACAAAAGGCGGGCCAGCCTTCCGTCGCCGTGGATTCCCTCGTGTTCCATAAGCTGGTGCGGGACGGCCTTTCCCTTCTCATCAACCAAAGTCCATGCGGGCTGCCATTTATTCCACTCGAGCCAGGGCTCGTGCTCGACCCAGCCGTCGAAGTCCGCGCCGGAGTAATTGCCGAGGACCAGACGCTGGCGGGAGTCCGGCGGGAGCTGGGCGGATTTCCGGCGCAGGGCGTATTGGAGCACTTCGTCGGCGGCGGCCTTGCAGGAACCCAACTGTGCGTCGACCTGCTCGTAGGCGCTGGGGATGCAGGTGCCGCCCAGCGTGTCGTGAAAATGATGGAAACACGTCCAGCGCCAGGCCTCCTCGATCCGCTGGCGGTGTGCCTTTTCAAGACCGGCATCGTATTGAAGCGCGTTATCGGCCTGCGCAAGGAGGTGCTCGGACCGGCGCACGGCCAGCTTGACCGGGCGATGCACGCTGTAGCAGCCAATCGCGTGCATTTGCATCTCGCCGGTGACCAGGGGGAGGAACGGCCTTTGTTTTTCGACCGCCGCGAAAAAGCGGGAGGGGGAGGAGAATTCCAAGCGCGCGCCGGGGATGGCATCGCGGTTGGCCCGGCAGAACGCGATCATCTCCTCGGTGGGGCCGCCGCCGTGGTCCCCCACCCCGACGAAGCTCATCGTGTGGGACACTCCCTCGGGGAGAGCCGTCAGGCTGGCTTCGAGGTGCGCCAGCGTGATCTCGACCGGGGTGCAATAACACCGGGGGACGCGGAAGGTGACGATCTCTTTTCCCCCTTTGTGTCCGCGCCAGCGGAAGAGGCGGGTCGGCAGCGTCTTCTCGTCCTCCATCGGACGCATCATCACATAGTGGGTCTGTCCGGCGGGCGCCATCAAATCGGGGAGCGCCGCGCTGTGGCCGAAGGAATCGACGTTGTAGGCGATCTTGGGGAAACTTCCGAAGGTCCTCTCGAAATACTCCTTGCCGAGCGCGATCTGCTTTTCCAACGCAAAGCCGCTGGGCAAATTGCAGTCCGGCTGGACATACCAGCCCCCGACGACTTCCCATCTCCCGGCCTTGACCAGTCTCTTGATCCTGTGAAACAAGGCCGGGTGCAGTTTCTCGATCATCTCATAAACCCATGCCTCGCCGCGGGTGAAGATCACGTCGGGATGGCGCTCCAGGATGGCGCACGCCGTTTCGCACGTGTTGACCAATTCGTCGAGCCCCGCCGACCACGGCCAAAGCCAGATCGGATCGAGGTGCGCGTTGAAGACAAGATGGATGGTGCGGAGCTTGGAGTTCGGATGATTCACGATCCTTGAGATTGTTTTTGCCGCCGACGTTCGCCAGATTGTCGTGCACGTGGGAACCATGGGAGTGTTGGACTTCAATGCAGTCGTCCGTTCTATGGCGGCGCTGAGAAAATGCCCAGCATGTGTTTACTTACCATTAAGTTCCGGCGCCAGGAACTTCTGGATTGCGGCGTGCGGACCCCGCGCCAGGGTCGCAAGGCCCGCGACGGGAGTTTCGCGGGCGGGTTCGTGGAGGGGCTTTGCAGGGATGGACATCAATTACTGCGGCGTGCTTTCGTCGCGGCGGAAGGCTTCCATTTCCCGCTTGAGGGGCTCCCAATAGATGCGGTCTTTCTCCTGTTCGGCGCGCACCTCGGCATCGAGCGCCTCCCGGAGGGCGGGAAGGTTTCCGGCGATGGCGTGGGCGAGCAGCGGACGGACAGGCTCAAGCCGTCCGGCCTCGGCGGGGAATTGAATCGTCAAATCCACCAACCGCTCCGGCGAACGGGATTCCGTGAGCCAGAAGGCGATCCACTCGGGGGTTGGAGCACTCAGATTTTCACGGCAGTGCATCATCACGAGAGCCTCGATCATCGGCCAGTCTTTGGCGCGCTGGGTTTTCTTGGCCTTCACAAGATCGGGAACACTCAAAAGATGAAATTGCATTCCCTCCTCATCGGCCACGACCGTTCGCCGCTGCCAGAGTTCCTCAAAATCGGGCAGATCACGCAGCTTGGTCATGATGTCAATGCGAAGTCCCTCGACCCCGGGCGCCTTGCAGCGGAAATGAACCGCGTGCCCGCGCGCCAACACGGCGGGATCAAACCGGGGAACGGCGATGCGCGGTGCCTGCAACGTCTCAAGCGCATTCCGCAGGCGGTCAAAATTGTCCTCATCGGCAAGGATGAGAAAATCCACGTCCTTGCTAACTTGCGCCGCGCCGTAAAACACGCAGGCCTGCCCTCCCATGAGCAAGGCGCGGGTTCCACTGGCTTGGATCGTAAAAAGGACTTGCCGGATCGGGGTCGGGATCAAGGGTGCCTCCCATGGCTAGGTATTGCGCAAAGATTTTCTCACTTTCCCGGAAGCGCTCGATCGGGGTGAGCTTCGCCCACTCCTGCCACTCCTCCGGCCAGTCTTCAAATCTCATTTCTCCGGGAAGGATACCTCCTCCCCCTCTCCCTGTCGATTATTTTGAAATCAGATTGCCGCCGGTGGTGATGCCGCCCACGGTGAGGCCCGTCCAAGTGGTTCCGGTCGCGCTGGTGTCGAAGAGTTTGTAATATCCGAGTTCCCTGTTGCCAAATTTTACTTAACATTAATCTGCGCGAAGCGGTTTGTTTTCCCCTACTGCAGGTTCAGATCGTGGATTTCGGTGGTGTGTTCGCCGGCGCCGGGTTCGAGCACGATCCCAATATTGATGCGCTTCAGCTTTCCGGAATAACCTCCCTGAACCGCCGGGGCGGTCGCGGGCGCAAAAAAATCCAGGCTCACGATGTCCATCGAGACGCTTCCAGAAGAGGGGATATACATCTTGGCGGAGCGGTTCTCCGAGTCGTAAACAAATACGC
>JBAYTU010000165.1:0-4165 GCA_041675465.1 Terrimicrobiaceae bacterium | reverse complement strand
GAAACTGACGCTGAAACGCAGCTATGGTTTCCGAACTGAAAACGCTCGCGAAGTCGCTCTTTATCACGCTCTTGGAAAATTACCCGAACCCATTTTCACCCACAGTTTTTTTTAGACAGGCCAAAGAACGATGCCAGGCATTTTGGAGAAATGGAGCCACCGGCCCAGATGGTTTTCTGTGTGGGCGCAACCATGCCGCCAAGTTGTCTGAAATGATCACAATCCGGCGTTGCCGGGTTTTCGCCTTGGCACCACGGACAATGATTTCAGAAGCTGAAACCTCGTTCCAGTCCAGCGAAAGAAGCTCGGAGGTTCTCAAACCCGCAAAAAGTTTGAAACACACACCCGGCAAAAATTCATCGGGACACGCATTCAGGAATTTTGCCGCATCCTCGGGAGAAAGCATGGGTACCTCTCTATCCAACGCCGATGGCCTTTCAATGGAAACGCAAGGATTTTCCACCATCCAACGACGGGACACCGCAAAATTAAAAAGAATGCCCAAATCCCGAAGGTAATTGGCTCTGGTCTTGAGACTGAACGACTGGGCATTCAGCCAAGTTTCAATATCGTGCCGATGCACTTCGTGAACATTTTTACGGCTGGCGAGGGTTTTCGCGAATTTTTCCAAACTCCAGCGCAATCCTTTCAAGTGTCTCGGGCTGCGGCCCGCCTCTGATTTCGCCTTGATAAGCGCGTCTATAGCCTCCTGTAATCTTTTGCTGCCTCCGGGTGGACGGGAATGCTTGATGGCAAAGCGCACGGCTTCGGAAAGCGAAATTCCGACTTCCTTGCAGGATTTGATGGCGGCGGCAGCCTCGGCGATTTCAGCGGGGGAAAGTTCAAATGCCGAAAGCCCGGATTTGGTTTTCAGTTCCATGGCTGATCCCTGTTGCGGTTTCTCGTTTTGAGCTTCACCGAAAAGCCATGTTCGCGCATCAGCCAAACTCGCGAAGTCTTTTTTGATAACCGGCCCTCCGGTAAATCGTTTACCAAGTCGAACACGCCAGAACTCTCTTCCCCGTCCGTTGGTCGTCTTGGCTACACCCACTCCCGCATCTGAGGTTGTGACAACCCTCTCTACAGGAATCTGCGACAATCCCGAATTCCAGTTGGGACAGCGCCTTTTTTTAAAAACGACGAACCCTGCGGAAAATTTTCGGCTGACTGGCTTTTGGTAGATTCGTGGTAACTGCTCAGGGGGCATCCTGCTTCAGGATGCCCCCTGAGCAGTTACCATAAGGCATAGAATTCACGTCTCCCAAACCCAGCGTGTCGAGAAAAATTCCCATCGATCAAAGTGGCCAGAGAAGGCCGTGCAGACATGCCGATGTAACCGAAGGCTCCGTGACTATGTCCACGATCTTTGTGGCCCAACGACCAAAGAACCCCATTTGGCGGGTGACTTCTCTGTTGCGGCGCCGACGTTCATTTTTTGGAAACCATGATTGCGGGGGCAATCTCGCCAATGAAGGTCTTCAACGAGTCGAGGGTTTGTTCCTGATTTTTTGCTCCGGGAACGAATCCATCCAGAACGTTGGAGCTCACGATCACATACGCCCATCTGTGGCTGACCCCGTGGACGACACGGTCCCAGTCGGTGTGGAGAATCCGATACCAGTGATGGGGGGTCGCGATGTCTTTTCCGACGAACCAATAGAGGAAGAGACTGGTCAGTTCCTTGCGCACCCCGGGCTGAACCTCGACCGGGCGCGCGATCACGAGCTTCATCACCTCGAGCGTGCGCCCGTCATCGAGGCGGACCGAAACCGTCTGGCTGGTCTTCTTTGTCCAACCTTGGGCGGGCAGGCAGGTTTCCGGTCTGTGGATGCTGCGTTTCTCCCCGCCTGACAGCACGACCTGGCAATGGATCTGCTCTCCCCCGCGACCGGTGTAGAGCATCTTTGCGATCTGGGTGTCCGCCGGAAGGATGGCCTTTTCCGATTCGGAAATTTCCGCGGTCTTCCCGGTGAAGGAACCGATGTGTTCGGGGAGGGACATGTTGACCCCGCTTTCCATGTTGATTTTGGCGTTGGGATTCTGGCGGCAGAGAAAAAAGACAACGACAACGAGCCCGAGAAAAATTCCGATGCGGACAAAGAGCTTAGTATTCATCTTGGTGGCGTTTGCGCCGGTCGTTCGACATCTCCGATGTCCGCGGGGAGGACATCCGCCCCCTGAGCGGCGTGAAATCGGCATTGAGCAGCCAACCGACGCCAAGCATCCCCGCCAGGGCGACGGCGAAAACCACGTACCCGGCCATCATGTGGAAAAATGTCGGCTTCTCCAAAGTGCCGATCGCAACTTCTGGGCCCATGACGATCGTTCCGAGTGTCAGCATGACGATGCGGGCAAGGTTGCCGGTGATCGCCAGCGGGATCGAACTGAGGAACAGGAGCGCCTTGCGCCACATCCCTTTTTGGGTGAAATGCCCATAGAGCGCGCTCACCATCATCAAGGCGAACAAGGATCGGATTCCGCTGCAGGGGTCCGCGACGTCGACGGAGAAACGCGCCCCGGCCCGCAGCCCGGCCATGGGATCGGGAGCGGAGAGGATCGCCGTCCCGCTTTTGATGCACCCGATGCCAAACAGGTTCAGCACATGGACGCTGGCCTCGGACATGACCATGCGCAGCGGGAAGGCGATCAGGTTGTCGAGAAACGTCAGCGGATAAAGAAACATGAGAAATGCCCAGGGGAGGAAAAGCGCATTCGCCCACTTCCAGCCAAGGAGCCAGAGGATCAGGCCGCCGATGAGGATCTGGAAGCTCGCATAGGCGATGAAGATATTGTCTGCGCGGTATCCGACCCAATACACGAAGAGGCCGAAAACGGTCACGGCCAGTCCCGTCCAGGATCTCGTGAAAGCGGCGTCCGGAAGACTCTTGCGCTCGAACCAAACCATTCCCGCGACAGCCAACGGAACAAGATAGCAGTGCTGCCAATCCTCCCCTTTCCAGAGCACGTTCGCAAAATGCAGGACCGTGACCATCTGGGAGCCGTAGCCATAGGCGTAAGGATTCCATGCATACAGGAGCCAGAGGGCGGCAAGCGCGCAAACGCCTGCAACCGTGAGTTCAATCTGGCGTTCGCGGGTGGATTCGGGTGTCACTTGCTGCTCACTTTGTGGTGTTTTGCAAAGAATTTTCAATCCATAGCAGAGAGTTGCTTCTCCACCAAGTGGATTGAAAATATTTTCCAGACAACAAGGGCTGCATTTTCTCGTTGCACCCTCATTTTAATGCCACTCCAGAAAACGAAATTCTGTCCGGGGAAGGGACGGCTATTCCTCAAAACCGCGCGCGATCACCGGGTAGAGCGGGACGCTGGCAAAAAAGATGATCATCGCATTGCGTGTGAGCGTGGCATCGGAGCCCGCAACGACCCACAGGCAATAGATGCTCACCACGGCGACAATCGAGACCACGAGATAATGATGCCAGCGGCTCGTTCCCCGTTGGCTTCCGATCTTGAGGAACGCGATTCCGGAATACATATAGGGCAGGATTGTCAGGATGATCGCCATGTCGATGATCTCGTTGAATTGCTTGGCGAGGGTGGGGGAGGCGGTCAATATCACAACCAGCGACATGAGGATGCCGGAGATGAACAGGTTCCATGTCGGGATGCCCCGCCGGTCGGCTCGGGCGAAGATCCCCGGAAAAAGCCCGTCCTGGGCGGACGGCTGATGGTCAGCGTCCACCCGACCAGCGACGAGCCGGCCTTGAAAATCGCGCAGAGGGCGATGACAACCGCCCCGATCGGCCCGACCGCCTTGGCCGCACGGCTTCTTCCCCAAGAAGGGCCTCGACGCTGCACCCCAACGCGCGGGCGATTTTATAGACGGTAGCCAGCGTGACCCCTTCACCCGAGGTTTCCAGCTTGTGGGCAAGGGATTTCGACACTCCGAGCTTCTGTGCAAACTGCGCGTAGCTCAGTTCCCCGCGCCGCTTCCGCAGATTTTCGGATAACGATTTGGCGAGAGGATTGGACACGGCCAATCCATATCGGGAAAATCGTCCATATTTATGGACGATTTCTATTGGTGCGCCCGGCAGGGCGCACTCACTTGGGGGTTCAAATCCCCTGCACGCCCGACAAGGGGAAGTGCTAGCCGGACGGCAAGGGCGTCCGCCGCGAGGCGGAGTCTGAAGGAAGCTGCAGG
>JBAYTU010000164.1:0-4245 GCA_041675465.1 Terrimicrobiaceae bacterium | reverse complement strand
GGAAAATCGGAGCCGGCTTTCCGTGTCTGGTCATCGCAGAACTGTCGGCCAACCATGGGGGGAGTCTCGCACGGGCACTCGAATTGGTCGGCCTCGCGAAAGAATGCGGGGCGGACGCAATCAAATTCCAGACTTATACCCCGGATACGATCACGCTGAAGTGCGACAGCCCGCTCTTCAAGATCGGTCCCGGGACGATTTGGGCGGGCAGGACATTGCACGACTTGTACGCGGAAGCTTTCACTCCCTGGGAATGGCATGCGAATTTATTTGCCGCTGCCCGGAGTGCCGGCCTGCTTTGCTTCTCATCCCCATTTGACGCTACAGCCGTGGAGTTCTTGGAGACCCTCGGATGCCCGGCTTACAAGATTGCGTCCTTCGAGTTGAACGACATTTCCCTGATCCAAAAAGCCTCCGCCACGGGCAAGCCCCTTGTGCTTTCCACCGGCATGGCGACGCTTCCGGAAATTCACGAGGCCGTGGAAGCGGCGCGCGCGGACGGAAACGGTGGACTGGCCCTGCTCAAATGCACGAGTGGCTACCCCGCGCCGGTCTCCGATATGAATCTGCGAACAATCCCGGCGCTTGTCGCGGAGTTCGGAGTTCCCGTGGGACTTTCCGATCACACGCCGGGGATTTCGGCGCCCGTGGTGGCGACCGCCCTGGGGGCTTCGATCATTGAAAAGCATCTCACCATCCGGCGTTCCGACGGAGGTCCCGATGCCGCTTTCTCATTGGAGCCCGAAGAGTTCCGCGCCATGGTCCGGGCAGTGCGGGATGCGGAGGCCTCGCTGGGAGAAGCCCGTTTTGAACCGGGACCGTCCGAGATGGCATCCCGGAAATTCCGCCGCTCGCTTTTCGCCGTGAAGGACATTGCTGAGGGCGAAGAGTTCACCGCAACAAACATCCGGTCCATCCGTCCTGCGGATGGATTGCATCCAAGGCACTTTTCCGAATTCATCGGAAAATGCTCGCGGCGCAAGTTGACCGCAGGCACCCCCCTGACACAGAACGATCTTCCAACCAACCAAAAGAAAGATATTCGAAAATGATCGTTATTGTTGATTACGGAATGGGAAATCTCGAATCCGTGCGCAACGCTTTGGCAGCCATAGGATGCCGCTCGGAGATCAGCGCCGACGCCTCTGCCCTCAAAAATTGCACAGCGTTGGTGCTGCCGGGTGTGGGAGCTTTTGGCGATGCGATGAAAAACCTGCGGGCAACCGGGTTGGACCGCATTCTTTCCGAGCAAGTTCTTTCACGCAGAAAACCGTTTCTGGGAATCTGTCTCGGACTCCAGTTGCTTGCGGAAAAAGGGTTCGAACATGGGGAAAATGCGGGACTTGGCTGGATCAAAGGTGAGGTCGTCCGTCTGCCGGAAACCACTTCGGAAAATCCCATACTGAGAATCCCCCATATCGGATGGAATGACGTGCATCTCTCTCCCTCTTCTCCGCTTTCGCAGGGATTGAAGGCATCGTCCGCTTTTTACTTCGTCCATAGTTACTGCTTCAATGTGGAGAACGCCGATGTTGTTTCCGGCTGGTGCGAATACGGGCTTCGCTTCCCGGCGATTATTGAAAGCGACAATATTTCCGCCACACAATTTCATCCAGAAAAGAGCCACAAAGACGGGTTGAAGTTGCTCAGAAATTGGGCCGCAAAAAATTGTTTATGCTGAAAAAGCGACTCATTCCCATTCTTCTGCTGAAAAATGGACTCCTTGTGAGGAGCGAGGATTTTCGTATCCATCAGATCATTGGCAATCCGATCAACGAGGTCCAGCGCTTCAACGAATGGAACGTGGATGAATTGATCTATCTCGACATCAGTCGAGAGGAGTCCCAACTCGCCCAAAGGGAAGACCACAAGATCAAACTGTCTTCGAACCCGCTTGAAATCCTCGGAGCCGTTTCAAAGACCTGTTTCATGCCACTGACTTGGGGTGGACGCATCCGGAGCATCGAAGACATAAAAGCAAGAATAAGAGGTGGTGCCGACAAAGTGACCCTCAATACAGGCGCATTGGAAAATCCCGCGCTGATCACCGAGGGAGCACGTCTTTATGGAAGACAAGCCATGGTTTTGAGTATCGACGCCCGTCTCGAAGGAAAAGAGTTCCGTGTTTACTCACACGGAGGAAAAAACCCGGCAGGGCGCGATCTTGTTTCCTGGGCGCGCGAAGGGGAACTTTGCGGAGCCGGGGAGATTTTGCTCCAGAGCATTGACCGCGATGGAAAGGGAACGGGGTACGACCTCGATATGATTCATGCCGTGTCTTTCGCGGTTTCAATCCCTGTCATAGCATGCAGCGGCGTCGGCCGATTTGAACACTACGCAGCGGGAATTGAAGCGGGCGCTTCAGCCGTTGCCGCCGCAAATATCTGGCATTTCAAAGAACTCTCCGACAGGCTTGGGAAAAAAGCCCTCCAGAAAGCGGGCGTTGATGTCCGAATTTGATTTGATCGTGTATCTATGAGTATCCGGTATTGTTCGAAGTGTGTTTATCCTGCCGTTGCGGCAACCCCATTGACGTTTGATGACGAGGGAGTTTGCTCGGGATGCCGGGTATCCGCCCAGCGCGACGCCATTGATTGGAACGCGCGGAGAAAAATGATGCGTGAGCTGGTTGACGAATACAGAAGTTCCAGCAATTACGATATTGTCATTCCCGTCAGTGGCGGCAAAGACAGCTACTGGCAAACCCACGTTGCGATTCATGAGTTCGGGCTCAAGCCTCTTCTCGTGACTTATCACGGAAACAATTATTTCCCGGAAGGCGAATCGAACCTCCTGCGTATGCGCGAAGTTTTTGATTGTGACCATATCATTGTGAAGCCCGGCGTGGACACACTCATAAAGATGAACCTTCTTGGGTTCAAACTTCAAGGGGACATGAATTGGCACAATCATTGTGGCATTTTTACATCTCCCATCCAGGTTGCGGTAAGATACAAAGTGCCGCTGATGTTGTGGGGAGAACACGGGTTCATGGATCTTGGCGGCATGTATTCTTTCAACGATTTTGTTGAGTTCACGGCCAAATACCGTCTGGAACATGCGCAACGCGGATTTGATTGGTTTGATTTTACCGATGAGGGTCTTGAAAAGCTGGGGCGTCCGGAGCTCAAGTTGGGACTTTCAGCAAAAGATCTTCTTTGGGCCCAGTATCCTTCGGATGACGAAATCGCCGATGTCGGGGTACGGGGAATTTACCTGAGCAACTTCTTGCGATGGGAAGCCAATCACCACAGCAAGCTCGTTGTTGAAAAATACGGTTGGGAACCGGCCAGGCAACCTTTTGAACGCACTTACCGGACGTTTTCCAATCTTGATGACATGCATGAAAATGGTGTCCACGATTATTTGAAATTTATCAAAATCGGCTATGGTCGTGGGACGGATCATTCCTGCAAGGACATCCGTGCCGGATTGATGACCAGAGCGGAAGGCATCGAAACAGTTCGGACATACGACCATGTCAAACCACGGCGGGATCTCGCGCGGTGGTTGGATTATGTTTCCATGTCGGAGGAAGAGTTTGATGCCATCTGTGACGGATTCCGTGATCCAAGGGTTTGGACACAGGAAAACGGGTTATGGATGAAGGACACCATCTGGGGAGAAAAAACGGCCTACGGACCTGTTCGGATTTGAAAGAGCTATGGAACCACTGACTGAAAATGCAATTCGCCCAGAGCACCTTATGCAGGAGCATGCCCGTCTTTTCGAAGAGGACGTGGCCCGCTTGGTGTCGCAAAAAGACCGTTTTGTAAAGGCATCCTGCCCGGCTTGTGATTCAGACACACCGGTCCGGATTTTCCAAAAATACGGCATCGATTTCCAGCTCTGCCAGAACTGTGAAACTATCTATATCTCTCCACGGCCGAGTCCCGATCTCCTGGACGAGTTCTATGGCGGTTCCAAACATTATGCGTATTGGAATGACTTCATCTTTCCGGCGTCGGAAGAAGTCCGGCGGAATAAAATCTTTCGTCCGCGTGTGGACCGGGTCAAGGGACTGGTGGAAAAATACCGTTGCCCGACCGACATGTTTCTCGAGGTCGGAGCAGGGTATGGCACATTTTGCGAGGAACTTTCCAAAGATGGAATTTTTAAAGAGATCCTCGCTGTTGAACCAACGCCCGGCTTGGCTGAGACATGCCGACGGAAAGGGATAACAATCCTGGAACAGACGGTCGAGTCGCTTGACCGGCAGGCGATATCTGCGGATTTTGTCGCCAG
>JBAYTU010000163.1:0-4252 GCA_041675465.1 Terrimicrobiaceae bacterium | reverse complement strand
CGGAATCCCGTTTGAGTCGGTCGTCTACTCTGGCACGGACATATGATTCTTTGACAGGCATGTCCGAATGTAGTCTCAATGTGCCACGTCACGCAAGACATATTTTCTGCGAACGTCCCCCGTCAGGTATCGCTGGCAGGAGGTGAGGAATGAGCGCACCAACCGGGAGCGAAGGCGCTACGCCTGCGCAAGCAGGCTCTGTGCCTGAGCGGGCGAACCAAGAACAGGCTCCGCTCGAAAGTGAGAACGGCCAGCGATTAGCTGAACGGGCCTGTTCGGCCATTTCTGTTTCAATCCAGATAGACGATGATGGCGTGGAATATATCATGCATCCGTTCACAGGAAAAAGAATCAATTGCTCTGAGATACCTCGGGGTCAAAGCATTCAATTTCGCAGCATGGATCAGCGGAAAGGCGCAAAAACATCAACTCCCGATCCGTCAGATAATAGTCGTAAAACGTAATTTTTCCGGTTGGGCCTTCAGGATAAACCCTGACAGATATGCTTACTTCCATCCTATCAGTTTCCTCCGTAGCGGTTGCGTGTAGTATGCCGTTGCCGATGGCGTCCTTTGATGTCTCGTCAACGTGCAGGCGGAATTCAATGGTCTTGCCATCCATCGCAAGGACGGTGGAGTTATTTTTAACAGTGATGCGGTTGCGGTTCATATTCTTTTTGCCGAACGTCCCGCATCACCTGCCCCGGAAGGCTGGCGGTTTCGATGCCGATGGAAAGGGGGCCGCATGAAGTCGCGCCCCGCCTCGCATCGAAAGTGCCAGCCTGTAGGGGTTAGGTGCATGCGCTCGTTAGCTGATTTTCTGTTTTACAATCCAGTGTCGCTTGCATTTGTCGCCTTCCTTGTTGGATGGGGGTGTGCAATGGGCGGTGTTTTAATGAGATCACGGGACAAACCATGGTTTATTTCCAGAGAGGAATTGAGCGGCGATGGCGGCAACCGCTCCGACAATAGCCCCAATAACACCAATCCATGCAGTTCGATATGCTGCCTTGATTTGCTGTGCCGTAAGTCTCCGCTGCCATTCGTATTCCGCAAGAATGAACTGCCTGCTTCCTTCTGTGTATTTACTCTGGAAGGTGGCAAGTTCTTTCTCGGAGAGAGTGGCGAGAATAATCGGATCGCACTCACGAAATCCCTGCTCAATGAGTCTTTCTCTCTGCAACTTCATGGAATGTCTTTTCAAGACTCCGATATTCCCATCGTTCAACCAATGCTTAAACCTGTCGAATAATGAAAGCTTCATATTTCTTGGCTAACGTCCCCGATCACCTGCTACCACTTGCTTTTGGCGCAGATCCTGCTTCCGCAGGATCTGTGACAAAAGTGCCGCAGGCATGGTAGTTAGGTGCATCGGCTCGTTAGCCATATTTTTGTAAGCAGAATAATGATTCCAGTAAAGATGATCATGCCAATCCATTCCGGTGCGCGGACTGCAATCAAAGGAGTGAGGGCGGCGACAGCATCAATTCCGGTGTGGAGCAGGGCGACAAGTGCAATGCTTCCGGTGATCTGATAAAGCATTCCCAGCACAGTGCCAGCGGCAAACCACTGGAATACACCCCAGACAGTGATTGGCTGAGTCCCAAAGTGATAAAAGACAAAAAGAACATTTGATGCGAGTATCGCGATCAGCATGCCGTATCTGTCAAATAGCAGTCGCTGAAGAATGCCGCGATATGCAATCTCCTCGCGGAACCCCACAACAAGACTTGTTGCTGCGAAAATATATTTTGCAGGGGCAGGAATCCCGATGTGCCCAACCAAAAAGGGAATCATCAAAAATGCGACGGAAACAGGAATCACAAATAGGGGGAACTTCCTCTGATCAGCAGGCCGCCATATGATCGCTTTGAAAAGTGCCACGAGAACTATAAGCGAGATCAGACGAAGAGCGGTCCAAAATAGTTCCAAAGAAATAAAGGAGCCGTGGAAGTTGAATACAAGCAAGCGAACCAAGGCGATGTAAATCAGCTCCGTGACGGCAAACAAAGCAACGGGGTGTCGAGGAGTCAAAGCCGCTCTCGAAAAGGGAAACATATTCTGGGCTAACGTCCCCGATGAGGTATCCCTGCCTGCTTCTGGCACCAAAGCCTGCTCCGCAGGCGACGTGCCAGAAGTGCCGAAGGCACAGGGATTAACTCCATCGGCTCGTTAGCCATTTTTCCTTTCAACGGCGTCACCTGCCGCTGAGTGGTGAAATGGCCCGCGTGGCTGAACAAACAATGCAAAATATCGACCTAAAGAATAAATCTGCGGTTCTTGCGACTGGAGTGGCTGACGACGCTACCTCCGTAGCCCAGCAAGAACCTCTGTCACAATGTCACTCTTCAACGCCACGGGGTCAATCTGAACCCCAAGGACAGTCCGGCAAGAAGGACATAGATAAGAAATCCCATGCCATTGCTTCTTGATTCCAGTTCCTACTTCAACGTGTTCGTGATCGACTTTGGTTATTGTCGATCCGCATTTCGGGCATGTTCCTGTATTAAACATAGTTTTGTGTGGCGTGTGATGTTGTGGGTTGGCTGCGTTCTGTGGAAAGGCGTATATTCTTTGGCTAACGTCCCCGATGAGGTATCCCTGCCTGCTTCTGGCACCAAAGCCTGCTCCGCAGGCGACGTGCCAGAAGTGCCGCAGGCACAGGGATTAGCTCCATCGGTCTGTTGGGCTGTTTTTTCTTCTGGTAATCGAAGGATGCTCCTTCACGAAATGAACGGGGCATCGGCGGATGCACTGCTCTGGGAAATGCTTGATAGGATGTCGGATGAAGACAAGGCGTCATTCAAGGACCGCGTTTCCGAAATGGCGTCAGTCCTTTGCCATCCATTTTGTTCAGACAGGGCCATTGTTCTGTCCTCTGGCGGTGACGGCGCATTTCAACCTGCCGGAACTCTTGGAAAGGTTGTTCTCCCATTGGAGAGGGCGAAGGTTGCTGAGAGTATCTGATCCTCCATGATCTACCGATACAATATGATCTATCTCCCACCCGTATTGAGAATTGCGATTGCCGTGATGTGTGTAGCGCATCCATGCCCCGCATTCGTCTTGCCGCCAAGCGGACGGGTCGTTGCTTCCAACAACTCGTCCCTTGGCCCATACCTGTCGTTTTGTGTTTTCGTCTGGCATAAAGTAACGGCGATTATTTGTTTGCCCAACGTCCCGCATCACCGATCCCCACGAACGGCTGGCACGGGGGATGCCGGTGCAAACAACAACGCCAGCGAGGAATAAAATATGATCTCAGATACCACAAATGAAGCATCCCCCGTGACAGACGCCGCGCGTAGCGCGGGTGGGGATTCGGTGAATGCGCCTGTTGGGCATTTTGTTTTGCCGGAAACGAACTTGAATCAAGAATACTACCGCTCCTTGTGGCTCGCTGCAAACGAGTGTTGCGACACGATGAATAATGCTTTGCAGAAGTATCACGAACAACGTCAAGAAATCTACAAATCGGCTCAGAAAATATAAACATACGTAACCTTGCCATGAGCGCATTGCCCGCCGGTTCCGCCTTGCATATGCTTGGTGTTGATAAAGTAAGACTCGACTTCCTCTGCTTCAGTGAGCGAGTCAGCTTGCCAATACATCCAGTGTTCAGGCTTGTTCCAATACTCATATCTCTCTTGAAGGCTCTGGGTAATCCCAATCCGCCAAGCTTTATAGCTGGGGGATTTCGAGGCTTCGACGCGGTTTACGATTCCTTGTGCTATGGAGTGCTTATTCATGGTGGTATTATTTGTTTGCCCAACGTCCCCGATGCCCCATCCCTGCTCGCTTCTGGCGTGGCTCCTGCGCAAGCAGGAGGCATGACAGAAGTCCGCAAGGACAGGGATTGTGGTCCATCGGTCTGTTCGCATGATTTTTAACCTCAACCAAAAACCAAATGATCGAACTGTCCCAATACCAGAAAAACGAAATGAACCGCGCCTGCGAGCTTTCCGCCGCGCCATCAACCCACCTCAAACCGAGACTCTTCCCAGACGGGGGCCGCTGGTGCGCTCTCTATGGGGAAAATCTCCAAGACGGATTGTGTGGATACGGGAAAACGCCAGAAGAGGCGATGGCCGACTTCGATCACAAATTTTGCACGCAGACTCTTATTCTTGCGAACGTCTCCGGTCAGGTATCCCCACTTGCTTTTGGCGCAGATCCTGCGTCCGCAGGATCTGTGACAAAAGTGCCGAAGGCATGGGGATTAACTGCACCGGTCTGTTCGCATTTTATTGCCT
>JBAYTU010000162.1:0-4254 GCA_041675465.1 Terrimicrobiaceae bacterium | reverse complement strand
CGACCCGGCAGGAAATGGAATCCATCGCCTTGACTCGCTCAAGCTTTCATGGGGAATGGAACTATACAATCAGCCCATCGAACTAATTATTGTATCAAGTTATTTCTGGACGACTCCTTAATGGGAGAGAAAGTCCGCAAAGCAGGCTTGCGTGAGATCACGGATGGCATAATCAAAAGCCTGATGGTCGTCCATAGCAGCATGGGAAAACTTTTCGTGCAGCGATTCTGATAAAATAACAGAAAATATATTTTCTAAATCAATGTGTTTTATGTCATATATAGAAAATATGATTTCTGTTTTATGTGAAATTGAGGCAATGAAAAAGCTCGGTTCCCGTCTCCGGAAAGAGAGGTTGCGCCGCAACTTGTCGCAAAATTACCTCGCGGAGATGGTGGGCGTCACTCTGCCCACTTATCGCAAGATCGAGAAAGGCGATGGGTCCGTGGAGTTCCGGCATGTAGCCCGTGCGCTCGGGGTTCTGGGTTACAGTGATGCTCTTGGAGAAATTATCGCGGAGACTCAACCCGAAGTGCGGCTTAGTGATCTTCTTGCTTCCGAGCGCAAACACGCGTCCCCACGCCAAAATCGATAAATGGAAAAGAAGCTTCGAGTGTGTTGGTGGGATGGCTCTACGGTTGGGCACCTCATTCATCGTGGCACGATCTATTTTGTGTATGACACGGAATGGCTGCGGCGGGGCCTTGATCTTTCGCCAATCAGCCTTCCGTTTACCGATGTGGCTTTCAACGGAGCCAAGGGAGTCAACGGTCTGCCGGGACTGATTGCGGATTGCCAGCCGGACGCATGGGGTCAGAAAGTAGCCCGGACCGTATTCGCGAAGAACAAATGGGGCGAGCCTGGTTCCATGACACTTCTGGCTTGGCGTGGCGTGCGGGGATTGGGTGCTCTCAACTTTCAGCCCGTTCTCGAAACCGGAGAAACGAAGTTGGAGGCTATCAGCGCGGCGGCCCTTGCTCGCGGAGCCGCTGAAATCGAGCGCGGAGAACCTTCGGAAGTTCTTCCGCAGTTGGCCCGTGGCGGGACGGCTGGCGGCGTATGGCCCAAGGCCCTCGTTTTGGCGTATGACGACGGCACATTGCGGGTCGGAGAACCGGATGGAACCGGAATGCCCTGCCTGCTGAAATTCGATCCCTCGGAAACTGGTGAAAATGCCCGATGCGAACACGCCTATGCCTGCATGGCTCAAGCGGCTGGGATCCGCATGACGGAAAGCCAACTGATCGAAGAAACCCCCGGACTGGCGCGCCGACATTTGCTCTTGGCGCGATTTGATGTTCCCTCAGCCAACCAACCCCGTAAGCGGATCCATTTTCATTCCGCAAGCGGTATGCTTCATAAAGAACCGGATGCGCTGGATTATCGTGATCTCTTCAGGACCGCAATCCGCCTGCATGTCGCACATGAGGAGCTTTGTGAGTTGGCCCGGCGCATGGTTTTCAATGTCCTGACGTCCAATCACGACGACCACGGCAAGAATCATGCCTTTTTCCTCGATGAAGAGAGTGGCCAATGGGCAATGACGCCAGCCTATGATCTCACCTACAGCAGTGGGCTCATTCAACGGGGAATGCAGATTGCGGGTGAGGTATGGCCGAAAGCCGCGACCATGGAGGAGCTTTGCTGTGGTGCCAGTCTCACCAAGAAAGAGTTCGACGCGGTCATCGAAGTGGTGCGCTCTTCGGTGAGTCGTTGGACGCATTGGGCGGATGAGAGCGGATTGCCGGGCGCAAAAACCAAAGAAATCCAGAGCCGCCTCAAGAGAATTCAAGGTGAGGTTTTCGGCTGATAGCAGCGCGTACGGGATTCGAACCCGTGCACCAGCCTTGAGAGGGCTGTGTCCTAACCCCTAGACGAACGCGCCGTGCGGAGAGTCCACAATATCACTTGGGGGTTGGCTGGCAAGGGTCGAAAATCCAGGATGACCTGCGCGTAGGGCAGATTGGCCACAATCTCGCCTGCGGGATTCTGAAAAAAACGGGGGACGAGACGATCTGATACACGGTCTGCGGAATGTTTTTCTTGCGGTTTCGGTTTTTGAGGGATTTTGTTCGTTTCACATGAGCATCGCCCGCGCGATCGACCACACGCTCCTCAAGCCGGACGCGACCCGGAATGACATTCTCAGGCTGTGCGCCGAGGCACAGGAGCACGGGTTTTTCAGCGTCTGCGTCAACAGCTCATGGGTTGCGGCCGCAGCGGAGGCATTGGAGGGATCGGATGTTCTTGTGGCGGCGGTGACGGGGTTTCCGCTGGGGGCGATGGAGGGCGAGTCCAAGGCCTTTGAAACCCGTCGGGCCGTGGATTGCGGGGCGGGCGAGATCGACACGGTCCTCGCCATCGGTCGGCTCAAAGGCGGAGAGGAGAGTCGCGTGCTCGATGACCTCCGGGGGGTGGTCGAGGCCGCCGGAACGGCGAGGGTCAAGGTGATTTTTGAAACCTGTCTGCTGAGCGATCAGGAGAAACTGGTCGCATGCAGGATCGCTTGCGAGGCGGGGGCGGCGTTCGTGAAGACTTCCACGGGGTTCAGCACGGGGGGAGCCACTATCTCGGATGTGAGGCTTCTGGCTTCGGCGGTGGCGGGCAGGTGCCTGGTGAAAGCGTCCGGCGGGATCCGCGATGCCGCCTCCGCGCGGGCAATGCTGGAAGCCGGGGCCTCGCGCCTCGGAACGTCCAACGGAATCGCGATCGTGCGGGGGGCTGCGGCTGGGCACGAGTATTGACCCGGGGGGGGCTCAGTCCGGGAGGGCACGATCCAGCAGGAAGCGAGCGATGGCCCGCGAGGCGGATGGTTTCTGCATGGCGGCGAGGTTCTTTCTCCAGGCATGCCAGATGTTGCCGCCGTTGGCGAATGCCCCCTCCACGCGGCGGAGGATATACTCTGGCGAGCCGGCTGCGAGGCCCCCGATGCCCATCTGTTCGAGAAATGCGATATTTCCTTCTTCCTGGCCGGGCACGATGTGGCTGACGAGAAACGGAATCTGAGCGGCGATGGCTTCCTGCACCGTCGCGCCACCGGCCTTTCCGATAAAAAGGTGGTGCGAGGACATCAGCTCCGGCATTTGATCCGTCCATCCTGTCAGGGAGCCGTGTTTGGGCAGGTTGGCGGCGGCGAGGGAATCGAAGACGGCCTTGCGTCGGCCGGTGACGGCGTCCACGGTGATGTTGTCCAGGGAGGACAGGAGATGGAGAGTGGCGGCGGCCCGGGCCGAGGTGCCGCTTGGAAAGAACAGGATTTTCCATGGTTGCGACGCTTGGGCCGGCTTGAGATTTTCGAATTTGAGCCCCACCGGGAACCCCAGCACATGGATCTTCTCCTCGGGAACTCCATCGGTCCTGAGGGCATCCGCCGTATGCTCGTCCGCGACGATCGACCCGTCGCACGGGCAGCGATACCAGGCGGAGTTGATCTGCGTGGAATCCGTGATCACCGTGAAAAACGGGATTTTCATCGCCGGGTTGCGCTTCCGGATTTTTGCGTTGAGGAACGAAAATACCGGATAGGTCGAGGCGATCACGTGGGGCCGGAATTCCTCCACGAGCGAACGGACGGCCGAGGTGAGTTCGTTGAGCATGGGGCCCATTCCCTCGACGACCCCCCGGCGGCTGAGGAGTTCGAACACGACCTTCCATGCCTTGGGATACCGGTTGATGGCCATGGTGTAGCCGCTTTGCACCAGGCGGTTGACGATGGGATTCGTGCGCGTGTAAGGATCCGCCACGAGGACCTCGGCACTCCCCGCGCATTCGGCGAGGATCGCCTCGCCGATGTTCCGGGCCGCCGTGTTGTGGCCTTCTCCCATGCTGGCGGTCAGGAGAAGCACCCTGCGTTTTTTTGTGTTTGGAGAGATCAAGCTCATCGGGGAGCTTGCGGGAAAAATGCAGTGGAATCAAGGATTCGACACCGGGAATAAAATCCCCCCCGGCGCGTTGTGCCCGGGTCACGCCATCGCGCCGGTTACTCGCGTGAACCCAAATCCGCAAGGGAGGAAATGAGAGGGGAGGGCGAAGCTCCGTCCTGGGAGGGCAAAGCTCCGTCTGAGCCGTAATAAATGGGCTTACTCGGAGGTTCGCCCTCCCATCGTTGGCGTGACGCGCGGATTTGGGGTGAGCCCAAATCCGCGCGTAAGGGAAGAAATGAGAGGGGAGCGGTTCGACGACATGTCGATAACGCGAGGGAGGGCGAAGCTCCGTCTGAGCCGTAATAAATGGGCTCACACGGAGGTTCGCCCT
>JBAYTU010000161.1:0-4272 GCA_041675465.1 Terrimicrobiaceae bacterium | reverse complement strand
GGGAGAGCGTCGAGCTGTTCATTGGAGACTACGTGGAGCCAGGCGCAATGGTTGTCACCGGTGGGCTCTCCGTTTACGATCATCTCAAAGCCGCAGGATTCGATCACCGACCTCACAATATCACCACTGGGGGTGAGGTGGCGCGGCAGGAACTCGACCATGTTCATCTGGTCATCTCTCTTCTAAACGTTGGCTGGGCGGCACCCACCAAGGAGCCGTCACTCCGTCTCATCTACAGGCTTATCTCGACGAGTTCGCTTTCCGATTCAACCGCCGCCTATCACACCACCGGGGTAAGCTTTTCTACCGGCTCATGCAGCAAGCCGTGACCGCACGACCGCCTGCCGTAAAAGCACTATACAATCCCAAACCACAAGCGGTGGGTGCCGCTTGAGTCAATCAGCCACCCAGATCTCGCGATCGCTCGGGGATTCTCGCGGGCCAACCCTTCGCTTCCCATTCAAACGCCTGGCCGGCGTGCCCGGCCCCGCATTCCGGAAGCGCGCCACGAACGCCCGGTGAGTTTGCGGCGGGCCGCGGAAGAGCAGCGGCCGGGATTCCCCTCACCCGGGATTTTTTTTGATGAAATCCGCGCGCCAGGCGCGGGGGGGCTTGCCGGCATGGCGTTTGAACCACGCGGAAAAGTGCGAAAGCTGGGAAAAGCCCAGGCCGGAGGCGATCTCCTTCACGCTCGCCCCGCCCTGCTCCAGCGCCCGGCGCGCCCGTTCGCCCCGGCGCTTTTCCCAATAGGCGTGGAGCGTCAGGCCCGTCGAGCCCTCGCAAATCCGGTTGAGCTTTTTGATGTCCAGCCCGCTGGCCGCTTCCATTTCCCGCAGCGGGTAAGGCCCGTCGGCATCCTGGCTGTCGATGACAAACAGGGCCTGCGCCAAACGCGCATCGACCCCCGCGGGAATTTCCAGCTTCCAGCCTTCGCGGACCAGGATATCGGCCAGTTGGCCGAGCCACAGGAAAAGGTGCGATTGCTGCCGCATATAGGCGCCGTAGCTGATGCGGTTCTCCCAAAGGAAGGCATAGCTCCGGTCCCGGGAGCCCCAGTCGATCCGCCCGACATCGCGGACCATTTCCATCGCCGCGGATTCCAGCTCCGGATGGCCGGCGGCCTCGAACAGGCAGAGCGGGCCTCCGGAGAACAGCGGGGTTCCCTCGGGCCACTGGTGCCGGACCCGGACGGAGAGCAA
This sequence comes from Terrimicrobiaceae bacterium, assembly GCA_041675465.1. GTDB lineage: Bacteria > Verrucomicrobiota > Verrucomicrobiia > Chthoniobacterales > Terrimicrobiaceae > QYQL01. The sequence continues at coordinate 3,073 of JBAYTU010000161.1, read as the reverse complement.
GGAGACGTCGTGAGACAACACCTGGCGGATCTTTTTCCCCGTGCAGACCAGCCACTCGCCCGACTGGACCACGCGTTCCCTGCCGTCCGCCTCCATCCACGCCCGGCCCTTCCGCAGCAGCCAGGCACTCAGTTCATTGTGCCTCTCGTACGCGCCATCCGCGCAGCCGTCGGCCAGGGGGCCGCTGTAAACAAAAAGCAGTTGCAGGCGCAGGCCGCCCCAGTCGTGAAGGCTGCATTGCAGGGGGCGATGTTTCGGGGGCACGAATCGGAGTTATAGATAAAAAGAGGATTTGTTGTCCATCGCAACCGTCGATTCGGCCTGACATTGAGGAATGCGAAGGGCAGCGCGGCTTGGATCGACAGATAAGTTTTTTGCAAAGAACGCAACCGCTTTCAATGGATTCCTTCCTGGTTTTCACTTACTTTCCTCCACGAAAGCGAAGAAACACCCCATGAAAAACAAACACCCTCACATTGTCCCCGCCGCCATCACTGCGATCTTGGCCGCCGCCCTCGCCGGGCTTTCGACCGCGAACGCAACCGTCATCGTGGACTGGGGAGGCAGCTCCATCACCACCGCAAGTTTCAATTCCTTCCGAAACTATACCGGGGGCGCCATTACTACCGGCGGTTCCGGCACCAATCCCGCGTCAGGTGTTTTCGGTGGTTTTTCGTCGGGTGATCCGGCTCTCATCAGCCCGTCCAGCAACTACACGGGAGGAAACTTCTATGGGGAGGTGTCCTTCACGCGGAATCCTGCTTGGGTCGCGCAGGACAATTCCGGCTTAGGAGCGGACGTCGAAAATTCCACCAATCCCAACCGGATGGTGTTCAAAATGGGGTCGGCCACCTTGAATGCGCTGGTAGTGTGGAAGCAGGCCGATTTTCTCAACAGCCTGAACACCGGCAATGTCGGCTTCGACGCCACCAGCACGGTCGGCATCAACATCAACACCTTGGTGGAATTTAATCCGGGGCGAGTGGTCATCCGCCTGCAGGGCGGCAGCAACGACGGCTACTACATCTCGCAGAGCACACCCTTCAACGCCACCGGAACCAAAACAGCGAGCCCGACATCGTTGACATGGCTGGCTTACGATCCTGCGACCAGCCTGACCACGTTCGGGGCTGTCACGAACCTGCTCAGCGGAGCCCAGATTTCGCACGTTACCGAGGTCGGGTTCCTGTTTCAATCGACCGGCGTATTGACCAGCAATGCATTTAGGCTCGACTCGTTTGATGTCAACGCCATTGCGGTTCCCGAGCCCGCGACCTGGGGCCTGCTGGCCTTCAGCCTGACTACGGTGATGGTCCTGCGCCGCCGGCGCGCGCGCGTGGCCTGATTTTTTGAAACGGGGGGGAAAGGAGCGCCGTCCCCAACGCTCCGTGATTCTCTTTCGGAAGCAACACCCTACACCTTTCCTTATGAAAAACTCCCAGTACGACGTCCTGGTGATCGGCGGCGGCCCGGCCGGCATCGGCGCGGCCATCGGCGCGGCCCGGCTGGGACTGCGGACCGCCTTGATCGAGAAACATCCCGTCCTCGGCGGAATGGGCACCGCCGCGCTCGTGAACAATTTCTGTCCGGCGCACCTTTGTAACGGCCGGGAAATTATCGGTGGCGTCTTTGGCGAACTGCGCCGGCGGCTGCTGGCGCGCAAGGCGATCTACACGTATGACACCATCCACAATATTGCCGTCTGGATCGAGCCATACAATCCGGACGCCTTCGTCGAGGAAGTCCTCCTCATGTGCGCCGGCAGCGGAGTCGATGTTCTCACCGGGCGGGGCTTTTCGGACATCACCCGCTCGAATGGAACCATTGGCGGGATTTGCCTGGATGACGGCCAAACGATTGAGTGTCGGAGCATCGTGGATGCCACCGGGGATGGCCTTCTGGCGTCCCGGACCGGAGTGCCGTTCACGTTCGGACGCGTGGGCGACCACGCGGTCATGCCGCTCACTTATTGTTACATGCTGGGAACCATCGACCTCGAAAGGGCGCGCAGGGAAACCCCCGAGTTCGTCTTCTACGACGCGATTGCCGGCGAGGATTTTTTTTTCCTCTCGGGCTGGTATCCGGAGGTGGACGCCAAAATCGCCGAGGCCCGGCGTCTGGGGGAACTGAGCATCGAGCGCGACCACATCTCGGGGCTCATCGGCACCCCCAACCTGCCCGGCCATGCGACCGTCAACTTCGGGCGGGTCATGGTGAAGGACCCGACCGATCCGGTCGAGATGGCGGAGGCGAAAAAAACCGGCCTGCGCCAGGTCGGGGAAGGGCTCGCGTTTTTCCGGAAATACCTGCCCGGCTTTGAAAATGTGGAACTGAAGCAACTGGCGCTGCAAATCGGCGTGCGGGAATCCCGGCAAATCACCGGGCATTATACGCTCACCGGGGAGGAAGTGCTGGCAGGAAAGCAGTTTGATGACGTGATCGCCCAGTGTTGCTATCCGGTGGACATCCATGAACCCGGCAGCGACAAGACGACGATCAAGCCCATCGGCGGCCCGGGCCACTACGACATCCCCTGGCGCTGCCTCATCCCGGCCTCCGGGCCGGAGAATCTGGTGGTGGGCGGGCGCTGCATCTCCGCCACGCACGAGGCCATGAGTTCCTTCCGCGTCTCCCCCTCCGTCATGGCCATCGGCGAAGCCGCGGGCGTGACGGCCGGCCTCGCCGCGCAGAAGGGCATCCCGGTGGCAGAAGTCCCGCCGGAAGCGGTGCAGGACCATCTCCGCTCGGCTGGGGGAATATTGGATTGAGGCCTATTCCAACCCCACGCTTTGCGTGATCAACAGCGCGGCTCCCTTCATCACAACCGCAACGGACGCAAAGCGACGGCCAGGCGTTCAGATGACGGAGGCGGTGTGCGCGCCATTCGTTTTTTGAGTTTGCGCAGCTCGGCGGCGGCGCGAAGAAGGCTCGCGGGCCGCGGCGGCCCCGGGGGTGCATGACGGCAGAATTATAAAGATCGGATACGAGGGGGTTTTTCCTTGAAAGTGTCTAGTTGCGAGACATATTCAACTTGTGAATGAAAAAATTGCACAGCAGCGCCGGGATCTCCTCC
>JBAYTU010000160.1:0-4339 GCA_041675465.1 Terrimicrobiaceae bacterium | reverse complement strand
TTTCAGAAACACCTCCCGATCCTTGTCATCCTTGAAGATGGGCTCCAGATGATCCCCGCGATTCATCACGTGATAAATCGCTCCCGCAAACTCTATCCGTGGCACTCTTGGCATGCCCGCTTTCTCGCCAAAATCTCCTCAATATGTCAATCCTATAATCCAAAGGACTGACCCCTTTGTCGGCGGTCAAGGCTCTCCTCGGCTCCGGGCCTTGACTGCCGACGAACACTTGTTTGCTGTGCGCGGCCATAGCGACGACAGGAGCGGCGGCCGCGCCATCCGGGCCAGCATCCAGCGTGATCAGGCCCGGAGGGACTGGCGCGATGGATGCGCCCCGTTCCCGCTCGATGTGAGGAGCCACTGCACCGGAGCATGGAGCGGCATACATTGGGAGACCGCTGGCATGGTGGCGGCTTGCAGGGAGGAACGGAAAGCAAGCCGACACGATGCGGCGGTCAGGGGGGATTCGTGACCAAACCGCGGAGCGGCATATTTTGCGGCCTGGCGCGGGACCTGCCCCCCGCTTCGGGGGTGGGCATTACATCGCATAACTCAAGGTGGGGCATAGGGCTGGAGCGAAGCGCAAGGAACCGCCTTGCGGGGAGGGGCCTCCGGAGGGGTCCCCCGCAAATCAGGCGGCCCTGTGCCCCACCGCAGTTATGCGATTGTCATAGCCAGCAGGTCCCGTGACAGATAGCTGAGGGAATCTGGCAACTAAAAAGATGCAATCTTTTTCACATTTTCATTTCGTGGCCAAGCGGAGGGTTTTCGCGTAGAGAACGGGATTGTTCAGGCGCAGACATTCCAGGTATCGGGCGTCATCGTAGGGAGTGTTTGATTTCCAACACCGGAACAGAATGCGCTGCCATTTGAAGGCGAGCACCCGCAGTGCGCTGCCCGTGCTTTTTCCCCGCTCCTTTTGTTGCTGGTAAAAGGCGTTTGCCCAGCAGCATTGCCGGGTGGACCAACAGGAAAACTCCACGAAGCTTTGATGCAGAAAGATCGGACGAGCCAAACGCCGACAGATCTGCAGGCTTTTTCCGCTGGCCCGCTGCACGGGTGCCACGCCGGAGAGCCGCTGGATATCTTCGGCTTTCGACAAGTCGGCGGCATGCAGTTCAAAGGCGCAGAGCAGGCGCGGTGCCATTTGTTTGCCAGCCCCCGGGAAGCTGGAAAAGAGTTTGGCCGCAGGCTGGCGGGCAAAAAGTTTTTCAATGCGCCTGTCGTAATCTTCGACAGCCCGCAGGATCGGCTCCATGCGGGCACAAAGATGGCCGGTTTGCACGGCGGCCGCTTCAATGGTGGCCCGGTCGCCGGTTAGCGCCACACTGTCTTCGATGGCTTTGAGCCGTTTTTCCAAGATGTCCGGACTGCGAAAATGGCAGGCGTAAAAAAGCTTGCGGATGGTTTGCGCACGGACCTTGCCGAGCGCCTTCCAACTCGGCCAGCGACGCAGGAAAGAGCAGGCCAGATGGTTGTCCAGCACTCCGCCCAGCATCGTGATGGCCTGGGGATAGCTCTCCTTGAGGACCTGTCGCAGCCGCAACACCAACACCCAAAGCTCCCGCAGAGCCTGCCGTCGTTGCCGACAAAAAGCGTCGAGCAAACGGACTTCCTCGGCCGCCCGCTCAAGGGCCGGGAATGCCTCCGGGTGCAGCAGGAACAAGCGGCCCAGCAACACCGCATCGCTGGCATCCGCCTTCACATTGGCCATCGAGAACGTCTTGCGGTAATGCGCCAGGCTCTGCGGGGCCACCACATGAATGGCCAGCCGCTCGACCCCGTAAAGAAAGTTGATCAGCGGCCCTTTCTTCTGCTCGATCACGATGGCGATCCTCCCGCGTGGCCATCGCGCAAGCAGCCCTTGCGCCCATTGCTGCAACTCCCCAGGTTCCTGAGCCAGCATACTCAGTTCCGGCTCGGCCTGCGGACTGCCTGGATCGCTGAAGACGGCCAGCGCATGGCCGCTGTCAGCCCAGTCGATGCCGATGACTGCCACACAGGAATTGGCTTCTTCCTCCACGTTATTTTTGATTTCCGATTTGGTGCTCATTGCTCTTTCTCCTATGGTTGAGGTTGGCGGCGGGAACCAACCCGTGGCTTCTGCGAATGTCTTATAGCTCCGGTCTTCTTGTGCAGTCGGCAGCTGAGGATTCGTCTCAAGCCACGGGCCGGATCTCGCGCGGCGAACATCTGTCACTATGCTTCCCATCCAAGGGGGCATGGCCGCATCATTCGTCCGCGCGAGACCGGCTCCCGCCGCTCTCAACATTGCCCCAGAGGGCGAAGTTGTTCACGGCGGAAAGTTCCGCGCCGGTGGAGTTATTCACATCCAGACGGCCTTCTCGTCCGCCTCTTGCGGGCGGACTCCCGCTTGGCTGATGAATAACTCCAGACCTCCTATAAGGCCGCAGTCGTGTTGGTCTTCCGAGCGAAGCCGAGGGTCGTTTTATTCGTGACTGTTGCCGACCTCCGGGCGGGTCTGTTTGCAAGGGGGACTTCACCGGCACGGCGAGCATGGAAGTTCAACCGCCGGGAGCAGTGGCGCGGCTCGTGCCCTGCATTCCCGCACGAGCCGTGACACTGCGGCGCATCGGAGTTGAAGGCGTTTTGCAAGGCTGTCTGAACCGAGCGGTTTATCGGCCCGACTCTTTTCGCCTGTCCGCCAAAGAAATATCAGCGTCACTCACAATAAGCACATCATCGAAATCCATTCCATTGGTTACATATCCTAAGCTTTTTTTAAAAGTTCCAGATTTGAATTGGACGGCAATATCGTAGTGAGAATCTGATTTTACTTTGAAGTGAATAATTTGCACTTCATTTGGCTTAAGAGGATCGACGGTAAACTTCTGTCCGCAAACCTCCAGCGTCCCACCGAGAAACTCTTGATCACTCTGATTAGAAATCTGGACAGAGCCTTTCCGTGCGCCAAACATCGTCGCAATCGACACACTGACAACAACAATAAGGATAAAAAATATCCAGAGACGCTTTTTCATTAGTATCCGTAAGGCCCACCAACTCCTGTGGTTCCGTTTGGTGCAGTTCTCAAGTTATTTTGATTGATATCTCTTCCTTCGCGAGAGGAGTTTCGACCTTCCTTATTATTGTTTAAGTCCATGACAGTCTCATCGAAAGGTGCTCCATTGAGCAGTCCCTCCAGTTCGTGCCCTGTGCCAACAAGATCAGAAAACCAGCCGCCAAGCTCGTCCGCCATTCTTTTGCTCCATTCTGCATGCCGATTGGCATCATCGCAGTCATTATGCCCATGGTGTTTAGCCAATTCATCATTGGCAATTTCTTGAGCACGTCCAATCTTGGCGGGAATATCCCACCAGTCACTTGGAGATAATCCAAGCGGATCCCAAAGGTTGACGGGATTATTGGAGACATACCGGAACAGATTCACATCACCCCCGCCAAAATCAATTGGGTCGGTCTGTAGGAAGCGGCCAAGGGCAGGAGAATAAGCCCGTGCCCTGTAATGGTAGAGTTCTGTTTCGGTGTCGTATTCCCGCGCAGTGTAGAGAAAGCGGGAAGCGAAACTTGAAACCGGAAGGCTGGCACCTGAAGCATCAAATCCGCTCGCCTTGCCCCAGACATCGTAGGTGAAACTTTGCAGTTTGGTGCCGCTCGCGTCGGTGAGCAAAACGACGCTGCCAAGAAAATCCTGGTGGTAGAACGTCAAGGCTCCAGACGCACTCACTTGCGCCAGAGGACGATCAATGCCCGGTTCATGAATTGTGCTGCTCGCGGTCTCGCTGGTGACATCATACGCTTCCAACTGCGTGGTCCCGATGTTGAAGAACACCGCTTTGCTTCCGTTGACATCCTTCACGGCACGGTGCCCGAAGGCATCTCTCCAATATTGTGCAGCAACATTCGTTTGGCTGTTGTTGGCCCGGATCAGGTTGCCCTGCGCATCATACGAATAGGTCCAGTCGCCGAATTGCGCAAGATCTCCGCGGTCGGAATAAACCACCGAGTCCACGGAGGACACCGATGTGTATTGGTTTGTTGTGTCGCTGACATATGTCGTGGTGCCGCCGCTTTCGGTTTCCGCGGTCCGATTTCCCACTTCGTCATATTGCCACTCGGCTATGGCACTTTGGCCGCTCTGGCTGGAATAAGCCTGCGTGGCATCGGCTGCCCCATATTTGACCCCGCGAAGCTGGCTTGTGGTATCGAGCCAATAGCCATCGCCCGCAGTTCCGCTGTCGCCATGAAGCGTGTAGGTGCGTTCCCCGGCGGCGTTGTAGCCGTAGCGTTCCGCCCACAGGACCGTGCTCCCGTTACTCACCGTAATCGACGCCAACCTGTCCGCCGCGTCATAGGT
>JBAYTU010000159.1:0-4416 GCA_041675465.1 Terrimicrobiaceae bacterium | reverse complement strand
GAGGGGAGAGGTTCGACGACCTGTCGATAATGCGAGGGAGGGCGAAGCTCCGTCTGAGCCGTAATAAATGGGCTCACACGGAGGTTCGCCCTCCCATCGTTGGCGTTACGCGCGGATTTGGGTGCCGGGGGCGCGGCGCGAGTCAGCCGATCGGCGTCCGTCGAGAGAAATCGGCGGTCTCGGCGATCCCGCCCCACCAAATAGCCTCTCAGGAACTTTCCTCGCAGGTCAGGATGTCTGAGGTTTTTCATCGGGGGGGAAGATGGTTAGCCTCAGGAAAACCCTACTCCCGATTCAGCGCGGTGACAACCTCGACCGCCCCCGCCGCCTTTGTCGGCCATTGAGTGGGGAGCGGGTCGGCCGCTGCGGGCCAGGTCACGAGAATGCGGACGGGTGTCGGGCCGGAGTTGTTGGAGCCGACTCCGACGCTGACCCGGTATCGCGATTCCGGGGCGGGAGGCTGTCCGATGTCGGTCGGTTTTCCCGCTTCTGAAAAATAGACCGTCTGGGGCGAGGCCGGGGACTGGTTGTCGAGCGCGATCTGGAAAATGGGCGAGTTCGTCGCCGTCGACGGGGTGGAAATGAGATCGGAGAAAACGGCGGAAAGAATCCCGGTGGCAGCGGTTTGACCGGTGGTGACTTTTTCGCTCGTCAGCCCCGTCTGCAACAGCCCGAGGATCGCCAGCAGGCAGAACCCGGCCACCCCCAGGGCGAGTGTCACTTCCACCAAGGAGAAGGCGGCGGACGGTTTTCGAACCCCCGCATCGAAGCGGCTCAAATCGGCAATCCGCTTCACGGGCGGTAGATTTTTGCCGAGCCTGTTACGCCATCCAGCACCAATGCGGCGCAGTTGGACTTGCCGACAACCGCGCCCCCCTTTGCGGCCACCAGCCCGATTTCCATCCAATGCGGGATCGAGGCCGTCCCGGATTGCACGCTCGCCGTGCCGCGCGGGTCGAACTGGATGATTTTTTTGAACTCCTGACCGGACACCGTGAACGCGCCGTCCGCTTGGAAGGCGTCATTTCCGACCCGGTTGAAATCCTGCACCGCCGGGCGGGTCATCGCGCCAGAGTTCGGCAATGAGTCTTCCAGGTGCATGTTTTCAAAGCGGCGCAGCTTGGAAAGCGCGACCAGATTGGAGGCATCGAATTTGCGGGTGCCGTCCTTCGATCCCATGGCCGCAACAAGGATTTGACCCGAGCCGGGATTGGCCGCGTTCAAGCCATCGCGTTCCGTGAACCCCACAAAAACATACGTGTTGTTGGCCATGGCATAGCTTCTCGCCTGTTCCAGGGTGCCCGCCACATCATAGGCCACCTTGGTGACGTTTCCGGCACCCCTGATGCCGGTGAACGCGGGCAGAACCGTAACCATCATGACGGTCATGACCGCAATAACCGACAGGAGTTCAATCAAAGTGAACCCGCGACTGCCGTCACCGCCCCGCGAATGTGACGTGGGTTTGATATTGGCATTCCTGCTCATAGGGAGGTGGCTTGAAGCCTCACAATGAATATACCACACGAGCGTGGGATTCCATAGAACAAACGCTCAACATATTGATATTTTCGACCATATTGTCGAAGTGACTGAGGTTTGGCCTTACCGCGAGAGCCAGCGGATTCCGTCGACTTCGAACAGCGCGGCGAGGAGGCGGAGTTTTCCGTTTTCGATGACGGCCCTTGCGCCGAGGGGCATGTGGCATCCGCCCCCGAGACTGCGCAGGATCTCTCTCTCCGCACTGACGCAGAGCGCGGTGGGCCGGTGATGGATGGCGGCGAGCAGATTGCGGGTTTCACTGTCGGCCTCGCGGCACTCGACGGCGACGGCACCCTGCCCGGGGGCCGGGAGCATTTCCCCGATGACCGTCACTTGCAGCCCGTTGGGGACGGTGTCCTTTCCGAGGCGTGCCAGCGCAGCGCTGGCGACGACCAAGGCGTCCAGCGAGGGGTCTTCCAAAACTTTGCGCAGGCGCGTCGGGACGTTTCCTCGGATTTCCACAATCTGCAAATCGGGGCGCAGGAGAAGCAGTTGGTTTTTTCGGCGAAGACTCGATGTTGCCACCGTCGCCTCGGGTGGCAGGCCCTTCCATCCGCCTTCGTGCTTCGAAGCGAGCGCGTCGGAGATGTCGGCCCGTTCGAGAATCGCGCCGACAACCAGCCCGGGGGGTTGTTCGGTGGGGAGATCTTTCAGGCTGTGCACCGCAGTGTGGACCGAGCCGTCCAGCAGGGCCTCCTCCAGCTCTTTTGTAAAAAGCCCTTTCTCCAGGGGGCCCGGAGTGGAGAGGCTGACATCGAGCCGCTTGTCGCCGGTGGTTTTGATGATCCTTTCCTCGAGGGCCAGGCCGGGATGCGCCCGGCCGAGCCGGGCGGCGACATCCCGGGTCTGGACGAGGGCAAGATCGCTGCCGCGTGTGCCGAGAATCAATTTGTTCACGCGAGAAAAGAGATGTGATCCCGCATCCAGCCGACGAATTCGCCAACGTGCTGGTCGATCATTTTTTCGCAGCGCACGACCTCGGCGCGGCGGACTTCCAGGGACTCGCGGACAATTTGCTCCAGCGAGTCAATGTCGTAGAGATAGACGTTTTCGAGATCGTTCACCGAGGCTTCCGCGTCGCGGGGGACGGCGAGATCGATGATGAAAAGCGGACGGTCGTTCCGTCGTTCGAGGAGCGGGACCAGTTTTTCACGGGTTACGATCGGATGGGGTGCAGCGGTCGAGCAGATCAGGATGTCCACCTTGTCAAAGGCGTTGTGCCAGTTGTCGAAATGGACCGCCATCCCCCCGATCTCCTCCGCCAGCCGTGCGGCGCGCCCAAACGTGCGGTTCGTCACAATGATGGAGCCCACCCCCCTGGACAGAAAGCTCCTCGAGGTCTTCTCGCCGGTTTCCCCGGCTCCCAGCATCATGATCGTCCGGCCTTTCAGGTCCCCGAAGATTTTTCCCGCGAGATCCACGGCCACCGAGCCGACGGACGTCGACCCGCGGGTGATCCGGGTTTCGCTTCGGACCTGCTTCGCCACCCGGAAGGCATGTTGGAAGAGCTTGTTGAGATGCCGGGTGGTGGCTCCGCAGGCGGCGGCGGCGGCGTAGGCCTGCTTGATTTGGCCGAGGATCTCCGTCTCCCCGATCACCATCGAATCCAACCCGCTGGCGACGCGGAACAGATGCCGGACACTCGCGGGGGATTCATGGGTGTAAAGCGGCGCGCCCCCCCCCCCGGCGCGCTCTTGCAGATACGAGCGCAACCCGTCCAACACCCGGATCGGGCAGACGCTGGCCGTGTAATACTCGACCCGGTTGCAAGTCGAAACGATCACGGCCCCGGCGAGCCCGTCAATCCCACGGATGCGCCCGAGCGCGCTCTCCAACTCGTGCGGCCCGACGGCATATTTTTCCCGGATATCGACCGGCGCGCTCCGGTGGTTGATGCCCGCGCAGACAATGTTCATTTGGGTGCGGAGAGATACTGGATGGCCGGAAGCGCGAGAAGGGCCACGCCAAAAACGAGCACCGAGGCGGAAGCCGTGCGACGGGGGGGGAGACGGCGGGTTTTCCCCAGGATCAGGATGACCCCGTAGCCGACCCAGATGAGAGTCGAGGCAAGAAATTTCAGGTTGTTGACATGGATCCCGCTCATGAAGCCGGCGGCAAACGAGACGGTCAGCAACCCAAAGCCGAGGCGGATGATGCGCGCGTTCGCGACACCAAGATCGGTGATCGGCGGCAAATTGTAGAGGAGCGCGCCGGCCTTCCGCATCTTCAACTGGCGGTCCTGCAACAGATACATCAGCCCCGCCACGGCTGCCAGGGCAAAAGCCCCGTAGGCGACCAGGCTCAGGGCCGCGTGAAGCTCGACCCAGGGATCATGGCCGATGCGCCCCGGCGCGGTTGAGCCGACTGGTCCCAACTGCGCGAACAGGAGCACGAGAAAAACCAGCGGCGACGTGAACGCGCCCAGCAGGGAAAGATGATAGGCGGGGCCGATGACCAGATAGATCAGCAGGATCGACCAGCTCATGAAGACCAGCACGTCGAACAGCGAATTGATCGGGCACGCCCTCTGCTCCTGCCCGCGCCGCCACAGGTCGAGCGAGAGCAGAACGAACCCTCCCAGGATGGCAACCAGATTGACCGCCCCCGGACGGAAGCGTCCGGCTCCCAGGGCAAACAGCGTGTAGCCAAAGCTCAAGAGCAGGCAAAACGTCGCGCCGGTTAACAACAAACGGTCCATGGGATGCGGGGCAATATGAAGCGGGCGTCCAACTTGTTCAACTCGCAAACCGGGGCCCCAATCCGCGCGTAACGCCAACGATGGGAGGGCGAACCTCCGTGTGAGCCCATTTATTACGGCTCAGACGGAGCTTCGCCCTCCCTCGCGTTATCGACATGTCGTCGAACCGCTCCCCT
>JBAYTU010000158.1:0-4444 GCA_041675465.1 Terrimicrobiaceae bacterium | reverse complement strand
TGCCCGCTTCCCAGCAGGTCATGCCCTGACGGGCTGCCTGCGGCAGGCTTCCCCGCAGCCTCCCGGCTGCCGGTGGTGTGTGAGCCCATTTATTACGGCTCAGACGGAGCTTCGCCCTCCCTCACGTTAATTTCTTCCCTTGCGCGACGGTATTTGGGATCGTCCCAGCCGCTTTCCCCGCACGTCAGGATCTCCGAAGTTTCTGAATCTTGTCTTGTGGTGAAAAGGGGGGCATACCGTCCTGCACGTGAAATCAAATCCCGCCGCCCTTCGTCTTCTGGCTTACTTTTCAGGGGTCATCCTGCTCGCGTGCCTTCTCTCTCCTCCCCTGTATTGGGCGGGAACGGCGCTGGCGGAACAGGGTGTTCTGCCATTTTTGAACGGCTTCCCCTTCCACCGCTACTTCAGCCGCTGCATCCAGATCTCGGCCCTCCTCATGCTTTGGCCGGCATTCCGGTGGATCGGGATCCGTCGGCCCGGTGAACTCGGCCTCGAACGGAACACGCTCTGGCGGAGGGATCTCGCCGTCGGCCTGGCCGTCTCGCTCGTCCCAGTCGTCGCCTTGGCGGCGGGATACCTCGCGTTTGATGTTTACGGTCTGAAGAAAAGTTTTCCGATCGTCGCCGGTCTTCGGATTTTTGCGACAGCGGGAGCCGTCGCGGTGCTCGAGGAATTTCTTTTCCGCGGGGTTCTCCTCGGCCTGTGCCTCCGTTCCATGAGGCCGACGGCGGCGGTTCTCGCCTCCTCGGCGGTTTTTGCGGCCGTCCATTTCCTGCGCGTCGCAAAGCCCTCATCCGGGACGGCGGTGGGCTGGCTGAGCGGGTTCGCGCAGCTCCCGCAGGTCTTCTCGGGCGCGCCGGCATGGCCGTTGCCCGGATGGGGGATGCTGTCGCTTCTGCTCGCGGGCATTCTCCTGGCCGTGGCCACCCTGCGGACCCGCTCGCTGTTTCTGCCGGTCGGGCTGCACGCCGGCTGGATCATCGGCCAGCAGGGCCTGCAATGGATCGCGAAGTTCCGCGTCAAGCCTCCGGAGGCCTGGCTCCCGTGGGTTGGCCCGAACGTGGTGAGCGGTGCGGTCCCGACCGGGCTGATCCCCACGGGCGTTTTGCTGCTCACGATGGCCGCCGCGTTTTACTATCTGGCTTATGTCAGGGCTCCCCGCGCTTCTTCTTGATCCGTTGCGGTCGCTGTTTTTCCCCTCGCATTGCGCGGGATGCGGACGCTCGGTTCCCGAGGGCGACAGCCTGTGCCTGAAATGCGACGAAAGCATCGAAAAAATCCGGCCGCCCCGGTGCGAGGTCTGCTCCCAGCCCTACCGGGGGGATGTGCCGACCTTCACCTGCCCGAACTGCCGCGGGGACGCATTCCATTTCGAGTGCGCCATCGCGGTCGTGCGCAGCAGAGGGGTCGTTCGCGAAATGGTCCACCGCCTGAAATACGGGAAGGAGCTCTGGCTCGGGCGCATCCTCGCCGGCTGGATGAGGGAGGGGCTCGACGACCCGCGCTTGCGGGGCTGGGTGCCGGACGCCCTCGTGCCCGTGCCGCTCCATCCGCGGCGGCTCAGGGAAAGGGAATTCAACCAGGCGGAAATCCTCTGTCAGGAACTCTCGCACTCCAGCGGAATCCGCGTCTTTTCCCCGCTGGAACGGAGCCGCTACACCACGACCCAGACGGCGTTGGACCGCAAGGGCCGAAGGCAAAACTTGCGGGATGCGTTCATTCCGGGCAAGAATAGGAACGTGACGAACCTGAATCTCCTGCTGGTGGATGATGTCCTGACCACGGGATCGACCCTCGATGCCTGCGCCGCCGTGCTTCTGAAAGCCGGCGCAAATTCCGTCCGCGCGCTCACCGCCGCGCGCGGCTAATAACAACATGGCCATTTTCAAAAAACCCATCCTCCGCGCCCGCATCGGCAAGACCCGCGAAATGCCCGGGGGGCTCTGGACGAAGTGTCCGACCTGCGGCGAGGTCATCCACAACCTGGCCCTTTCGGAGAACCTCCATGTCTGCCCGAAGTGCGCGCACCACTTCACCCTCGGCTCGAGGGAGCGCATCGCCAACCTCGTGGACCCGGATTCCTTCGAGGAAATCGACGCCGCCATGACTTCGCTCGACCCCCTCGGGTTCAAAGCCGTCGCGACCTACGCGGATCGCCTCGCCAGCTACAAGGAGAAAACCGGCCTCGTCGACGCCATCGTCACCGGCACCGCCCGGATCGACGGCCACCCGCTCGGCTTGGGCGTCATGGATTTCAATTTCCTCGCCGCCACGCTGGGGTCGGTCGTCGGGGAAAAAATCGCCCGCATCATCGAGCTCTCGACGAAACGCAAAATGCCGGTCGTCCTGGTCTGCGCCTCCGGGGGTGCGCGGATGTATGAGGGGGTCCTGAGCCTCATGCAACTGGCAAAAACCAGCGGGGCGCTCGCCCGGCACGCCCAGGCGAAACTTCCCTACATCGCTGTGCTGACCGACCCGACCACGGCGGGGGTCATGGCCAGCTACGCCTCGCTGGGCGACATCATCATCGCCGAACCGGGGAGCATGATCGGGTTCGCCGGGCCGCGCGTGATCCGCGAGACGACCCAACAGACCCTCCCCCCGGATTTTCAAACCGCCGAATTTTTGGAAAAGCGGGGGCTGATCGACATCATCGTCCCCCGCCCGAAAATGCGTTCCACGCTGGGCGACCTGCTCGGCTACTTTTCCGCGAAGTGACATTCGACGAGTCGCTGACGTGGCTCGACGGCACGCAGTTCTTCGGCATCAAGCTCGGGCTGGACAACACCCGCCGCCTGCTCGACCACCTCGGGAACCCGGAGCAGGGCCTCCGGATTTTTCATGTCGCCGGAACCAACGGCAAAGGCTCGGTCTGCGCGATGCTGGACTCCGCCCTTCGCGCCGGCGGCCTCAAATCCGGTCTCTACACGTCCCCCCACCTCCGCGACTTCCGGGAACGGGTGCTCGTGAACGGGCGCATGATCCCCAGGGAAGCCACCTCGGAGATCCTCACCCGGCTCCACGGTTTCTGCAAGGGCTGGACGCATTCCCCCACGTTCTTCGAGATCTCCACGGCCCTGGCCCTCGCCCACTTTGCGCGGGAGCGGTGCGATGTCGTCATCCTCGAAACCGGAATGGGCGGGCGCCTCGACGCCACAAACGCCGCAACGCCGGTCGTCTCGGTCATCACGCCGGTCGCGATGGACCACGCCGAATGGCTCGGGGATTCGATTGCAAAAATTGCGGGTGAGAAAGCTGGGATCATCAAACCCGGAATCCCGGTGGCATCCGCCCCGCAGACCCCTGAAGCCGGGGACGTGTTGCGCGCCAGAGCCGCGGGATGCGGAAGCCCGCTCACCTTTGTGAACCGGCCCTACGGGGGAGAAACCGGGTTGGTCGGCACCCATCAAAAATGGAACGCCGCCCTGGCCGTGGCCGCGCTGGAAATCTCGGGGTTATCGGGCAGCCATGTGGGGCGGGCGTCCCGCCTGCCCATCCCGGAGGACGCCGTCGCCGCCGGGCTCAGAGATGTCAACTGGCCCGCCCGCTTTCAGAAATTCGGGGACAGAATCATCCTGGACGGCGCGCACAACCCCCATGCGGCGGCAGCCCTCGTGCAAACCTGGCGCGAGCATTTCGGGTCGCAAAAGCCTTCCGTCGTCTTCGGTGCCATGAAAGACAAGGACTGCCGGGAAATGCTGTCCGTCCTTTCGGAAATTGCCTCATCGTTCCTCTTCGTCCCCGTCTCGAGCCCCAGAAGTTCCGACCCTGCGGAACTGGTGCCATTCACCGCGTGTCCGGCAAAAACCTTTTCCTCCCTGCAGGCCGCAATCGGGTCCGCCACGGCGGAGGCCCCGCCAGTCCTCATCACCGGCTCGCTCTTCCTCGCAGGCGAGGTCATGGACATCCTGATGTCATCCTGATGTCATCCGAAGAAACTGGTGGAGCGAAGAACCGGAAGTCGGCGGGCTCGGCAATCCCGCCCCACCGGGAAGTCGGCGGGCTTTTCAATTTTGCAGGGGGGTTCGTTTACTTGGCCAGCTTGGTTACGGTCACGCTCTGGATGGAGTATTTGTTGAGCTTGTTGCCATCCGATCTTAGGGAAAAGTTGTAGCCATACATGTTGACGAATTGCGCGTCGTCGAGATCGAAGGTTGCCGTGTGCCACTGCGTGTTGTCGGGCACTGCGAACCAGCCGGGGGCGGCCTTGTAGCCGTCCCGGTGGTTGGGCGATTCGTAGATGAGCTTGAATCCCGCCTCGTCGTTGGCCTCGTTGCGCCTCACCACCACGGATATCCTCACCGGCACGGGATCGCCGGAGAGGAAGCTCGGGTCGATCATGAACATGTTCCCGCCGGGAACATCCCCCGCCCGCGCGGACCCGCCGTAGGCGAGCACGGCCTTGGCCACTTCATCGCCGGCCTGGGTGTGCAGGCCCTTCTCG
>JBAYTU010000157.1:0-4584 GCA_041675465.1 Terrimicrobiaceae bacterium | reverse complement strand
TGCAGCCGGACCTCCAATACATCATCCATCCCGGCGGCACCACAGGACTCGGCAACGCGCTTGTGATCGGAGCACGCGCGTCGGTCACATTTTGATGCCGTGGGGGTTGGAGACGTGGGGCGGCCGTCCCGGCTGCCTCTTCGCAGAACGGGATAGAAGGCGGAACGCCCGCTCCACACGGGGCAGGCGGATTTTGTTCAGGCCGATGCCCGGATGATCAGCGCGGTCGAGTTGTCGCGCCCGGAGCGGGCGACCGCCTCCCGCACCAGATGGTCGGCGGCGTTCGAGCCCTCGTCCAGGAGCCCGGGCAGCTGGTCGTTGTAGAGCGCGTCCGTAACCCCGTCGGTGCAGAGGAGAAAACGGTCGCCGGGTTCGAGTCCCACCGCCCCGACCTGGGGGTCGATAAACTGGTGCCCGGCCCCGAGGGCCGCCTGGAGGACGTTGCGGCGGGGGTGGTTTTTCGCTTCCCGCTCGTTCAGTTGGCCGTTGCGAAAAAGCCAGCCCACGTGGGTGTCGTCGCGGGTCAGTTGTTTGATGCCGCCTGCGGCGGGCAGGTAGTAAATCCGGCTGTCCCCGATGTGTCCGAAATACATCCATTCGCGGGCGAACCAGCAGAGGCTGAGCGTCGCCCCCATGCCCGAACACTCCTCGTAGCAGGCACCGAGATAAAGCAGCGCCCTGTGGATTTCGTCGAAGAGCTCCTCGATGACCTCGGTGAACCCGGATGAGATCCCTTCGGATCTCTGCTTGAACAAAGGCGGCAGCATCCCGGTGATTTTTTCCACCGCGATCCGGCTGGCGAATTCCCCGGCCATCGCACCCCCCATCCCGTCGCTGACCGCAAAAACAAAGTCCGCGCAACGATCGCTGGCCTCACCGATTTTTCCCAGGAACCGGACCTCCGTCGCGTCGATGGCAAGGCCGAGAAACGAGTCCTCGTTGTTCTTGCGCACGCGCCCGCGGTCGGTGTGACCGGACCAGGCCAGGCGATAAGAACGGTCTTCAGGAGGCATTCGGGGGAGCCAGAATGGTTGCGAACTCGAAATCGATCAAACAGAACCGTCCATCCGACTGGCGGTAGGTGACATTGCGCATCTCCGCGTCATCATGCCGCACCCCGTATGCGAGCAGATCGTCGAACAGCTCGCGGCAGCGCCCGTCGTCCAGATGCTCGACCCGGCTCCCGCAGTTCGTGGTGACCATTTTCAGGGTTTCCGGGTCGGACTCGATCAGGCGCGGCACGAACGGGCAACCCTGTTCCTCGAGGTGTTTGAGCACCTTCACCTCGTTGGCAAACCGCTCCTCCGCCTTTGGCCCGCGGAATTGCTTGTGGACGCGCCCGTCATACCCGAGCCGCACGGTGGCCCGGAGCGTGTCCTTCACCTGGTTCATGCCCCGGCTACTTCAGGGCCTTGTTCCAAGCGGCGATCCTGTCCTTCTGGGCCTCGAACAGCGCGTCGGGAGAATCGAGGATTTCGATTTTCACGATCTTGTCGCCTTGGGCGATGGAATTCACGACATCCTGGCCCTTGGTGACCTCGCCGAAAATGGTGTGCTTGCCGTCGAGGTGGGGCGTCGGCAGGTGGGTGATGAAAAACTGGCTGCCGTTCGTGCCGGGGCCTGCATTGGCCATCGAAAAAATCCCCGCCTTGTCGTGCTTGAGCCCGGTTTTCACCTCGTCCTCAAATTTGTAACCGGGGCCGCCCATGCCCGTGCCGGTCGGGTCCCCGCCCTGGATCATGAAATTCGGGATCACGCGGTGAAACGTGAGGCCGTCGTAGTAGCCGCGCTTTGCGAGGTTGAGGTAGTTGGCAACGGTGATGGGAGCCTTCGAGGCAAACAGCGTGCCTTCGATGTCTCCCTTGTCGGTTTTTACAATGATGCGGATGTCGTCCATGTCGCGTGCGTTCGTCGCGGAGATCGCGGCGAATGTCAAACCCAGAAGAAAAAGCGTGGTTTTCATCGGCGGGAAATGTGGCACCATTCCGGGCATGGCGCAATCCTCAGTTCAAATCGGCGTCGTGCAGAACGCCTGCACGGCGGACGTTGCCGCGAACACCGCCGCCGCCGAGCGCGGGCTTCGCGAGGCCGTTTCCCGGGGCGCGAACATTGTCTGCTTCCAGGAGCTCTTCCGCTCGCTCTACTTCTGCCAGGTCGAGGACCACAGGTATTTCGACCTCGCGGAGGAAATCCCCGGCGCGGGCACCGGGCAACTGCAGGAGCTCGCGCAGGAGCTCGGTGTCGTGATCATCGCCTCCCTCTTCGAGCGCCGCGCCCCGGGGCTCTACCACAATACCGCCGCCGTCATCGACGCCGACGGGGCCCTGCTCGGAAAATACCGCAAGATGCACATCCCGGATGACC
The DNA here is from genome assembly GCA_041675465.1 of Terrimicrobiaceae bacterium. GTDB lineage: Bacteria > Verrucomicrobiota > Verrucomicrobiia > Chthoniobacterales > Terrimicrobiaceae > QYQL01. Next base: position 2,220 of record JBAYTU010000157.1, on the reverse strand, counting down.
CGCTCTTCCACGAAAAATTTTATTTCACGCCCGGCGACCTCGGCTTCCGGGCGTGGCAGACGAAGTTCGGCAGGCTCGGCGTCTGCATCTGCTGGGACCAGTGGTATCCGGAAGCCGCCCGGCTCACCGCCCTGCAAGGCGCGCAGATCCTTTTCTACCCGACCGCCATCGGCTGGCACCCGAAGGAAAAAGCGAATTACGGCACCCGCCAGCACGCGTCGTGGGAAACCGTCCAGCGCGGGCACGCGATCGCGAACGGATGCTATGTCGTCGTCCCGAACCGGATCGGCCACGAGGCCCCGGACGGCGGCGACGGCATCGAGTTCTGGGGGCAGAGCTTCGTATGCGATCCCTCGGGGCAGATCCTCGCAAAAGCCTCCGCCGACCGCGAAGAGGTCCTTGTCGTCGAGGTCGACCTCGACTCCGTGGACACACAGCGCACCCACTGGCCGTTCCTGCGCGACCGGCGCATCGATGCCTACGGCGACATCACCAAACGCTTCATCGATTGACGTGATCGAGCCCTCGATCCACGATCTTCGCAACCTCGATGGCCCGCCGGACGCCGACGCGGTCGTCGTCATCGATGTCCTGCGCGCGTTCAGCACGGCGGCGGTCGCGCTCGACTGCGGGGCCGTCGAAATTTACCCCGTGAGGGATGTCGCGGAGGCCTTCGGGCGCCGCGCCCGCGAACCGGATCTCGTCCTCATGGGCGAGACCGACTGCCGACCGGTGCCGGGATTCGACCTGGGCAATTCTCCGGTTGATGCCGCCGCGTTCGCCTTCGCCGGCCGCCGCGCCGTCCAGCGCACGACCGCCGGAACACGCGGGCTGGTGACGTGCGCGTCCGCCCCGTCGCTCTGGGCGGCAAGCTTCCTCGTGGCCTCGGCGACCGTCGCCGCGCTCCGGGCCTCCGGCTCCAAATCGGTGGCATTCGTGATCACCGGAACCGTCCATTACGGGAGTGCCGACGAGGATCTCGCCTGCGCGGAATGGATGGCGGAGATGCTCTGCGGGAACCGACCGCCGGTCGGGCCGTTTCTCGACCGCGTCCGCGGGTCCGTTGCGGCTGCCACATTCCTCGATCCCGCCAGCCCGCTCCACGCGCCGGCGGACGTGGATTTCTGTGCCCGGGCGGATGTTTTTGATTTCCCGCTCAAAGCCGGAACCAGGCGGGGATCCCTCGTGCTCCGCGCCGACAAAGCCTGAAAATATTCCCTTTTGTCTTCTTCTGCGCTAGCCTCCCGCCCCATGCGCATTCTTTCCGGCATCCAGCCATCGGGCACCCCCCATCTGGGCAACTATTTCGGCATGATGAAGCCGGCCATCGACCTCCAGGAGCGCGGGGAAGCGTTTTATTTCATCGCCGACCTGCACGCGCTCACGACCGTCCGGAGCGCGGCGGTCCTCCGGGCGAACGTCCGGGAGCTGGCCGTGGATTTTCTCGCGTGCGGGTTGGATCCCGCGCGCTCGGTTTTTTTCCGCCAGTCGGACGTGCCAGCGGTCACGGAATTGACCTGGATCCTGAGCACCGTGACACCGATGGGACTCCTGGAGCGGTGCCATTCCTACAAGGACAAAACCGCCCGCGGCCTCGCGGCCTCGCACGGGCTCTTCGCGTATCCGGTCCTGATGGCGGCGGACATCCTCATCTACGACAGCGACCTCGTGCCGGTCGGGCGGGACCAGAAACAACACGTCGAAGTCACGCGCGACATCGCCGGAAAAATGAACGAAACCTACGGCGAAATTTTCAGGCTCCCCGAGCCGAGCATCCGGGAGGACACGGCGATCGTCCCCGGCCTCGACGGGGCGAAAATGAGCAAGAGCTACGGGAACACGATCGAGATTTTCGCGCCGGAAAACACCCTCAAAAAAAAGGTCATGGGCATCAAGACCGACTCGACCCCGGTCGAAGCGCCGAAGCCGGTCGAAAACTCCCCGATCCTCGGGCTCTACAAACTCGTGGCCTCCGCGACCGACTACCGGAACATGGAAGCCGATTTCCTCAACGGCGGGACCGGTTACGGGGACTTGAAAAAGCGCCTCTTCGCCGGGATCTGGGAATATTTTTCCCCGCAAAGGGCCCGCCGCGAGGAAATCCTCGCGGACGCCGACCTCGTGGACCGGGTCCTGGCCGAAGGGGCCTCGAAAGCGCGGGAGGTCTCCGGCACCGTGATGGCGCGGGCCCGCAAAGCGGTCGGGCTCTGATCCCATGCC
>JBAYTU010000156.1:0-4774 GCA_041675465.1 Terrimicrobiaceae bacterium | reverse complement strand
CGCGAGTTGAATTTGAAAAGTTTTGCCCAAGTTGAATTGCATCATTGCCATCAGCGCGACGGCCTGCGCCCCGGCTCGATTGCCGACGCCAACGATCAGGCATAATTCGGCAAACTCGAAGTGCAGGGCGAACTCACCAAACGCGCGTGGGCCAGGATGCCTGTGCCAAATCAATTTCCTGCAAAACTGCCAGTATTGTGGGCGGGATGCCCGCCCGGTCCCTTACAGCCGGAACCGGACTTCGCGGACCACTTTTTTTCCGAACCGCTCCTGGAGTTTCGCGAGGATGTCCCGCTTCCATGTCCGGTCGAGCTCGTAGCGGACGCTTGGCTGGACGACCTGCACGGTCAGGACCCCGCCGCTCAATCCCACGGGCAGGGAGTGGAGTGCGAGAAAATCCCCGACGACTTCCTTCCAGGCCGCAGAGACCTGCTGTTCCCCGAGCCGTTCGCCGAGCCCGAGCTTTGGCATCACCTTCCGCAGGAGATCTGCCACGGAAGCGCAACGATCCGCCTTCTGCCTGGGCTCATCCAGCCCCCGCCACTCCGCGAGAACTTTGCGACGCAACGAATCGTTCGCCATGATCTGCGGTTGCCGTCAGCGTTCGAGGCCCGCCTTCCCGGGCCCACGGGTTCTAAGCGCCGTCGTTTCCGATGGCCTCGACCGGGCAGCCTTCCATGGCCTCGACGCAGAGGGTTTCCTCTTCGGGACTCTCCGGCTGTTTGTAAACGTAGCTGTGCCCGCCATCGTCATTGCGCGTGAAGTTCGCCGGAGCCGTCTCGCGGCAGAGGTCGCAATCGATGCACTGGTCGTCCACGTAAAATTTTCCGTTCGCGTTCTCGCTATATTTATTTGCTGGGTCAGCCATTTGAGTAAATTGTTGGATGTTGAAAATTGGGGTTCCACAGCCAGATTGCAATCGTTTTTTTGAATGGGCGGGCCATATTTTGACCGCCATGCAGCCGCCCGACGAATTTTCGCCCCCTGCTGGCGGGAGGTGCGTGCCGTGACGCTCGGACAAAAAATCCGGGATGTGGAGGAGATCATCAGGTCGCGGTCTCCGCTCATTGTGGCCTACTCCGGCGGTGTGGACAGCACCTGCCTGCTGGCGCTCGCCGCGCGCGCCGTCGGCGACCGCGTGCTCGGGGCCATCGCCGACAGCCCGAGCCTCCCCCGGACCTCCCTCCGGCAGGCGCTCGCTGTCGCCGCGCGGATCGGTGCCCGCGTCGAAGTGGTCGCCACTTCGGAATTCGAAAATGAGGCATACCTCGCCAACCCGCCAAACCGCTGCTATTTCTGCAAGGCCGAGCTGTTTTCCCGCCTTGAGAAGATCGCGCGGGATCGCGGGTGCCGGGCCATTGCCTACGGGGAAAATGCCGATGACTGCGCGGACCTCCGCCCGGGTTCGCGGGCCGCTGCGGAGTTCCAGGTCCTTGCCCCGCTCAGGGCGGCCGGGCTTTCCAAGGCCGAAGTGCGGGAGATCTCGCGGGCACTGGGTCTCCCCACCCACGATGCACCCGCCCAGCCGTGCCTTTCCTCGCGCATCCCGCATGGCACCCGGGTCACCGGCCATGCGCTTTCCATGGTCGAACAGGGCGAGGAATTCATCCGCTCGCTCGGGTTTAAAATCTTCCGGGTCAGATTCCTGGAAGGGCCTCCCCCCACCGCAAGGCTGCAGGTCGCCCCGGCGGAAATGGGGCTGCTCGCCGACCGGGCCGAGATCATCGAAACCGGATTGAGGAACGCGGGCTTCGCCTCGGTCTCCATCGACCCGGACGGCTACCGTCCGGCATGAACCGGGGATTCCGTCGGCGGATTTCCTCGCACAACCGCCATGCGGTGATCGCGGCCCTGTTGAGCCTTCTCGGCGCATGGGTCGTGTGGACGATGGCCTACGGGCTTTTTGTGGGGGTGATCCTTGGCGTGCTCACCGTCGCCCACGGGCAGGAGGTCCTCCTCGGCGAGTGCCTGATGAGCCTTCCCGCATGGATGCATCCGGCGGCGACGGCCGCCGCACTCGTCCTCCTCGTCTGGGCGGCCGTGGACGAAAAGCTCAACCGCTACCACCCGGCCAGCGATCGTGCAGTGGTCGGGTGGCATATCCTCGGCGACGTTTTGCTGCTGCCCGCGCGGCTGACGTTCGGGTTCGGGCACCAGCTCGCGGCGGTCATCCGCCTGAACGGTTCCGAGCAAGGCGAAGCCTTCGCTCTCCTCCGCCATATCCACACGGAAAAGCGCTGCCGCCTGCATTCCCTGGGAGCCTTGTTCCCCGACGCCGCCCGCCTCCGCAAACTTCTCCTCTCCCTGCAGATGGCAGGCTGGATCGATCTGCTCCGGACCGAGGAAGGATGGATCTACATCGTGCGGGGCTGCGAGGCGGAAGAGGTCGCGGGATTTTTTGGCGAAGCGTCCGGCGGAAGCCCCGCGGACGAGACCGCCTGAACCCTTAGCGGGCATACCGGCGAGGTGCCCAGTGCCTTGACACGCTCGTGGATGCCCGGGGCGATTTCCGGTTGTTTCTCGTATGCGGCCGCAAACATTTCGATGCGGGCGTCGATGTTGTCCACGAAATGAAGCATGATGGCTTCCGGGGTTTTGGGTTCGACCGGCGAGCCGAACTGGAGCTCGCCGTGATGGGCGGCCACCAGATGCAGCAGGTGCAGGCGGACATCCTCCGATGCGGGCGGGAGGGATTTCCATTCCTCCAGCGGGAGTTTCCGCCAGAGGGAGTTGATCAACTCGACCCCGATGCTGATGTGCCCGAGGAGTTCGCCGCGGATTTCACGGGGCATGTCGAAGCCCTGTTCCGGCGGGCACATTTCCCAGAGTTTTCCCGAGTCGTGGAAAAGCACCCCGGAGAGAAGGAGGTCGCGGTTCAGGTGGGGGTAGACATCGCAGAGCGCGGAGGCGGCCCGCATCATTTGAGCGGTGTGGCGGAGCAAGCCGCCGCGATGGGCATGGTGGTTGAACCTTGCCGCTGCGGCGCGCTGAAACCGTTCGCCGTGTTCCGACAGGAACAGCGAGCCGAGCGACCGCAACCGCGGGTCAGCCAGGCCCTCCACGACCCCCTGAAGATATTTGAAATCCCTGTCGACCGCCGCCTGCGCTTCCGGTGTTCCCGCGAAGAGCTCCTGCGCCTCGCCCGGTTTGAGCGGGCGCATCCGCCAGCGTCGGCCGTCGAGGCCGAAAGAGCCGTTGATGAGGAATTCCCCCTCGATTTCCACAGGGGTTCCGCGGTCGGTTTCCCCGCAGGAATCGAAGGCCGCAGTGTCGGCCCAGGCCCGCAGGGTCAGGGCGTCGGAGGCGTCGCGGAGTTTGAGTTCCCAGAAGGGTTTGCCATTCGCGGATTCCTTTTTGTTGATCTCGTCGACCTGCCCGCGGATCCGGCAGTTCATGGGACCGGTCCGGCAGTTCTGGCGAATTTGGGAAATTGAGAAGTGTTCGGGCATGGGGAAAAGAATGAATGTCCGCCGGACGGTTTGTCGAGCGTCCCGTTTATGAGTGGGCCCGCGACAAATCGCCCGGGCCCGCCAACGAACCTTGCGGATCCCGGATTTGCATCGCCTGCGTCTCCGACGCTATGTTTCCGTTATGCCGCCGCTTCGTATGGGGATTTTTGGAGCCTCCGGATTTGTGGGGCGGGAGCTTTGCACTCAGTCCGCGGTCCGGGGGCATGAGATGGTTTGCTTCTCGAGACGGGAACGTCCGGGGTTCCGGGTTTTTCGGGGGGCGGGGGATCTGGACGGCTTGGAGGCGGTCGTCAACCTTGCCGGCGAACCCATCCTTGGTTTCTGGACATCCGCTCGCAAACGAAGAATCCTCGAGAGCCGGGTGCAGGGGACGCGCCGGGTCGTGGAGGCGATTACAGCGGGGAAATCGACAGTCCGCACGTTGGTGAATGCATCCGCGGTTGGAATTTATGGGGACACCGGAGACGGCACAGTCGATGAAGCTTCCCCGCATGGTTCGGGGTTTTTGGCGCGGACCTGCGAGGCTTGGGAGGAGGCGGCCACCGCGGCGGCCCCGGCGGGGGTGCGGGTCGTTCTTCTGCGGATCGGATTTGTCATCGGGAATGGCGGGGCGATGGGGTTGATCCGTCCGGTTTTCCGCATGGGCCTGGGAGGAAAGCTTGGGTCCGGAAGGCAATGGATGAGTTGCATCCACGTGGAGGATGTGGCCGACATGATCCTCTGGGCGCTGGATCAGGAAGCGGTCTCGGGGCCGCTGAATTCGGTGATGCCCGAGCCGGTGACCAACATTGGATTCACCGGAGCCGTGGCGGAAAGCGTCCGGAGGCCCGCGGTCCTTCCCGTGCCGGCAATCTTCCTGAAAGCGGCTCTGGGAGAGCTCTCCCATGTTCTGCTCGACAGTTCGCGGGTCTCGCCGGGCGTGGCCGTGCGGCTCGGGTATCCTTACCGGTTCCCGGTGCTCGCGGGGGCGCTTCAGTCGCTGGCGCGCATCGGGGTCTTGCATCAGTGTTGAATGCTAATGCTAATATGCTGGCCTTTGAAGCGGAATTGGCGCGCGAGGATCGCCGTGGAGGGGTTGGTCTGGCGGGGGTCGAAAAATGGTGACTTTGCCGCAAAAACTAAAAATACGGCCTGTGGAGCGATTTAGCATTGACATTAGGTCTGGAGGGTGGGCGAAAATTTTTCAAATTATGAGCGGGGATAAGTTCCCGATTTGGAAAAGAGGAAGAGATTTCCATGTTTCCGGACTGAAGCGGGGCACGTTCATAAAGCGAAGAATTTTTTGTCCACAAAAAGTGCCATCT
>JBAYTU010000155.1:0-4900 GCA_041675465.1 Terrimicrobiaceae bacterium | reverse complement strand
GTCCAAAACCCCAACCTCTCCCCGAAATCCAACCCGTCCCGGCAAACTTAATGTTATAGAGAAAATTTCTAAGATTCTTTTTCCCCCCCCCCCCCCCGCGCTACGTTTGTCGCATTTTCAATTATCAACCCCAAACAAAATCCGATTATGAAAATCCAAAATAGCAAATATTTGTTCTTCACCCTAATCGCCGGCACGGCGCTGGCGAGCTTCGTCGGCACCGCCTCGGCGGCGATCATTCAGACCGACTCTTACTCGGGAGCGGGCACCAGCCAAACTTTCTATACCGTCAGTTCAACCGATCTCGTCAATCAGGGGGAATCGACATTCCTGTCGCAGGACACCACCGACTTTACCTCGTGGAGCAGCGATCCGGCCAGCATTTTGAATGACGGGGCTGCCGGTCCAGGAATCGCTCTGGACCTGGCCGACGGCACTTGGACAACCACGTTCAATCTGAACCTCAGCACGAATACATTGGGTTACGACATCACGGGGGTGAATACCTATGCAGGCTGGAATGATGCCCGCGTTAATCAGAAATACACATTGTCCTATTCCACCGCGGCGGCTCCGACCACATTCCTCTCGTTGGGAACTTTCACGTTCAAGCCTTTGCCTTCCAACATCGGGGACGCCTCCACTCGGGTTTCCCTCACCGAAGGAACTACCGGAGTTCTCGCAACCAATGTCGCCTCGATTCGTTTTACTTTTGAAGAGCCAACCGACGCCGGGGATCGCACCGTCTATCGGGAAGTTGATGTCCTGGGCGTGGCTTCCGTCCCCGAGCCTTCGACCTTTGCGATGCTCTTGGGCGGGATCGGGATGCTGGTCGGGCTGCGGAGAATGGGCAGCCGCAGAGCCTAGTGTAGTGTTGCTCCGTCGCGCGATCGCAACCCATATCGCGCAGCGATCCAATTCTCCAAAGGCGCGCCGGATTCATTTCCGGCGCGTCTTTTTTTCCGCATTGCGAAATCGCAGATGATTCCGTGGAGAAGCAAGAGCCTGCTGGAAACCCGGGAAATGGCACTTACTCCACGGAAGCGAAATGCTACCCTTTCCTCACCATGTCGGCACTTGTTATCAAATCCTTTCCCGAAGCCCTGCACGCCAAGCTGCGGCAGATCGCCGCAAATCATCGGCGCTCAGTCACCCAGGAGACCATCCATCTCCTCGAAACCGCCGTTGCCATGGAGGAAAAAACGCCTCCTGCCACAGCTCCCATCGCTTATTGGAAAAAACGGAAACTCCTGCCCGAATACGAAGCTCTGGTCCGCTCCGGCGCGTTCTCCGGCGGCACCGATTCCACACAGATGATTTCAGAGGACCGCGATGAACGATGAGCGCCCTCTACTTCGATACCGCTTAACACCCGGGAATTCCGCGAAGCCGTCCAGCGCGATCCCCTGCCGGTGGATTCTCCCGATTACTGGCGCGGCATGGACTCCCTTCGCACCTGGGTGGACGGGGAGACGGAAGACTGCCCCTGAATCGCTTGTAAGCGTCATGGTGGAAAATCCCGGTGCCGGGACTTAATGTTAATGTAAAAGTGTGTTGGCATTTCGCCGCGGCAAGGCACGGTTCGATCCGCAAGTGAACCCCCGCTCCCGAAACGGATTCAACCACAAACAACCATCCATGAAAATCAAGCAACTCCTCGTCGTTCCACAAAATCACCACGACATCGGCTACACGCATGTGCCGGAGCCCGCGCTGCAAACGCAGATCGATTCGGTCCGCCGGGCCATCGACCTTTGCGAAAAGCCCGCGCCCGATCCGGCTTCGGCGTTCTGCTGGACCTGCGAGGCCGCCATGCCGGTGCTCGATTTTTTGAAATCCGCAACGGCTGACGAAATCCGCCGGTTTCAGGCGCTGGTTCACGCGAAACGGATTTCCGTCACGGGCGGCTTCATGCACATGGCCCAGATCATCGGCACGGAGGAATACCTGCGCTTCTTCGGGCCGGTGGACACCTTCCGGCGCGCATTCGGCCTGCCGGTTTCCGTCGTGCAGCATGGCGACATCAACGGCCTGAGCTGGGGCAGCGTGCCGCTGATGCGCGAAGCCGGGCTGGATTGTCTCGTGATGACGCTGAACCCCGACCACGGCCGCCCCCCCTTCGAGCAGCCTTCCGCCTTTTACTGGGAAGGGCCCGACGGGTCGCGCGTCCTGGCGTGGCTGAGCAACTCCTACGCCTTCGGGCATCTGCCCTGCGGCCTGCACAAGGGGACCTGCAAGAATGCCGTCGAACCCATCGGCGCCTTCGTGAAACGGACCGAGGAACGGGACGATTACCCGTTTGATTTCCTCGTCATCCATTCCGGCATGGACAACCGGATTTCCGACGATCTCGTTTGTGACGCGGTGCGGGAATGGAATGCGAAGGGCCATCAGCCGCCGATGCGGATCGTCACCATCGACACCGCGATGGAACTCGCGCGGGAGCAGGCGCGCACGGCGAATCTCGGAGTCTATCGCGGCGAATGGTCGGACTACTGGGCGCACGGGCATGGCTCCAGCGCGTATGAAGTCGGCGTGGCGCGCGCCGTGCAGGGCGAACTGCGCACGGCGGAGGCGGCGCGGGCGCTGGCGAATGTCCAGGACATCGTGAATCCCGGACATCCCGCGACGCCGGAGGCCGGGCTCAGCCATTGGTATGGCGACGACACATTTCTCAGCCGCGGCAAATGGCAGTCGAAAATCGACGATGCCTACCGTCAGCTTCTTCTCTTCGAGGAGCACACCTGGGGCACCAATGAGAGCGTGAGCCGTCCGCACACGCCTTTCACCCGCTCGCACTGGAACCGCAAGGCCGGTTTCGCCTACGGGGCTGCGGATCGTGCGCACGATCTCGAGCGGGAGGCCTTCGCCGACCTCGTCTCCGCGCTGCCCGCTGCAGAAAACCTGGGCCTCGTCGTGGCCAACCCGCTCGGTTCCCCACGCGATGCATGGGTGACCTTCCTCCATCCCAACCCCGAACGCCGCCAGGAGGAACGCCCGCTTTTCGAGGATGACACCGTCACCGTGCTGGTGCGGGACATCCCGCCGCTGGGCGTAAAAGTGGTTCCCCTCGGCGAGCCTCCGGAAAAGACGGTGAACCCCGCGCCGGAAGGCATCGTCACACTCGAAACCCCGTTCTACACCGTTCGGGTGGATTCGCGAAAAGCCTCCATCACCGGTCTTTTCGACAAGGCGCTGAAAAAGGAATGGGTGGACCCGTCGGCCCTGACAGGTATTGGCGGAGTGGTCTATGAGGCACCGGACAAAACCGACCCTCATCCGGCCCTCACCAAGAACGGCTCGTTTTTCAATCCGGAATATCCCGGGCCGCGCTTTCTCCGCACTGCGGCGGCGGGCGCGGGACCGGCGGTGATCACTCGCCAGGCTGGTGTCACCACGGTGGCTTTGATTTCGAGCGCCCCCACGATGCCGCGCATCCGGACAGCCATCACCTTCTCCGAAACCTCGCGCGACATCGACGTCGCGCTCATCATCGACAAGCAGGAGAATCTCGAGATGGAAAGCATCCACGCGCTGTTTCCCTTCGCGCTTAAAAACCCGGAGTTCCTGCTGGAAACCGCCAACGCCACCTATCGCGCCGACACGGAGCAACTGCCCGACACCTGCCGTGACTGGCAGAGCATCCAATACGGCATCGGCGTCACGGACGGCACATACAGCGTCCGCTGGGCGACCCGCGAAGCGCCGCTCGTCCAGCTCGGCGGATTTCACACGGGAAAATGGCTGCGCGAACTGAAGCCGGAAACCGGGCACATCGCGTCCTGGCTGATGAACAACATCTACTTCACCAACTTCAAGGCTTCGCAAGGCGGACAGTTGGAATTCCACTTCCGCTTCGCCCCGCAGGTCGGTGCCGTCACGGCGTCCGAACTGCTGCCGTGGGCGGAGACGCATGCCTTTCCCGCCGCCGCCCGCCTTGCCCGCGTGGAACCGGGAGATTACCGGTGGCTGAATGTCAGCCCCTCCAACGCACTGGTGCAATACCTCAAGCCCGCGCACGACGAGCCCGATGCCCTGGTGCTGCGGTTGAGGGAAACCAGCGGCCAGCCCGTTGAGGCCACGGTGGTCTGGGAATCGCCGCAACCGGTCCGGATGTTCCGCTGGAATTTTCTGGAAAGCACCGATCCCGTCGAACTGCCCGGTGACGGCCACCGCTTCACGATCCCGCTTGGCGCTTGGAAACTCGCCACAATCAAGATCATCCTGAAAGGCCAAGGCAAATGAAAGAACCCGCAACATTCGCCCGGCGGACGGCATCCGTGATTTTGTGCGCCCTGTCCGGGCTCTTTCCCGCGTTCGCTCAACAAGCCGACCAAGAGAAGGCCAGCCCGCTCAAACTGGACGATTCCGTGGTCGTCTCTTTTTCCGGGGATATCAAGGCCGGGGCCAAGTTCGAACAAACCGCGAGCGGCATCCGGATCACCTACACCAACGATTCCGAAAAGGAAAAAGCACCGGGAGCATGGATTGACAAAAAATTTACCCCGCCCCGCGAAACCGCCTTCCTCAGCTTTGAGGTTCAAGGCGATTTCAGTGGCGGCAGCGTATTTGTTTACGACTCGGAGAACCGCTCCGCCAAGATGTATATCCCCTCTTCTGGAAGCGTCTCGATGGACATCGTGAGCCTGGATTTTTTTGCGCCCGCGACCGCCCCGGCCCCGGCGGTTCAGGGAGGTTATTCCGGAAAGCTGAAGCGCATCAATATTGGGATCGTGCTCGAACCCGGCGTCGGCGAACACACCACCGAAATCCACGATTTGAACCTGCAGTAGGGGAAAACAAACCGCTTCGCGCAGATTAATGTTAAGTAAAATTTGGCAACAGGGAACTCGGATATTACAAACTCTTCGACACCAGCGCGACCGGAACCACTTGGACG
>JBAYTU010000154.1:0-5137 GCA_041675465.1 Terrimicrobiaceae bacterium | reverse complement strand
CGTGACAGGATCGACATGCCGCTTGAGCTTCATTTCATCGGCAAGGAACCACACCCGCGTGTTCCCGCTCACGCTGGTGCCGCTGGCATTGATCTCGGCAAGGTTCTTGTAACCGGAAATCGGCACAGTTGCGCTGCTATACGTGGCTCCGGTCACGTTGTCCGTGCCGATGGCGAGGCATTTCATGATCCGGTCGGCTTCCTGCAACACCCATCCGAGCTTTGTGCCTTCCAGCCGTCCGCCAAACCTCCGGTGCTGGCGGTCGGGAATCACGGCAAAGCTGATGTTGGTGATCGTGCCCGTGCCGCCGTTGTAAAGTTGAAACGGATAATACCAGTCCTGCCCGCCGTTGAGTGTTGATCCGGTGTTGACGTAATCAAGAGTGGTTTCGCCGTAGGGCAGCGTCGTGAACGGCCCGGTCCACACGCTGATATTGGGCGGGGCCGTGCCGGTGATGCTGGAATAAACGAGGTGCATCGGATATTGCCCGTTCGGATAAACCAGCCAGTCGATGGTTTCCGGGACGAGATTGACGTTGAAATCATAGTTCGTCGTTCCAATTTTGCATTTCACGCGCACGGCGACGTTGCCGTCCTGCTCCGACCAAAGGGGATTGTAGTGCAGGGAGAATCCGCCCCATTCGCCCGCCCCAAAGTTGCCGTCCCCGTCACCCAAATCCTGCCACAGCGAAGCGGCGGAAGCGGGCGCATCAAGGGACACTGAAGGCGGGGCAGCGCTCCCATACACTGCCTGCACCGCAGTGTAGAAATAATCCATGTCGATCCCCTCCACGCCCGGCGTGCTGTTGCTGCCAAGGAAGATGATCTGGTTGCTTTCCGGGTCGTAGGTTGCTCCCTTGATGTCGGCGAGGTTCGAGCCGACCAACTCAGCGGCTTTGTCGATCAGGACGCCGGATAGAACTCTTCTTGCAAAGCCAGGAACATTTAGCTGCAAGAGTTGTTCAACAGCACTTGCGTTAGTAGTAAATCGATACGCAGATCCTGGAGTGCTTGGATCTTGCGGCACATTATATCCAAGAAATGCAGCTGCTGAGAAAGCATAAGAATTACTGTTAACTGCAGGCCCCCCAAAGCCGGTCATTTCACCGGTGCCAGAACGATATGGTAATTTAATAACGTCATTAACAATCGTATTGAACAGATTTAATCGATTGATGGAAGATTGGGCGGATTCGGAGTCGTGCGCTAGTGATTTTGCAACAGTCGCTTTCGACAGTTCCGCAAACCTGCTCGGAGATGTCGTTTCAGTAACGGAATAGCCCTTGACAATCCCCCAGTTCACAGGTGCGCCCGCTGCTTCAAGGGCTGCTTGAGCATAATAACCACTTCCCGCCCACCTTTGGCTCGGATATCCTTCAAAGAAGGTTCGCTGGCCATTGGGATCTGTAAACCTAAGAGCAGCATGCTTTTTCCCGCCGAAAACCGACTCTAGCACAAGATCAACATCTTTATCTCCGTTCGGGTCAATTAGATTAACAGGATTGCCAGAGACATAGCTATAGGCATTTAAACTGGAGGCTGCACCAAGCGGATCTTTGGAAATAAATACACCAGTTTCAGCATCATAATGCCGAAGTCGGAAAAATATCAAATCACCATTTCGTTCTGCACCGACAAACGAATACTCTCCACTTCTAGCGACTGTTGGTAACGCTATTGCCGAAAACATGAAAACCGTGAAAATATGTCGAATCATAATATGCGAGTTCTACTCTTTGTTTTTTTCATGCCATACTCCGTTAGAAAAGAAGAAGCCAACTTCTCTATCGTCGAAAAAAACAGTGCACCTGCCATCATTTCCTTGTTGGATCGTGACTGTATTGTCGGCCTTTGGCGCATCCACAAGAGCGCATGTCCCAAGCACTCGTGGTGATTTCCAATACTCCACACGATAGAAGTAACCGGAGGAATTGAATGGAGGGAAAAGATGGATCGGAATTTTTCTTACCGCTACGAAGTCTTCATTGTATTTTCCAGGCAACGCCTGTTTGGTGATTATGTTTCCGGAACTGGCGAAACACCCCACTATAATCAGCGAAAGAATAACAATAGCCCCTGCAAAGAGGCCCATTATTGGTGTAGGGCGAATATGTCCGCAGGTGGTCTTGTTCAGCATAATATTACAGTTGTTCTGTGAGTAGTGGAAACTGGTTTAATCAGGCAGCTGACGACATAGATCCTAAGCATGCGGCTTTCATTCTCGAATCAAGGTTTGGCCTTCCATTCTCCATCCCTGCTGAATGTCCCAAGTTGCCTTCCATCAATCCAGACGGCCGAGCCGTATGCTTCTTCACTATCGGCATAAGTAACAAAGAAGAATGCATGGAACGCCCATTTATTATGTTTTTGTCCGATCATTTTCTTATCGTCTATTGGTGTTGGTTGCATGGACTATTTTGGGCTTTTCCTTGAGTCTTGCTTTTCATGGCAGGTCGATTCGCGCTGGATACTTTGTTAACTCAAGTAATACATCTACAAGAAGGCAGGACAACATTATCCACAGTGGAGAGAACAAAATCTGAAAAGCAGGCGACAATCGTCTTGTTACTAATGCATATGATGCCGCAATCAACGTCCATAAAACAACAGATAATGTCCATGCAACATGCGTCGGTATGATGTATTGCAGCCTGAAAGGCATGTGCTCTTTTGCAGGCAGTTCAATAATATGATTGAAAGGGGTAAGCAAAATGGTTTGCAGTGCAGCGATAAGTCGAATGATGTCGAGAAAATGTGCTTCATCTGAGTTATTTGGACTGAAGGGGATGTGTGCGACGCTGAAGACCAGTCCTATAAATAGTAGGACCGCGATGCTTGGAATCAATAGTGCATTGGTCGTTTGCTTGGTCATAACCGAGAAGTGCGTTTTTTCAGAAGCAGGTATTCTTCTACAATTTCAGAATTCGCGCGGATGGTTTTCGCAGGCAGGGTCAATTCAGCAAGTGCCCAGCCACCTTGTCCCATCGTTTTCTTATGCACAGTTGCGACAAGTTCGCGATGCGGACCCGCAAGAACGAGAACCCGGTCCCCTGGCGCAAACGGCCCGCCGTTGATCCTTGTGCAAAGGGGGCGTGCGAATGGCCAGATGAAGAAGGCTCCGGCAAAGTATCCCAACAGGGTTGAGGAGATTGCCGCCAGGAGGAATAAAGCGAACGAAAGCGCGTCGGAAAAAATCCAGCGGATAGAGACCTGTTGGGAAATGGCAGAAACCAGCAGGCTGTTGATTCCGATGGCAGCGATTATCCAAGAGATGATCATCGGATGGGCGCAAATGAAATGGATGGACGCGGGGTTCATCGTTACGGATATCTTGCTATTTGAGTTGAAGTTTGTAGGTCAGGGGAAGAGTTGCCTTTTTCACATGGTCCGTGAGCGTGGCATAAAACGTGTATTCACCTGATGGTTCTTCATCATCGAAGGAGATTGTCATGGGTTGCTGGGAAAGCATCCACATTCCCACTGCTGCCGGAGGTCTCTTCCCAAGGGCATCCAAATCCTTGTGTTGGAAGGCCAGAGTGCCATCAGGCCGCTTCATCGCGAAGCTAAAAGTCACATTGCCATTTCCTGTCTCATCGGAACCCGCATTGGCAAACGTCAGAATGACAAGCAGCTTTTTTCCTCTCCCGACTTCCCGGGCAATTCTGATATCTGGAATCATGGGGCTTTTCCATTTCGTGTAGAAAGCCAGATCCTCGGAAAGGGCGAGCAGGCCCTTGAATCCCTTCGATTCCAGCGGAATCGGCGGGTTTTGCGCAATGGCGGATTGCAGCAACAGGAGAAGCAGAACGGCTACATGGAAAACACTCCGTGGCATGGGCATCCTGCCCACGCCTTGCTGGATTGTGACGCATGGGCAGGATGCCCATGCCACAGGAGTGGAAGGAGTCGGCTCACACGGAGGTTCGCCCTCCCGGAATGATGAGGTTCCTTTCATATTGGATTATTCCTGCGCCCCGAAGGCATCATAAGAAAAACTCTCCGTGACATTTGCCGACGGGTCGGCGATCTGACGGACAGAGCCCAAGCGGTCGGGGAGGTAAAATTCGGCGCTCGCCGCAGCGGGTTTGTGGACAAGACGGTCGAGGCCGTAGGTGTAGCTGGCCGTAATGCCGCTGTCGCTCCGTTCCTGGACGGTTTCGTAGATCGGGCGGTTGGCATCCACGATGAAACGGGTAAGAACGCCGTTGAGAGTCTTGCTGACACGATGGCCGAGGCCGTTGTAGGCGTAGCGGATGGTGTCGGTCGGAGTTCGGACGCCGGTCAGAAGGTTGCGTTCGTCGTAGGAGTAGAACGTCGTGCCATCGGGGGTGATTTTCTGGACGCGATTTCCGCCGGGGTCATAAACATAACGGCGCACTTCCACGCCCGATTGATCGGTGATGTAAAGCAGGCGGTTTTCACTGCCGTAGGTATAGGTCCAGAGCTTCTGGATCACACCTGCTTGCTCAACCTTCTCGGTGAGTCGGTTGCCCGCACCATTATAAGTATAAGTCACAACCTTTGCGTTCGGATCGGTGCCCGTTCCAATTGAATAGGTCGCTTTGGCCAGGCGGTCCAACCCATCATATTCGTAGGACTCCCGCTTGGTGCCGGACGGCAAGGTAATCACGAGTTCCGTCGCATTGCCCGAAGGACTGAGGGCATAAGAGTAATCGGCCAGCGTGGTTGTTCCACCCACCGTCTTGAGGTGTTTGATGTGATTCAATCGGCCCATGTTATTGTAGCCATATTCGGTTCGGAGGCCGATGGAACGTTCGACATTTTCGAGCAGGCCGCTTGTCGTGTTGTATGTGTAGGTGGCCGTGATGCCAAGGGGAACATTGGTCACTGTCTTCATGCGTCCTGTGTCGTCGAATGTGTAGGCAACCTGCTCTCCTCCCGGATAAGTGATCGAGGCTATGTGAGCGGCGAGGTCGTAGCCGTATTGCAGGACGAGATCGTCAGCGTCACCTTTGGTGGAATTGTCGGATGCGATGACTTTTGTCAGGCGGTCGAGGTCGTCGTATTCAAAGAACGTGGTGCCTGTGTTATCGGTCATGGACGTGCGGCGGCTCAGTTCGTCGTATGTAAAAGTGACCACACTTCCGTTGGTGGCTTCGGTTCGGGTGAGCCGCCCG
>JBAYTU010000153.1:0-5197 GCA_041675465.1 Terrimicrobiaceae bacterium | reverse complement strand
TTCCAAACACAGGCTCAATGGTCTGCTGCCTCTGCTTGTATCTTGCCCGGCCCTCTTTGGTGGCCACCCGATGGGCCATTTTCTCGCTGAAGCTGGCTTCTTCTCCCGGCGTTGGCGGAACTCGAAGCCCACCGCATCGCGGTGCCGCGATTTGATCCCTCCGTGTTGGCGCGCGGGCAGGCGGTTCACTACCGATCCTTCCCGCCCTCCGGGAGGCGCTCGATGCCGAGGTGCGCGCCGAACAGGAGAAAGACCGCATCTATTGGGAGCCCCTCAGGCGGGAAATGGAAGCCTTCCGCCGCGACGAAAGCACGCCCCAGTAATTAATTCCCGGCACCGTAGCGATGACCGCCTCTCTTTTCAGAATCGCTCACTGAAATCCTTTGAGTTGGCGCAATTCGGAGACGGCGTGAAGGAGGCTCATGGCTTCGATGTCCTGTCCGAGGCGGAATTTTTCCGCGCCGGGATAGACGACGATGCGCCGGGTGGCCCGGAGGTCGGCACACCCCGTATGGAACCCCCGGGAAACCGTCGGCGCCGAGCTTCGTTTGATTTCGACCGCCCAACGTTCCCGCCTTCCCATCTCCAACACCAAATCGATTTCCGCGCCGGCCGAGGTGCGGTAAAAGCATGCCGGGGTTCCCACCGGGGCGGCCGCGAGAAGATTTTCAATCACAAATCCCTCCCAACTGCCTCCCGCCACCGGGTGGCCGAGGATATCGTCCGCCGTGCGCAAACCCAGGAGAACATGAACGAGGCCCGAATCGCGCACATAGACCTTGGGACTGCGAATTTGCCGTTTCAAGGTGTTGCCGCTCCACGGCTGCAGGCGGCGCACGAGGAGAAGATCGACCAGGAGATCCAAATACCGGGTGATCGTCTGACCGCTGATACCGAGCGAGCCCGCCAGGATGGAATGGTTTATCAAGGTTCCCTGCCCGTGCCCGAGCATGGTCCAGAACCGGCGCAAAGTTTCGGCGGGCACGCGCGGCCCCAGGGCGGGAATATCCCGCTCGAGATAGGAGCGGATGAAGGACAGCCGCCACTGATAGCTCGCCTCCTCGTCGGGGGCGAGAAAACTATCGGGGAAGCCGCCGCGAATCCAAAGCGGGTCCACCGCATGCCCCGCGGCATGGACTTCTTCGGCCAGAAGCGGAGTCAATTCCAGCGAAGCCAGCCGCCCGGCCAGGCTCTCGGAGGATTGTTTGAGCAAATCGAGGGAGGCGGAACCCAGCAGGAGGAACTGTCCCGCCAGCCGTCCCTTTCTCTTTTGCGCGTCGATGACGCTCCGCAGGATCGGAAACAGGTCCGGTTTCCTCTGGATTTCGTCCAGAACGAGCAAGTGGCCCTGATGCCGGGAAAAGTAGTCTTCCGCATCGCTGAGTCTGGCCAGATCGGATGGCAACTCCAAATCGAGATACACAGCCCGGGTGTTTCCCTCGATGAGTTGAAGAGCCAGCGTGGTCTTTCCCGCCTGTCGCGGTCCCAGGAGAGCCACGGCAGGGAAACGGGCGAGCAGGGCGGCCAACTGGGGTCGAAAGAATCGCGGAATCATAACCTTGTAATATTTCCACTATGCGGAAAGATTACAAGGTTATATTTCACAGGTGTGAGATCGTCCACGGCCAATTCATGAAGCGGAGGAAAAGGAGGGGCGAGAGGCAAAGAGGGCACGGAAGGGGTAGCGGTGGTGGTTTGCGTTCATGGCAGAGAAGAAGTCGGAGGTGGTTTTGTGGTGAGGGCGAGGTTGCTTGCCGATCCAGTGGAGGCAGAGGCTGCCACACACTTTGATTCCACCCCAACCCCACTTGGAATCGGTCTTCTTACAGATGCGGGTGCGGGGCGAGCGCCTCCTGCCAGCGGTTTAATTCCGCCTGCAATCGGGGCGGCATGACCAGCGGAGCGGAGGGTGCATCCTTGGAAAACGCGAGGGTGTAGAGCGCCTGGCCGTCGTCGAATTTCAGCGGCAGAAGGGTCTTCGGGTCGATCCAGGCCTGGTAAACGGCGGTCGGCGGCGGCCCCTCCCTCTCCACTCCCGTGTCCGGCAGCTTGACCGTCGCCTGATAATGCAGGGAGGCTCCTCCTTCCTTCACCAAGGCGCTTTCGGTGATCCACGAAACGGAATCGGCATCGAAATGCAGGAGCCTGGGGCAGGCTTCATCCCGCAACATGCCGCTCAAGACATAGACGGGCCTGCCCGGATGCAGGGCGTTTTCCAGGACGGACAGCTTTTTGTCGGCCAGGCTCCACAATTGCGAAACCTTCCCATCCGACCATGCGATGTCGTCGCGCCGGATTTTCCCCACGCGGGTGATAGTGATCGTTTTCATCACGGGAGCGTAACGCCACTCCGGGTGGGCGGGGTCAGGCTTGGGAACATTGCGCGGGATGACCTCGACGATGCAGGAGAACTCCCCCTGCGGGAGAACCACCAGCGGCTCGGCACTCAGAAAGTATGAAGGCAGAAGGATGAAGGATGAAAGCAGGAAAAGAAAGGCCGCCCTGGGACGCGATGACGCAAAGCGTCGCTTTATTTCATCCTTCATCCTTCTGCCTTCATCCTTATTCATAGACGGGTTCCAGTTGTTGGTCCACGACCTTGCCGGTGTAACGGTCGATGGCGACATGCAGCCAGTAGCGCCGCTCGCCCTCGACCACGAAATCGTCCAAAGTCGCCGCAGCGGGCACCATGCGACCGGATTGCGCGACGACATCGATCAGCAGGTTCCAGGTGCGGAAATTGCTGGAGCCGGACAGCGCGCGCACCGGCATTTCCGCGTAGGATTTGTTGGCCCAGTTCGCCCAGGGCTGAGCCGCCGTGTTTTTCGTCGTGTCGAAGATCCTTCCCGCCGAGTAGGGATCGCTCACCAGCGGCCCCAGCCGGGTGGCCAGTTCGGAGCGGTTGCCATACGGCCCGTTTGCGTTGAGATCGCCCGCGATCCCCGTGCTGGTGCCGGTCCCGCCCACGAGGATTCCCAGGTCCGCGCCGCTGATCTGCACGCCGAGGGCCTCGCTCTTGGCCCCGCCCGCAATGAGGGCCATCAGCACGGGCACCGGCGCGTTGTTCGGGTTGACCTGGCCTGCGGCCACCGCAGGCTGGTCGGTCACGGAAAAGAGGTCGAGCAGGCCCGCGTCGCCGCTTTTCGAGGTCCAGAAATCGAGCGTCTTGAACGGCAGATCGCGGTAGGCGAAACCGAGTTCGCCCACGGAGCGAAAGGGCCGGTTCAGGATCACCGGACGGCGCGACTGCGCGCTGCCGGGAGGGGTGTTTGTCGTTTTGGGATTCGCGAGCGTGCTGGCAGGATTGACAAATGTCGCGCCACTAAAACTCCAACCGCTGGTGCTGCCGACGGAGGTCGATCCTCCGTGATAAGACTGGCAGCCATCCCCGGTCGTTGTATTTTGCCGGTAACAGTCGGCGTAGCGCACGACGCCATCCGGATCGGCATAATAGGCTTTGGCAATATTGTTGGCGCCAGTGGTAAATGGAGCCGAGGGATCGTTGAGCGACCAGAGGGAAGCCATGGGCTCTCGAGTGGAAACGTCGCCAATGTATGTAAACCCCGGCGCGCTGGGCATGTTATGATCAAAAGAGCATACCCATCCTATGCGTGGATACATGGTCGTATTATCCCACGGACCATATTTGCCGCTCCACGCTGACGAGACGGAAAATCGGTCCGTGCGGGGATCGATGCGGACAGGCATCCATCCATCAATCATGGCGGTATATCCCTCAATCGTGCCTTGCTGATTGTGCGCGTCATCCAGTTCAATTCCCGGCTTGATCGATTTATAGCTTTGATTAGCGGTATTCTGAGTCAGGCGGGCCATGAAATTATAGGGATGCCAGGCGCCATCCGGCCCCTTGTATTGAAGGGAAAAAGTGGCAACGGGATTGGGGAGGATATACTTTGGAGGCTGGTCTCCAGGCGCCCAGGGATCATATGCGTCGTTCCGGCCCACAAAAAATGCGGCAAATCTATTCGGATTACCTGCATCGAGAATAAAATTCCACGAGTCGTCGTAGAGATTTTCCGGCGCGGTATCATGCACCAGGTCCTTTGTCAGCCGGCGCGGATTGTTGTAATAAGGGGACGTTGCGGGGTTGCCGTCGTCTGTGAAATAAATCGAGCCGAATGCGATGTCGCTGCCAGCGCCCGAACCATCATCGTAGTTGGCGATCGAGCTGTAATACGGGCCGCGGTATATTGTTTTCCACAGCCCATAAACGTTGCCATAAGCATACGCGCGGAACTCCGTGGGGCGGGCGGCGGGCCCGCTGGCGGCGGGCGTATCGGCGGGGACTTGGTGAAGGCTCCAGACCTGGGGTTGCAACCAGAATTTGAGAACACCACTTGCTCCTTGTGATGGGGGAACCGGGTCCGCGACGATAACGGGGAAAAGCAGTGTCAGATACGGGAGATTCTCGATGCCATAAACGGTTTGCATGGCCAGGTCGTCGGCCTTCGTGAGGCCGAACGCGTTGAGGTGAATGGCCGTGGGGTAGCTGTCCGCATCCGCCTGATCAATGATGTCGGCCCCGATCTGGAGAATCTGGAGATTGCCCTCCTTTTTATAGACGTCGAAATTACTCCCCATCACGCCGTCGGGGGTGGCTATGCTGACACTGTTTGAGGTGGCGGGGTTATTGCACACCGTTCCCGGATCCCTCTCCAGCGATCCGCTGAGGATGCCGGCTTTGAGCAATTCGAAGAAATTGGGCTCACGGGGGGTGGCTTCCGCAGCCACCTGGGCGAGGGTCTTGATGGCGACCGGCCCGGTGGCGCTGGCGACATACTCCCACCGCCATTTGGCATTGTCCCACTGGAGTCCGAAACAGTCGCGGATGGCTTCCTCGGAGATGCCCGCCTTCGGCCCGTCGGGAGCCAGCCAGGCGAGTTTGGCGAGGGAAAACCGGCACTGCAAGAGCGGGTCGCCGGGATTTACGGGGTAGGTCTCGGTGCTGCCGTCATCCTTGTAATGGGTGATGGTCGCGGGGTTGGGGAAGCGCACGTTGCGCAGATCGAGCTTGTCGGAGGCGGTTTTCTCGGCATCTGTGTTGTAAGCGTAGCCGGGGCCTGCGTCCGCCGCCGGTTTCCACGTGGGCGCATTGACGGCGCGGGAGAAGGTGCCGAGGTAGGCGAGGGAATTCGTCTGCCCCGCGACTCTGGTCCTGTAGCCGCTCCGGCCCTGG
>JBAYTU010000152.1:0-5262 GCA_041675465.1 Terrimicrobiaceae bacterium | reverse complement strand
CGGTTTGTGTTGCCGTTTGGGGAATACGAAAAAGTTTCCGTTGCTCTCGACGATCTGATGGAGCGGGGAACCGTAGAGGAGGTCGAGAATGGCTAGTCGATGCATCCGACTGACCCGCATTCATGCCATTCAATGGTTTGGCTACTGCGACACTTTTGATATTCACGGAAACCTACTCATCGCTGGGCGAACCGGCACCGGGAAGTCGGTCCTCATGGATCTCATCCAACTTGTCCTGATTGGGGACCAGCGCTCGAAGTATAATGCAGCATCCGATGGTCGTGGACACACCTCCGGCCGGGACAAAAAGAGCTATTGCCTCTGCGACACCCAGGAAGATGGGGAGGGGGGCTCCCAATTTGAGAGAGATGGAGGGATCACTTATGTCGCGCTGGAATTCACGTGGCCGGACGGCATTCAGGTTGAAACCTGGGGAATGCGTATTGATTACCCGAATGCGGCGTCACAGACACCGGAGGAGGAATTCTTCCGGATACCAGAACGCCTGGAGCGGTCGGATTTTGTCACGCCGGATGGTTTTGCGCTTGATCTCGATGGATTCCGGCTGCTGATGAAACAAAAGGACGGAGATCCGTTCCGTAACATCACCGAATACCGCAAGCGACTGGGCGAGCATTTGAATTTTCACCGGGAAACCATTGATTTTCTGATGCCGTCAGCGATGTCGTTTGCGTTCCTGCCACGATTCGATTCGTTCTGTCGACAATACATTCTTCAATCCGAGGACATCAAGATCGAGCCGGTGCAGCAAAGTTACCGGAGCTATCTGAGGATTCGCGAGGAACTGGAGAAGCTTCAGGACAAACTTGCCCGGCTGGAGCAAATTGTTTCGGCAAGAAAGCAATGGGAGGAAGCCAACCGTGATGCGGAAGCCTTTCGATATCTGGAGGCGGAATTCCATCGTGAAGCCGCCCGATCGGAGGTCGCCGAACTGATGGAGAAGCTGAAGGAAATTGACGCCCGCCAGGCAGAACTACGCGCCCGTTTTGAATCCGTCAGCAGTGATCATGCTGCCAAGGTGCAGGCTCTGGAGGAATTGAAGAACCTTTTCCGGGATGCCGGGGGAAGCGTGCTCCTCAGCTTGAAGGAGCAGATTGTCACGTCCGTTCAGAAAATTGAACGCCTGAGTGAGATCGGAAAAACCGTCGAGGCGGAACAATCTCGTCGCGTGCGGGCGACGGCTGACTTTGCCCGCAAAGCCGGAGACTTTCTCGCCGAGCGCAACGCCGGATCGCTCCAGGAATTGTCGCATGTTCTTCAATCCTTCAGGGAGGCCCGTCCGAAATCCTTGAAAGGGGCACTTCGCGATCTCTCGCAAGCCGTGCGCTCGGTGGGCAGCCGGGTGCGGGCGTCGATCTCGGCAGAAAGCGATCAGGTCCAGAAAATACGAGGCGAGCTGGAGTCGCTCCAGACTCAGATCAAAAAGCTGGAGCACAATCGGGTGATCGAATCACCCCTCCTTGACGAACTCAACCGCCAGCTTCCACGCCGAGGCCGGGAAAATCCCGCCCGCCAACTCCGGGAGCTTTGTGAAGTGAATGATGAGGAGTGGCGGCCTGCGGTCGAGGTGGCATTCACGCGCAAATTTTCTGCCGTGGTTGGCCGCGACGACTACGGTCAAGCGCTGGGGATTTTCAAAGCATTCCCGCAGGACAGCCCAAGCGAATCCCTCGTGGACCCGGAGCGTGCTCTCACCCGTAAGCCCAAAGTATTACCGGGTTCGCTGGCATTGAAGATCGATTCCGTCGATCCGGTTGCCCGGGCGGTTGTCGATGAATTATTCGGGGGAGTGATCTGCGCAACGACATTAGAGGAATTGCGCCAACACGCCGACGCTATCATGCCGGATGGGTTTCGCCTGCGGGGGCTTTTCGCGGAGCGTCCGCGCCGTTACGATCAGAGACCCTGCATTGGGACACGTGGGATTGAACGGCTTAAGGCGCACCTACTGGCGGAGGCCAATGAGCGAGGGGCCGCGCTGCGCAACCTCGAACCGCTCCTTCTGCGGGCGGATCAAATCTGCAGGACAATCAGCGAGCAACGGCTGGATTCCGAAGACATGGAAGGTGATATCCATGCCGCTTCGCAGCTCAAAGACGAGGAAGAGAATCGAAATCGATTGATTGCCCTCAAATCCGCAGCGGAAACTCCAGAATTGGCGGCGCGCATGGATGCCATAGACAATCTCAAACTCGAAGTGGACGAACTTGATCGGCTTCGTTTGGAATTGAATGGCAAGTTGCATTCCAGCGAAAGAACCGACGCTGCATCCCGGTTGACATCCGCAGAAAAGATCCTCGATGGAGCCGAAAGCAGTTTTCAAAAAGTATTGCGGGCGGTTGCCCAGTCCTTGCCGGTCGCGCGGTGCGACGCTTTGCGTGAAGAGCTGAAGCTCCAATATCCAACTTTCGATTCCTGCGCCTCCCAGGCCGGATCGGAATCCCGTATTCTTTCGGCCAAGCTTCCCGGGATGGAGGCTTTGGTTTCCCTTCTTCGCCAGGGATTAGCGGATCAACATCCCGAATTAAGAGCAGAGCCGGATTTTGACCCCAAAACCGATTGGAATGCCTCGTATGAGAAATTGCTTCAACGAATCAGGGTGCAGGACATGCCAGCGCGCCAGCAACAGGCCCTCGATGAGGAACATCGCTGGCAGGACCTGTTCCGAACCACTGTGGCAGCCCGGCTGTCCAAGGCCATTCACGACGTGCGAAAAACAATCGATGACCTGAACCTCCAGCTTAAAAAGCC
Organism: Terrimicrobiaceae bacterium; assembly: GCA_041675465.1. GTDB lineage: Bacteria > Verrucomicrobiota > Verrucomicrobiia > Chthoniobacterales > Terrimicrobiaceae > QYQL01. The sequence goes on along the minus strand of JBAYTU010000152.1, from coordinate 2,490 downwards.
AATCGGAGACAGTCTTTATCACATTCGGGTTGAGGAGAATCAGGCGAAGGAATTTCAAGAATATCGAAGGGTTCTCGAGGTTTGCTCCATCACGCAGGACGGGGACTCCATCTTTGCTACCCTCGGCTCAGAAGCGCGTGAAGCGGTGGACCATGTGTTCAAGGCTCTGGTGGATGAACCGGATGGCAAGCTGGCGCAGTCGTTCTTGGATTACCGCAGTTATTTTCGTTACGACATGGAGGTGCGTGACCCGAAAAGGGAAGAACTTCCCGCCAAGAGTCTCAACCGGCATGCAGACAAATTCAGCGGCGGGGAGAAGCAGACTCCCTTCTACATTTCGATTCTGGCCTGCTACCTCAGGGCATACAAGCGCCACCTGCCCCAACGCTACACCGAACCTTCCCTCGGCCTCGTTCCCATCGACGAAGCCTTTTCCAAGATGTCCGGCGAGAGGATTACCGACGCCATTCGTGCGCTGCGCGATGTGGACCTCCAGGGGATTCTCTCCATGTCGAGCGGCAACTGGCCCTACGCCATTGGCGAGTGCGATCAGGTGCTGGCTGTGCATCAGCGCGAAAGCTTTGTGAACGGTCGGAAATCGATTCGGAATATCGGTGCGCTTCTGAATCGTGCGGAAGCATTGGAGCGCTCCAAGGAATGGGCATGACGCCGGTCCTCGAAGTCCTAGCCAAAGAGTTTCGTTCGAGACGGGCCGGGCGAAGTGCCCATGCCACGCGGGATATCATCATCCCGTTTAATGACCTTCTGAAAAAAGCCTCCAGCTTGTATGGACCTCCCCGCACTGAGGCCCTTCGGGAGTTGGAAGGGTTGAAGGCGGCAGGGGTTCTGATTCTGGAGCCCTTCAAGCGCGATCCTTCTCAAATCCAGAAAGTTCGTCTGCCGCTCGCGAATGCCCACGCATTCTTTTCGCATTTGGGAACAACCAACCCGGAAACAGAGCGTGAGACATTGAGCGAATTGTTCCGTCACAGTTCCGAAAAAACCGTGCGCGAACCATTCCAAGACGGATGGGTGAGGTTTTGCGAATACTATGCCGGAATGGCGCTTTCCGGTGGTTCGGTCCAGCCATTTGATCGGGCGGACATACCACAAACGCGAGCCATCCTCGACTCGCTCCCCCGTTTGCTCTCGTGGCCGGGAGAATCATTGATGCGGTTTGCCAGCGTTGTGCTGTTTGGAGAATCGAAAACACTTGAGAAACTGCGTTCACGCATTGATCCCTGCCTGGCGAAGATCACGGAGAATGCGATCCAGGGATTGGCCGATCTGGGGATAACCGACAACGAACGCAGTTTTCTCATTCATGGACCGATCAGGTTGGCCTTCGAGGAGGGAGCTCTTGATCTGGGCCTGTTGAGCCGACCGGTGCGTGTGGGAATTTCCGACATACGGCGAGCACGGTTGGATATTGACGCTGCGCGCTGCCTCACCGTCGAGAATGCTGCCGTGCTCCATGAATTGGCAAAATTGCGCAGCGGGGTTCTTTTGATAAGCAGCGGCAGCGAAGGCGGATTCGCCAATTCCGCGGTTATCGATTTTCTGCGACTTCTGCCCTTGCAGATCGCTCGCTGGCATTTCGGCGACTCCGACCCCAAAGGCTTCGACATTCTTCGGGATCTTCGCGTCAGGACAGAAAGCGATATTCATTCGCTCCACATGAATTTTCGTTCTGCGGAAGGAGACAGCCCTCTCGTGGATGAGGATCTGAAAACTCTTCGAAGGCTTGCCGCGTCAGCTCAAATGACCGATGTGGAGAAGTTGGAAATCGGACGGATGCTCGAAGCTGGCAGAAAGGGACAATTCGAGCAGGAGTCACTGGGCCTTCCCCGGCCTGTGTGGCCCTTTTACTGAATTGGCTTCGATGATCCTTGCACGCACATGCCGAGAAGTTGCCGAATGAACCCCATTGCCATCAATGTATTCAGGGGTGAACGGCTTGGAACCGGAAAGTTGGGATGGCATCTCTTCCTCCTCTCGGCTCTTGCATGCACATGCGACGCAAGAGCCATGGGGATTGTCGTCACACACTGAATGATTGAAACTTGGAATCGGTTGAATTGAGAAAATATGGTAACTGCGTGACAATGCGTGACAAATTAGCCGCCAAAACTGCCTTCAACTGCATTTTGTGCTGTCACGCATGAAAAGCCAGCATAGCCTGTATTTATCAGTGTTTACAGGCGAATTGCCACTCGGGGGGAATGGCGACCCTAACGGGATTCGAACCCGTGTTACCGCCGTGAAAGGGCGGTGTCCTAACCGCTGGACGATAGGGTCGTTACGAGGGGTAGGAACATGGGGCAAAGCGTTGCGGGGCGCAAGGCAATTCGTTCGCAATTCGCGACGGAGGGTGCACGACGCCAAAGTTACCGAGAGTCATGCAGCCTTCTGGTCTCTGGCGAGCCAGAGGTCGTCAAATCGGTTGCTCAGCAGGAAAGTTCGGAGGTCCAGGACGTTCTGCGCCCCCTT
>JBAYTU010000151.1:0-5268 GCA_041675465.1 Terrimicrobiaceae bacterium | reverse complement strand
TTGGCGACGAAATGATAACCATCCGATTTCGGGCATGACAGCGTTTTTCGTTGCTCATGCCCGTGCTTTTTTAACCGCAAACCCTCTCCCCTCCTTGTTCTGCTCTTCCCGGACGGGCTCTATCATACCCCATTGTCACCGTGCCTGTGTCGGGGGCGTCAACCGTTTGCAGCTTGCCGAGGTTGTCGAAAGTCGCCGTGGTTGTTTGGCTCCTTCTGTCGGTCGAGGTCGCAAGGCTGCCGTTGCTGTCATATGTCCAATGGGAGGTTCTGAGGAATGGATCGGTGCGGCTTGTGGGCAACCGCCGTTTGTCATAACCGAACCCCGTGGTTTTCTGCCGTCCATCGGTGTAGCTGGTCATGTCTCCACGGGCGTTGAAGACGGCATGGGTTATGCTGCCATCTGCGCGGGTCACTCCGGTTGGATTCGCCCACTGGTCATAAGTCGTAAAGGTGGTTTTCTTGTTGTCATTGTCGGTGACTTCATGCAGCCGCCCATCCGGCCAATAGGTCATGGAAGTCACGCGGTTGCCGGGGTCTTTGATGCTGGTGAGGTGGTTTTCGGCGTCATACCCGAATTCCGTGACCCGGTTGCTGGCATCGGTGATTTTCCAAAGGCGAAAGGAGCCGTCGTAATCGCGCTTTGTGATTTTCCCGGCGTTGTCGATGATTTGCCGGAGGTTCTGGTCGGCATCCCAGAGGTAATTGGTTTGCCGTCCGCTGCCATCGACTCTTTGGGTGATATGGTTCTGGCTGTCGTGAGAAATCGAGGTGGCATTGCCGAGGGCATCCACGGTGCCCCAAGGGCGGTTCTTGGAATCGAAATAGTGTGCCGTGACATTGTTCAGGGGGTCCACTTCGCGGGTCACACCAGGGGTGTAGAGGAACTTCCAAACGTGTGTGGCGATGCCCTGCCTGAGTTGCTGGCTCACCCGATCTTGGGAATCGTAGGTATTCCGCATGATGTATGCCCCCGCGTGATCCTTCCAGTCTTCGAGCAAATTCCGATTGTTGTAAACCAGCGTCGTGTTGTAGTTCTCGACATCCTGAATGCCGGTCAGGTTGTTATCGGTGTAGCTGAATGTCACAACTCGTCCGGTCCCGTCACTGACAGTCTGGATCAGCGGGCTGGTTGGGGAAACATAGCCAAACGCCAGCGCCCGGTTCTGGGAGTCCGTCACCGTGTTCAGGCGTCCGGTGGAGGGATCGTAGGCGTAAGTTTTGGTGTTTCCGTCCACGTCACTCCACAGGCTGACGCGGTTTTGAGCATCGAAGGTGGTACTACCACCGAAGCGGGGATGAAGCGCAAATGAGCCACTGGTGCCAGTAAGGGCCGTTGTCGAGCCAGGGGGAGGGTTCCAAGAACCATCTGGCAGACTGGTATAGGTGAATGCCTGCTCTCCCAATTGGACGGTAGCCGCATTGTTGGTAATGCGATTGGCAAGCCAGTTTGCCGACAGGATGCCGGTCATCAGTTCCTTGGGAGAATAGGAAGCGAGCGAAAAATCGGATATGGCAATGGCTCCAACTATGGCTTGAACTGCATCCGAGGGTTGCCGGTATCCGAAGGCGGCATCCAGATCGGAGGCGATCAAAACGCGGCCTTCACAGGAATGCCGCCAGCCATTGCCAAGAGCCGCTGATTGGAAGTTGCGGGAGCTTTCGTAGGTTCGGGAAAACGACAAGCCGCGCGGGGTGTCGGCTTCCCCGAGGGACAAGTCGGTCGCCGACATCGTGTAGGCCCCGGTCGCCAAATCCACCGGCTCCTCGCTCAAATCCCTTTCCTCCCCCGGCTCTTTGCTGGACAGGCTGAACGGGATGAGTCCGGTCAGGGAGTAATACCCTCCGCCATATCCTCCGGCGATGATCATGCCGCAGAAATTGGTGCCCATCGTGGCGAAACCATAGCCCGTCCACTGGTTGACGGGTATCTGTGCATTGTCGTGAATCAACATCGACGTGCTGTTGGGGTAGTTTATGTAGTAGGACAGGTCCGCGAAATTGTAGCCGGTGAGCTGGGGGTAAACCGCGGAGAAATTCGCGGGCGTCGCGAGAAAAACTTTCTGCCCGGCATCGTTGGCGAGGGCCAGGCACTTCGCCGTCGAAAGGGCGGGGCCTCCCGCGCGCTCCTCGATGACGCCGTGCTCCATCGCGCTCGCCAGAAACGCGTAGGCATTGAAAGCACTCCGGTTGTATGCGCCCGTGGAATCAAAGATGGTGGTGAAGCCATACATATCCACATAGTAGGAGTCTTCCTGCCCTGTGCGCCCCAAAATGGAATCCTCCCACCCGTAGCAACCGGTCACCCTGCATACGATTTGTGCGCTCAGGGCCGAACGCTTGATCCACCGCAAACCGAGTCCGTGCAGGGATTCGGCGAGCATTTCATTGGAGCTTTCCGCATACCCCGCCACCAGCAATGCACTCAGCCTGCGGTTGCTTGCGTCGATTCGTCCGCTGGATTTTGGGTTTGGGTAGAAGGCATAGCTCAGGTCGTAAATGCCAGTTCTGGAATAGCCTTTGGAGGGAGGGCTGGAGGAGTGGCTGGCGACCGGATGCGTGAGGGAAAGGGTCACTTGGGCTGATGGGCCGCTGCCAGCGGTTTCCTCGGCGATGACCGTTCCCCCAAGCCGCAATTGGGCATTGCTCCCAGAGAATGTGAGAGCGAGGGGACGGGATTGGAGGGCATCGGTGGGAATGGTGACATCAATTTCCGTGCTTACCTCAACGACCGTTCCCACCTGCACCCTGAAACTGTTCCGGAGATTGGAGGGAATGGCGGTGAAGACTTCGATTTCGCTGGGTGCAAACCGTGGTGCTCCCGCTGTCAACGAACTCACAGTTTCCTCGTAAAGTGTTCCAGAGGCAACAACCTGTTCAAAAGTATAACCAGGGACATTTGTCTGAATATAGTTCCGAAGGCTCTGGGCGTATTGTCCAAGGCGACTTTCAACGCTGGCACGACTCAGGTTTTGAACGAAATCCGAGCCTTCTGTCCCGCCCGCATCTGTCAACAATTGAGTCCGGCTGTATCCGCTGGCCCCTTTGTAGTTGATGCCTGCATATTGTTGGATGCGCTTGTAACTTGGGTCAAGATCATAGCTCACGCCGTCAATCACGGCCCGCACCCAGATATGGTTGAGTTGGAGAAAACCGTAAGGAAGCAGAGAAGTGTCGGAGGGGATGCCTGCGGCAGAAATGGCCGTTGGAGCCAAAGCCGAACTCGTTCCCAACCAGCGCACCAAGTCGTGGAGATCCACTGACGACACGGGAACGATGATAGCACCTCGCACATAGCTCGTTTGGGAATAGCCCGCTGCATTGAGGAGAGCAATCAACAGACTGGCTTGGTCCATGTCATTGCCTGCCCCGTCGATGTAGGTTCCGTGTGCGCCTTTGTGGCTTCCCCAATAGGGCTGAAACTCCACCTTGTTGCGCACATAGGAGAAAATCGAATAGGGACTATTTCTCAGGGAGGCGGCAAGGGTTGTGAGTTCCGGGGTTAGATCGGTTGCCGTGCCAAAATCCGACATGGACAACATGAAGCTGTCCGCTTGTGTCGATAGAGATTTGGCAGAAGGCGGAGCGGGGACCGCTGGCAACAGTCCGTTTTCTGGCACCCCGAAACTTGTGTTCAATTGCCAGCCGGGCAAGGTTTCCGCAGAGGCCAGGGGGACTGAAAGAAGCAGCATGGCGCTTGCGGCCCCACGAGCCCACAGGAACCTTGTTGCCGCCAATGGCAATGCCACCACAAGGGCCGCAAAAACCCACCACGGCATGGCGGGAGTCGGCGTTCCGGACGAGATGTTGTTGTAAGCGAGAAGCGAGGGGGAGCCTCCATCCGTGACGAGCCGGAAGAAAAGGCTGTTCGGCACCGGGGTCAGGTTCCGATACGTCACCCGATCCGTTCCGTCTCCCAAATCCAGTACGGATACCAGCTCGAAATACTCGCTCCCGCCCCGCCACATCACCTGATCGCTCGACTGCTCCAAACCCGCCATCGAGGCGTTGGCCTTCGAGCGAACGAATGTCAGGTATTTATACGTCTGCCCATCGGTGAAAACCTGTTGGGCCACTGTGACGAGTTGGCCGGAAAGCGCGGTGAGCGGGTTGAGCCCGGTGGCGTATTTTGTCAGGTTGCTCACCCCGTCGCCCATCGCGGAGGCGAGTGCGTTGATGCCGGTGGTTGAGAAGTAAAATTCTTCCCACCAATCAGCTATTCCATTGACCGTGCCCGCGTCCGCTCCGCTTGATAGCCCGGAAAGAAGGTTGGATTCCCCGTCGTACCCGTAGCTGTGCGAGAGCCCGTTGCTCTGGTCGGCCGCCGACAGACGGTTTGAATCATCATAGGAAAATGTGTCCGCCATTGCGCTGACTGCACCCGCCAGAAAAAGACCGCAGAGGAATTTTTTCATGCCGTCATCGGCGGTAGCAGTTGCGAGAAAACAGGCCAGAAAAGATTTGTGACAATTCCGTAACGCAATATTTTCCAACTGGTTGTATGGCTTTTATGAAAAAGATTGACCTGCCTCAAGTTTCGTTGCGATCCGCCCTTTGCCAGATCCCCAAATCCCCGGTCCGGAACGTCACCAGCAACCACACCGCCACCGGCGCGGCGAGGCTGAACTGGGCGATGAAGTGGTGTTGCCACGCCGAGGCGATGGTTTTCCAAAACGGGCTCATCGTGATGAGGCCGACTTCGGAGGACTGGTTCCAGATGATGTAGGCCAAGAGGCCCATCATGACCGCCTGTACCCAGAACAGCCCCCAACACAAGGCGGCCAATCGCCGTTTCCAAGGCAGGGGGGAGGCAAGAACCAGAGCGATCAAAAGGGCGGTCGGTTTCCAACCAAGTCCCCGCACATCGAAATCCACGTTGCGGACGAGGCCGGAACCATCGGGCTTGAGGCGTTCCCGGTTGGCGATTTCAATTCTGGCGTAGGTTGGCCGGGCGGATTTGTCCGGGGATTCCAAGAAGGCGACTTCCCGCCGGTCCTCGTCGCGGGAGAAACACCATGTCCCGACCGTGCGAAAGACAGCCATGTAGCCTTCCGCCAGTCCCAGCCAAGGCAGCATGAGGACGGTAAAGATCACGGCGAAGACGCCAAGAAACCGCAGAATACTTTTGGCGGAAATCATGTCTCCCCCTCTCGCCGTTTCACCCAAACCAACCAGGTTCCCATCAGAAGCATTATCCCCAGCAGGGAAACCAAGGGCCAGACCTGTTCGTGTGCCGCAGGGAACCAGCCCGGATAATAGCAGCCGACCA
>JBAYTU010000150.1:0-5365 GCA_041675465.1 Terrimicrobiaceae bacterium | reverse complement strand
TTTGCGCAAAAGGAGCGAAAGGCTGTTTTTGGCTTTGAGAACCGTCGTCTCCATACTTGGCCATATTAGCCAGATTTTTCTCCATGTCACCTTTTCTTTGCCAAGAGAAATGTGACGAAATTGTCACATGCCAAATCCGCGGGGATTTTGTAAAATCCATTCCCGTGAAACCAGTCTTTCTCATTTTCGCATGGGCCGTATTGACGGCATCGATATCATATTCCACCGATATCTCCGCGTTGGAGGCAAAGGCCAAGCAGGGAGATGCGGGAGCGCAGTTTGATCTGGCTCGGGCCTGCCTCAAAGGCGGTGACGGGGTCAAGAAGGACGCCATGAGATCGTTCGAACTCATGATCTCCGCTGCCAACCAAGGCCATGCTGAGGCTATGGGAGGAGTCGGGTTCTTCTATGCCAATGGGATCGCTGTCCAAAAAGACGCAGCCAAAGCCGTCGAGTGGTTCCGCAAAGGAGCCGAGGCGGGCGGGTCGAAAGCGCAGCTCAACCTCGGCAAGATGCTCGCCGAAGGAATGGGAACGGAAAAGAACGAGGCAGAGGGAATCAAATGGATCAAGGCCGCCGCAGATCAGGGGCAACCGGACGCGGCTTACGCCTTGGGCGAGATTTATTACTTCGGCGACTACGGGAAAACTGTCGATTATGCGGCGGCTTACCCGTATCTCCTGAAAGCCGCCGAAGCCGGACACCCGAACGCCCAGAACACCGTGGGCGTGCTCCTGGAAAATGGCCAGGGGGTTGGGATGAACGCGTCCAAGGCCGAAGAGTGGTATAAAAAATCCGCCCATCAGGGGCACGTCAAAGCGATGGCGAATCTCGGGAGGATCATCGGGCCCGAGAGCCTGGATCAAATGAAGCGGGTGGAGTCCCTGGCTTGGTTGCTGGCCGCATCAAACAAGGGAGAAATCACCGCCACCAAACTCATTGAGGAAGTTCAGCCCGGTCTCACGCAAGACGATCTGGCTCAAGCGCGAAAACTGGCTGACGACTTGGAGAAGACCCTCCGCGCCGCGTCGGCGAAATAAATTCCCCTGGAGGGCGCTGCGCCGTCAGCGCCCACATCAGATTCATTGGCAGGGCGGGATTGCCGAGCCCGCCGATTTCTCTCGACGGACGGCTCGGCAATCCGTCCCTACCGTCGGGGGACAGGATCCCGGGTTCCCACGATCTGCGGGTTTCTCTGGGTGACATCAGGGTTTTTCCCCAAGCCAAAGAAATGAGACGACACGGCGGTCGTCCCTCCAGAAATCAATTTTCGATTTGGGCTTCCAATGTCGCCCGCATGGTTTCGCTGTTGTAGGCCTCCTGGCCGTATAGCGCGCGATACCGCTCATCGGCATATGCGAGGGAGTCATAATAGCTTTCGTTGACAGCGTCATCGCTGTTCACGGTTTCCGGCTGGGCCAGGGCTTCGTCCACTTCCTGCAGAAAGTCGTCTGTGATTTGTTGTTGAGCTGCAGCGACCGGAGCAGGTTGAGTTTGCCCCTCGGGTTGGAGGAGAGCGGCGGGGACGGGAACTCCAGGCTCCAGTTCCAGGACGGGAAGCGTCGGATTGCCGCTCGAGAAAGCCGCAGTGTTGCCGTTCGATGAAGGCGCTCCCATGGAAATCCAACTCGAGGAAGATGCTGCGCCTCTCGGGATGACAGCAGTTCCTGCCGGTCCAGGGGATGCCGGGGTGACCGGTTGAGACCTCGTGGTTGCCCGAGGGGGAGAGGAAGCGACGGGAGCCTGTGAGATTGGCGGCTTCCACAAAACCGGCTCCGGGACGCTGACACGGCTCGACCCGGCGGATGAGCCGGCTTTGTCCGCCGGCTTGTCGGCGGCGGGAGCGGAGTTTCCGGCGCGAGTCTTTGCTTCGGCGGAAACGGCCGGGGAGGAAGGTTCGGTTGCCGGGCGGTCGAGCGCGGACTTGACGCCCCAGCCGACCACGGCGAGGGCAAGAATGCCGAGTATTGCGAAAAGGGAAGTTTGCATGACGATTGCTGGAGGGACGACCGCCGTGTCGTCCGATTTCTTAGTAATGGGCTGACGGCGCAGCGCCCTCCATGCTGAAACGCAGACTGGCGCCGGAGGGAATCCGGCACCAGTCGCTATTGGGTTGTCCAGCCGTCGTGAATGGGCATCGACCGGGATTTATGGTTTTTAAGTCCCCTGTGTTCGGAGCGACCGTGCCACCGTTTGTGGAGCGGGCTACATGCATGGCGGTGAGCGCGATACCAGCGGAAGCGAGGTTTGTCGGAATGGCAGCCTTGATGCCGTCGAGCCTCGCGCCGTTGTAGCCGCAGAAGATCACCTTGTTGGCACGAACGGTCACAGCGTCGTTCATCGCGAACCAAGCCACAAAGTCGGCGCACACTGTTCCGGCAAAGACAAGGGGACCGCCTCTGTTGTAACCTCCATTACCAGCCGCGTTTTGGCCACAAGCCATCAAGGCGCTTAAAGTCAACGGCGTGCCGGGCTTCAGGCTGTCAGCACGGACTTTGATGCTGCTCAATCTAGCCACACGGAACGCGGAAGAACCGGTGATTTTGACGGATGTGTCGGCACCGGCGTGAGTCGGCACCATGAATGTGAGTGCCAATGCGGCACTTCCCAGAATCAATTTGAGTTTCATTTTTGTTAAGTGGATTATTTGGAGGAAATTGCCTGAAAGGCTAGAAATGCAAACTGGCACCGGGATTCGCCCGGTGCCAGCCGCAATTGACCTTGTTTGTGGTCGCCATCGTATGTGAAACGGCGTGAAAAAACAAGGGTTCAGTTTTTCTTGCGGGTTAGGGAGCGACAACGCCGCCGTCCACCGCGCGACCGGTGTGCATGTCGGTCAGGGCGATGCCGGCAGTCGAGAGCACGAGATTGCTTTTGATCGCGTCGTAAACCGCCAGTTTGTCGCCGCTGGTGATGCTGTTGAGGCGATACATGTTCTCGTATCCCCAAGCCGTGTAAGCTCCCTCGGTGACCTTGGCGATGTCCGCCGCGCTCATGGTCGTGTTACCGGCCTGACCGGGGGTTCCAGCGATGTCGCTGAGAATCACGCCATTGTAGCCGAGGATCTTGGCTCCATTTTGCCGTGCGGTCACCGCATCGTTGAGCGACAGCCATGAGACCAAGAAGAGATTCTGCGGAGCGCCGAACGCATCATCGCCGAATTCATCCAGAACAGTCACGGAAGTGCCCGTTTTTCCGAGATCCCCCTTCAGTGTGCCACCGCTGTCGTAACCACCGTTGCCATCAACATCCTGCCCCCAGACGGTCGAGGCGTTGGCGGTTGATTGGCCGGGCAGTGCCGGATCGTTCACACCGCCGGCGGGAACGAGCTGGATCGTTGTCAACTCTGTGGCAGTGGACTCGTTGGTCACATATTGTTTCACGGTGTTGGTGATTCCGAAGCCTGTCTCCGCCAAGTAGGTGGTGCGGGTGCCCGAACCATCGTTGCGTCCGGTGGCGAAGACCTTTTGGGTATCCGTCGCGACGCCGGTGAAGAGACGCAGGGGTTGGAAGCCTTTGCTCAACAGCGCCCGGAACTGCTGGGCAGTTACGTTCGAGATCGGGCAACCCTCGCTGCCGATCATGGTGAATACAATGACGCCCGCAGCAGGTGTTGAAGGCTGGAGCGGGTAGGCTCCATACGGAGTGGACGACTTTGCCACGTCCGAGAACGCGATATCCGACGGTTCCGGCACTTGCCCTGTGGTCACATTTGCCAACTCGGCCCCGGTGTCCGTGGCTGTTGTGCCATCCAATACCGAACTCGGCAAATAGGTAGGAGGCAGCGGATCAACCACGGGGACCAAGGCCCGAATTCCCTCCACGGAGCCGGTGAAACAGCACTTGATCGTGGTGATTCCACTGATCCCGGGGAATTTGCCGATGAAGATCGAGCGCTTCGCACCGTTGAAGCCCCCCGCCGCCTTGTCGTGGGCGAATTTGAACGATCGTGTTGCAATCGGTTCCGCAAGAAAGCGGGCTTTGATGCTCTCCAGCGTGGCCTTTTGGAACGCGGTGGCACCTGTGAAGTTGACGGTCACGTCGGCGTGAGCCGAGGCGATGAAGGCGAGGGCCCATGCGACCCCACCGAGGATGGATTTGAGTTTCATAATATTTATTGAGCTGAGTTTTGTTTGTTGGGTTGAACTTCAGGATTGTTTTTCCGACATTTTGCGGCGGCGCACGGCGATGAAGCCGATGACGAGCGCGGCGCTGCCGAACAGGGCGTATGTGGCAGGCTCTGGAACGGCTGCGGTGTACGAGACATTGCCCGTGCTGTCGAGGACCAGAGAACCTTCGTAGGTTCCGCTGCGAATGCCAGCGCCTTCACCGTATTGTCCGACGACGTCGTTTCGTGCCTGAATGCGATACAGGTCGAGCGCGAACTCGACATTCGACACGGCGCCGAAGCTGGCCGCGAAGGTTCCCGCAGTTCCTACTTGCTGGACACCGCCACCGAAAATGCCGAAGGCATCTCCTTGCAACCCTGGGGACAAAAACGGATTCTTATTATCAATGGCGGAGACGCTTGTCGGTGAAACAACTGCCGCCGAATTGTAACCGTTGACTCCCGAGGCGTCATCGAAGGGAATGTTCATGTCCCTGATGTTTGTGGCACCAATGTCCATACTGGTATCTGTGTTCACAGTATAGCCAGCCGAGTTCGCCTCTCCCACGGTGCCGACTCCCGAGCGGGATTGGCCCACATAGAGGGTGCGGTGAGGATCGCCGTTTTGGAGCGAGGAGTTGGTCGAACTTATTCCCCAGACACCGGCAACGCCCATGTAGAGGTTCGTGGCCGTGGCCCAGTTTGCGCCGAAAGCGGCATTCAACTGGGTGCTGATGTTAATGGTGTTGAGGATGTCCGATGTCGCATCGCGGAATACGGTGGCCGTATTGCCGAGGCTGACGTAAACCGTGTCGGTATCGCCTTCCTGCTGGAAATACAGCACCAGATCTCCCGGCGTGTAGAATGAGTTGGCGGCATTCGCGCCGGCCAGCGTGATCGCGAGCGATCCGGCGGCCAGGGCCAATACACGCAACTTGTTTTTGAATAGTTTCATGTGGTTTTTTGTTTTGGTTTTGGTTTTTTGGTTTGTGTGGCAGCGGCTCAAACCACCCGAACAAGCATGACTCTTCGCCCACTGACGCGCCGACAAATCGGTGAAATCCCGGGCGATGGCCAGAGGAGAAATGTTACGATTTCGTCACATTGCCGTCCTGCGGGAAGAATGTTCCGGGAAACGCCCGCGACTTGCAGGCTGTTTTCGGCGACGCACACTCCAATCAGTTCGAATTGGTGCCCGTAAACCACCGTCGCATAGGCGAGGTTGTCTTTTTCTCCTTGTCGCAACTTCGACAAGAA
>JBAYTU010000149.1:0-5526 GCA_041675465.1 Terrimicrobiaceae bacterium | reverse complement strand
GAGGTCGTTGTTCACTTGTCCGGGCAACCCATAAAAGTAAAGCCGCTCGTTGGCGGTGGCATTTCCAGCAGGCGCCGAATTTCCCAACCAGTTCCCCGGCGTGCCTATGAACGAATCCCCCCCGGCACCCGTCCAAGAATAACTTGTATCCGCCCGGGATGCAGGAGTCGTCGAGAAGATTCCCAAGAAGACGAGCAATACGGTGAGAAGTCGGGATATTTGTTTGTTCATATGGTTTTTTTGGAAGGGTTGGGAAGGAAGGCTCAGATTTTCACCCCCCGCACGGCGATGGGGACGCCGATGGGGCCGTTGGCTTTCAAGGTCGTGGCATTTTTCCACTCGTGTTGGAATTCCCCGGAGACGTTCAGGCCTCCTTGTTCGCAGGCTCCTTTGGCGGTGATCTTCGTTTTTTCGTTGATCTCCTGCTGGATTCAGTTCGCTTCGAACAGTGCGCTGGGGTAATTGGCCGCCGTCTCCTTCGTGAAGTCCCATGCGAACCCCTGCCCGCCGAAAGTCGGTGTTTGTCCGAAGGGCCAGGGGTAGCGGGCGTTCAGCAGTTGACCGGGCTTGATCGTTGCCGAGAAAGATCAAATGCGCTCCGTAACGGGAAAAGTAGGTTTGGAGGTTGGATAGTGCGCTCATGGTGTGGTTTGGTTAATTTGGAATTTGGAATTGTGAATTTTGAAATGGAAGGCGCTTTCGGCGAGAGCGCCCTGCGGGGATGTCCGTGATTCGGTTTCCGACGGCGGAGGAGGAGGGTGGCTGTGCTTGCGAGGGCGAGGAGCGCGTAGGTGGAGGGTTCGGGGATGGCGGCGAACTGGCTGTTGTGGTTGGTGACGGCCCAGACTTTGTTGTTTGCGGTGTCCACGCCGTAGGTGCCGAGGTGGAAGTCGGTGGCGGCGTTGTAGGCGCGGTCTCCGGCGAAGAGGGCGGTGCCGCCGGTGTTGCCGTCGACGGCGAGGGTCCACTCGCCGGTGTCGGGGTCGAACCACCCGAGGTGGGCGGCGGCTTCGCTGCCGAAGAGGGCGATGGCGGTGGCTTCATCGTAGGTGAGCTCGAGGACGAGGGTGTCGGCGAACCCGGCTCCGGCGGTGCCGCTGAGGTTCACGATGTCGCTGGCGAGCTGGGTCCCGCCGTCGGCGAAGGAGACATCCACGTCGCGGTTCTGGCCGTAGGTGCTGTTCCCGCCGCTTCCCGCCGTGCCGTCGAGGAGATCGACCGTGGTGCCGAGTCCGCCCTGGCGGGTGGCTGCGGTGAATTTGTCGTAGTCCATCCCGGCGACGAATTTCGTGTTGGTGACTCCGGCGGCGGTGCTGGTGTTCGGGTTGACGGGGTTGAGGAGCAGGGCGTGCGTCTGGCCGCCCACCGTCCCAAAGGCCGCGATCTGGCCCCAGTCGTTGATGGCGGAACTCCAGCCACCAATAGAGATATTGGTTGCCCCGGTGGTGATGCTGTTGAGATCCAGCATGGTGTTGTTGGCATAGAGGAAGCCATGTAGGGCGCTGTTGCCAGTGAGGTAGGAATAGCCCACGATCTGGCCTGAGGCGTTGATACCGAACGCGCGGCTATCCGTCCCGCCGAGGGTGCCCAGGTCGGTGTTACCGCTTCCCGTGCCGCTGAAGAGCACCGCGTGCTGGGCACTGTTGCCCGAGGTGTAGGACTGGCCCACGATCTGGCCTGAGGCATTGATGGCGAAGGCGGAGCTCTCAGTTCCGCCAAGGGTACCGAGGTCGATATTGCCGCTGCCGGTTCCGCTGAAGAGCGTCGCGTGGGAGGCACTGTTACCGGATGTGTAGGCGCTGCCCACAATCTGGCCTGAGGCGTTGATGCCGTAGGCGTAGCTAACTGCCCCGCCGAGTGTGCCGAGGTCGATATTGCCGCTGCCCGTGCCGCTGAAGAGCACCGCGTGCTGAGCACTGTTGCCCGATGTGTCGGCATAGCCCACGATCTGGCCAGAGGCGTTGATGGCGTTGGCGGAGCTCCCAGTTCCGCCAAGGGTACCGAGGTCGATATTGCCGCTGCCCGTGCCGCTATAGAGCGTCGCGTAGATGGCACTGTTGCCGACGGTGTAGGACCAGCCCACGGCCTGGCCCGAGGCGTTGATACCGAAGGTGCGGCTATCAGTCCCGCCGAGGGTGCCCAGGTCGGTATTACCGCTTCCCGTGCCGCTGAAGAGCGTCGCGTGTTGGGCACTGTTGCCCGAGGTGTAGGACAAGCCCACGACCTGGCCCGAGGCATTGATGCCGTAGGCCTCGCTGATAGTTCCGCCGAGGGTGCCGAGGTTGGTGGCGGTGTAGGATTGGGCGTGAAGGCCGACAGTGAGGAAAAGAAAGCCGAGGGCGGGAAGGGTTCGCGCAATGGTCGCCAGGGACACGAAGATTCTCTCGGGACTTTGCGTTCCTTGCGGTCTTGGCGTGACAGGTATTTTTTTCATCGGTTTGAAAACGGTTTCTCCGGAAAAGCGCGGGATTTTGGCCGGTTTTCCGGGCGAATCTTCGGCGGTTTCGATGATTGCAGGCTTGGTCATGGTCGGGTCTGGTGGATGGAGATTTGCTGGAGGCGAACTTCGGCTGAATCCGGGCCGTCGCCGTTGAGTCGGTCGAGGGAAAGCACGAGATAGCGCCGGTCTCCGCTGGCGGAATCCGGGAGCGGCAGAACTGTCAGGCTGCCGGTGGTGAGCGGTTCGGTTTTGGCGGTCCATGCCGATGCGGGCCAGTCCGCCTCCACAGCGACCGGTTGACCGGGCTGCGGCATGGCGACTTCGAAACGCACACGGGTGGATGCCCCGGCGGGATCGGGAATCGCATTGATTCTCACCCAACATCCGGCTCCGGGCACCGCGACGGAGGAGTCCCGTGGGACTTTGACTGGTGCCGGTGTGCCGGGCGACGCTGTGACGGTGACGTAGTCGGCTCCGACGACCCTGTCTGCTTTCTGCTCGACCCGCCGCCCGGTGGGGGAGGGCTTCCCCTCCATCCCGGATGAAACCGGAACCCCGACATTCAAGAACACTTCGCCAAAAGTGAAGGTGTGAGGACCGGTATGCAGCTCGGCAACCAAAACACGAAAGGCGGCACCGGCACCAACGAAGCCCACCGGCTTCACTTCTCCCGCCCTGAGCAATGTGGGGTTCGGAATCGCATATTCCTGGCCGATTGGAAGTCCCAGCCCCATGCTGAGTTGTTGTTCGCCAATGGAAACCGGAACTTGGAAGGAGAGGGGGAATATCAGCCCTCCGGAAACGCCATTGGCTTGGCTCTCCGCGTGTTTTCCTGTCGATAGCCCGCCCTGCGAGGTGGAGAGCCCGGCAGGAGTCGAGATTTGCCCGATCAGTTTCTGCCTGCCATCCTGATCGGGTTTGATGCGCTCGCAGCCGTTGCGCGCGGAAAGATCGGTGTAGGCACACCCCGAGGCAAAGAGGAGCCCGGTGACCATTGCGGACGCAACGGCACGGCTCGCTGCCTTGGAATATCTGCTGGTGTGATTGTGCGACGAGCGTTTCGTTTCCATGGATGGCTGCACCTCCATGGGATTTCTGGCGGAAAGAACACTCCGGAACTTGGTGCTGTTGATGAGAGAAAGCATCTGCAGCCGTGGAGAAAATCGCGGCGCGGCATCGGAATTTGCCAAAGGCCCGCCGGGAACTTCGGGCGATGGCGTCCTTTGTCGGGCTGCCAGAAAACGGGAGACAATCGGAATGGGCTTCATGGTGGTATTTGGATGAAATGGGAAATTCGAAATGAGGAAGGGAAGAAGTCGGCGCTTTCGGCGAAAACGCCCTACCGGGTGGGGACGGATCGCCGAGCCGTCCGTGTTAAGTGGGTTGGTTTCCTTCGGCGCATGATGAGGAAGAGGGTTGTGCCGCCGGTTTCATGGTTGTTGATCGGTTGTTGTTTGGGCAGCGGTTTAAGTGAGCGTGATGGCTGACATGGGTCCGGGGATGGATTCTCCGGCGTCGTTGGCGGCGGTGATTTGGAGTTGGAGGGGGACGCCGACCGGGAGGGCGGTGAGGGTGGCGTCGCTTTCGGCGGTGGTGGCGACGGGGGCGAAGTCGGCATCGGCGGGTTTCTTGAGCCAGACGCGGTAGCGGTCGGCGCGGCGGGTGTCGGGCCATAAGAAGATTTCAGGTTCAAGGTTGGATCCCGCGATGGCGCAAAGGATAGGAAGAAAGGGAAACCGGGGATTTGTGTTGTTGTTTATTTGTGGGAGCTGCGGTGTCGGAGAGAGGAAAGAGGGGTTGCCTGGGAGCTGCCGCGCGTGCGGACAGAGGAAAGCGGGCACGATGAAGATGCTGTCGCCTGTGCGGACGGGAAAAAGTGGACCCATGTGGGAGCCTCCGACGCCGAGGGAGGGTCGGAGTGAGCCTGATGTGCTGCACCGGCGCGTGTCGGAAACGACGAGTGGTGCTCCTGCGGAGACCGAGGAATGCCACCGCACCCAGTGCAAACAATCCCAGCGCCCAGGTGGAGGGCTCGGGGACGGCTGCGGCTGCAAAGTCGCTGTTGTGGTCGAGGACCGCCCAGACGTTGTTGTTCACCGTATCGATCCCGAAATCGCTCAACGCGGGGACTCCTCCGATGTCCACTCTCGCCAGGTAGTCGGCGTAGCTCGTGTTGAAACGCCGGGCGCCGGCGCCGCCATCGGAATTTCCGAGCACGGAGTTGACCCACGCCGCATTTTCCCCGTCGAACCAGAGAAGGACCGCCGCGTTCTCCGATCCGAAGCGCGAGATGGCAAAGCTCTCGTCGTAGTTCATCTGCATGACAAAGAGTTCGCCGTCGAGCCCCACCACCGAGGCGATGTCGCTGGCCAGTTCGTCGGCATTCAGACCACTGGCGAGGTCGGCTCCCCCGAAGCTGATTTCAACCGTCCGGCTTGAAGAAAGCGGATTCGAGTCGAGGATATCGACGTTGGTGGGATTGCTGAATGTCGAGTTGCCATAGGTGATCCCGACGTTCTGCATGCGGGTGCCCGCGCTGACATCGACGGCTCCCGAGTCCGCGCTGGGACGGGCGATCGTTTGGGAGAGGTTCCAGTAATACTGGCCGACATCCCCGGCGGCGGCCCCCACATAGCCCGGCGAGTGGCTGAACGTGCCGCTCAACACCGAGGTGAACGTGCCGCCCAGACGATTCGTTCCCGGAGGAGCCGAGAAGTTGATTTGATAATTGCTGTCGCCCGGACCGGAGACGGCATCCAACGAAAAGAATCCGTAGCCGCTGACCACGGAGAGTCCGCCAACGACGCCGGCAATGTTGGTGCCGCTGGTGATATCGTAGGAGATCACGCTCCCGTCGCCGAGCGTGGGTGCCGCATTGATCTCGGTGCTGCCGGCGTTTTGGAGGAAACTCACGCTGGCACGGTTATAAAACCGTGTGCTGTAGTCGTAGGAGACGGTCGCCTGGGCATTCTCCCCGTCGAGCCCCTCCCCGACAATGTTCAGCGTCCGGGTTCCTCGATGCACTTCCGCGGTCGCCGATGCAGAGGTGACCGGCGCGATGCCGAACGTATCCGTCACGGAATTGT
>JBAYTU010000148.1:0-5546 GCA_041675465.1 Terrimicrobiaceae bacterium | reverse complement strand
TCGTGTATTTCTGGTTGACGCGCGCATCGCTCCAACCTGCGTAAATATTCACTCCCGTGATGTTGTAGCCCGCGGTGTTCGTGGCGAGGTTCAGGTTGAACGTGGTGGCCCAAGTGCCATCCATCAGGTCCAAGGCGATCCCCGGCCCGCCGCTCGTTCCGGCATTTCCGTTATTCAATACTGCGGCCGAATCGCCGTTCCACGAGGTAAAGCCGGTTGTGGTTTGCGACAGGAATGTCGATTGCCCCTGGTTGATGAGATCGGTTGGACTGACGGCATAGAATGCCTGGCTCGTGACCGCCCCGGAATATGAGTTGGTCTGAATGATCGCCGCCGAGGCGGAACTGGAGACCACCCCCAACATCGCAAGGGCGAGGAGGGTGGGAAGGCAATGTCTGCCGATTGTCTTAATGCTGGCTTTTGTATTCATGGGAGGATGGGGTTGATGGCTGCCGCTTTCTTCGTTGCTGGGGGATGAGGTCGAAGCGATCACAACAATCAGCCTCCGACGCGAGGGCGAAACCGCTGGAACAGGACGAGCAGACCCAACCCGCTCAGAAGCTTCTGGTTCCGTTGTCGTAGCTGCAATCCCAGCACATTCTCCACCTACAGGATTGCAGAAATTAATGATTGTTTTATAGAATTCACCGAAGATTGATAAAATTTCGAAACACCAGGCTACCGCTACCCTCCAGTTGCCGGAGCCGGGTTGATTCCCTCGAATGTTGCGGCATCATGCATGGGTTTGCAGCCACGCTTCGAAGACCGCCTCGATATTTTCGCGGGGGTTGTCCTTGCCCCATTCGCAATGGGCGATCACGCCGCCGGAGTCATCCGCCAAGGCAGCGCGAACCCTGCGGACGGCATCCCCGACATCGTCCTGGGTGCCGAACGGAAGGACGTGCTGCCGGTCGATCTCGCCCCAGAACGTGATTTTCCCCTTGTGCTTGCGGCCGAGCCCCAGTCGTCCATGAGAAATGCGCCGTCCACGTTGGATTTCGCCCAAGCGGAGACATCGAGGCTCTCATACTCATGGATCATGTCCAGCGTCTTCCGGATTTCGGGCTCGTCGGAGGCTAGGTCCATGAGGGCGCTTTCGGTTCCGCGCAGAAATTGGAGCCGCTCGAACGGGCGCGCGCAGTTGGCGGAGGGCATGAACTTGTCGGATCCGTCACAGACGCGGTTCGCATGGCCGAGGTCCCGTTTCTCGACCACCTCCCACGGGGGCTGGAACGTGTCGAGCCTCGCCCAATCGGCGAGCACCGGCTGCTTGACTTCCCCGACGATCCCCGGCTCCCCGACTTCCCAGACGCTCCCCCATTCGTCGGTGTAGGAACCGGTGTGGGTCAGCGCATGCAGGAATTTCTGATGGGATTCCTCGATCTCTCCTGGCGGACGAACGGCCGGGCTGTCGATGTCGCTGGGATATTTGTCGAGCACGGCATCCAGCTCCGCCTTTCGGAACATGGAGACATAGGGCAGCATCCAGAGGTGCCGGGGTGCCCGGTCGGGCTTGGAAAAGGTCAGGGCTTTTTGGGTTCTTTCACGGGAAGTCATAGGTGGTTGTGATTGGTTGTGTTTTTGAAAAGTTGCGGTCAGGCCTGTTCTGCTGCATCCGCGACCGGGCCGGGGTTCGGGACCGGGGCCGAGTATTGATACGAGGGTTCTTCGTCCTGCCGCCTTTGGATGGCGGCGATTTCCCGCCATGTGGCAGCCCGTGCGGGCAGGGCGGCAGGTCGTGTTTGATCAGGGCGTGCAGCCGGGCGAGGTTGTAGCAGGGCACCGCCGCATACATGTGGTGTTCGGTGTGGTAGTTCATGTGCCAGTAGAGGAACTCCACGAATGGGTTCATGGTGAACGTCCGGCAACAGAGGCGAAAGTCCGCCACATCATCCTGCAGGCCGATATGCTGGGTGTTGTTGCACAGGAAAAACAGCCAGCCTCCGTAGAACGGCGCCAGCGTCGTGACCACCGGCAGCATCCACCAGTGAAAACAGACCGACACGGCCAGGATCAACCCATGTCCGGCCAGCAGGAAGCGCGCCCAGCGGATCGGTGCCCGGCGTTTCTCAGGCTCCGACGCGGGATACAGGGTGTCCATCCATTGGTCCCATTGCCGGTTGGAATCCGGGCTGTGGAATTGCCCCCGCGCCACGCGCCATGCGCTGCGCACCGAGTGAATGGCGGCGCTAGTGTGCTGGGCGAGAAATAGCTATACATTATTGCATTTTTCTATTTTTGCACGGGCGCTGAGGAGCTTTCCTAAGATGACCTGCCCGTCTGCCTTCCAAATGTATCGTTTGGGCGAAAGATCTCGGTCCTTCAAGTAGGCCTCTATTGAGGCGATCAATTCCTTGGTGCTTGTAAAGCTTCCATCCCGGATGCAGTCCACTGTCAAATCCCTGAAGAAGCGTTCTACCAGATTCATCCACGAGCTGGATGTTGGGGTGAAGTGTAGGTGGATTCGGTGAGTGCCATGTGCCCGCTCTTGGCGTTTGTTGCGTGCGTTGATCCACTCCATAACGACAGACTGCTTATGAGTCGCATAATTGTCGATGACCAGGTGGAGCGAGAGATCCGCAGGGGTTTCCCTGTCGAGTTTCTTCAAAAAAGCGAGCCACTCTTTGTGAGTGTGTTGAGGTGCCGTCTGCCGGAATATCTTGCCGTCCAGGTAGCTTAACGCAGCGAAGAGCGTGATGGTTCCGTGCCGGACATAGTCATGGGTTCCCGTGCGGACCTTGCCGGGCCCCAGAGGCAAAGCGGTCTGGGTGCGCTCCAGCGCCTGACATTGGCTTTTCTCGTCACAGCACAGCACCAGTGCGCGTTCCGGCGGATTGAGATAAAGACCAATCACGTCCCAGAACTTCTCCTCGAACCGGGGATCATTCGACACCTTGAAAGTGTGCTTGAGATGAGGCTTCAAGTCATTGGCCCTCCAAAGTCTCTGCACCGTGTTTGGCGATACCCCATTGGCTTTCGCCATCTTGCGCGAAGACCATTGCGTAAAACCTTTGGGCGGGCGCGTGGCCTCCGTAATAATCGCCTCCCTGATTCGATGGCTGATGCTCGGCTTGCGACCGGATCTTCTGGCCTCACGCAAGCCATCAATTCCCCGCTCCCGAAAGCGTCGCTCCCATTGAACCACCACCGGACGGTTCACTCCCACGGCATGAGCAGTTTGCTCTTGGTTGAGGCCGGTCATGCGGTGGAGAATGATCTTCGCTCGCCGAACCTCACGCTGCGGCGTTGTGGGCCGATTGATCATGCCTTGGAGTTCGTGTTTCTGCTCGCTGCTTGCCGGAAGAATGCGAATAGGTCGGGCCATTCGCTACAAATGCCCGAAACAAACTGTTTTGTATAGCTATTTCTCGCCCAGAACACTAGGATTCACGAAGCCTTGGAGGAAGAATTGTTTCGCCATCACGCGCAGAGGCAACACCACTTCGAGATCGTCGGGGACATGGAGCGTGTAGCGGTGGTGCCTGATATGGCTCGCCTCGAATATTTCGAAATTTGGGTATGCACTTTACTCCCCCGACCGCAATATCTTGTGGCGACCAGTTCGGCGCAGGCCCATCCGGCGGGGTAAAATCCGCGCCAAGGGGAATGAAGTGCATACCCAGATTTCGAAATTCATCCAGGCGAGAAACGAAAGGACGCGGTCGAACACCGCGTTCAAGGCCTTCGTCCGGAACACGGTGCCGTGCCCGAGCTCGTGAACACCGTTGATCAGGAACGCGAAGAAAGTCCCATGAAGAAACAGCAGGCCGAGCACCACCGGCCAGGGCCAGAGTCCGGTGGAATAAAACGCCACGCTCCCAGTCAGCGTCAGCAATCCCAGATAGCCAAGGGTCTGAGCCAACCCCCGCCAGTCGCTGCGGCGGTGCACGCTTTTCAGCTCCTCCGGCTCAAGGCGGGTCCGATACCAGGCGATCGCCCGGGGTTTTCGCTCTTCTGCTGCGGATTCCTTGGTCATGACAACCATCCCAGCAAATCCCCGGACTCCACGCTTGCAGAATTCCGTGGTAAATTTGTATTTTCCTCCGATTACGATGAAGTTTTACAAAGATGCTTTGAGTGTCTCTGGATTTCGGGTGGAAGTCGAATCCGGCCCTTCCTATCCCGTGAGCCATTTCGGAGAATACGTCTTGGACCGGAATCATGTCGTGCCTTTCCACTCCCACGCGACGTGGGAGTTGGTGCTGCAAGCCGGGGGGAGCAGCACATGGACGGAAGGATCGCTGACCTGCCAGCTTGAGCAGGGCGATCTCCTGATCTGCCCGCCCGGAGTCCCGCACGGGAAAGCGCACCGGGGGCCCTCGGAATTCCGGATTTATTTCGCCGGCTTGCAGATGGATCCTGAGCGATGGCCCGCGCTCCGCCCGCTTTTGTCCCAAAAGCACATGGTCCGGATCGGGCAGGCCGGTGAAATCGCCAAGAATTTTCGCATCCTCGAGGACGAACTGCTTTCCAAGCGCCCGCAGCAGCAGGAGGGCGTTGAGTTGGCCTGGAAACAGCTCTGGCTGGGGGTATATCGCCTGGCTTGCTCTCCCAAGAGAACCTGGGACCAGGCGGACCGGTGGCTCACCCAGCGGGTCGAGAGCCTGGTCGAGGAACAACCGGGCGAGCGCTGGACGCTCCAGACGATGGCGCGGCTCATGGGCTATTCCCCGAACCACTTCGCTAGCCTCTTCAAGCAGCAGACTGGGCAAACCTTCCACCAATACCTCCTCGACGCCCGCATCGAAACAGCCAAGGCAGCGCTGCGGCTGGGGGAACAGACCCTCACGGAAATCGCCCTCCAGTCGGGGTTCGGCTCCAGCCAGCATTTCAGCGCAGCCTTTTGCCGGAAGACCGGCACCAGCCCCAGCCGGTGGAAATCCCGCCAGATATCCGCAAAGAAGTAAGGGGATGCCGCACCTTGTTTCGCGGCACTGGAACAGCCAGAAACCGCGCTTCGAGGACACTTCGATATTTTAGCCTGAACTTCGAGGGATAAAAATCCTGCCAAGCCGCATGAGCGCTTGCTCTGCGGCTTTTTTCGGGCGTAAAACGTAGCCATGTAACTGTAAATTCCTTTGTTGACAGCATTGCTAGAATTGTATATAGAGTAGCCATGTTCATCGAATCGGTCCGCAACCGGAACTCCCCTCCCTGCATCCTTCTGCGCGAATCCTTCCGCGACGCCGGAAAAGTGCGCCACCGCACTCTGGCCAACCTTTCCAAGTGGCCGAAGCCTGTTGTCGAGGGCCTGCGGGCCCTGCTCAAAGGCCGCCGTGATCCCGGGCCCACTGGCAGCGCGCCGGGCCAGCCCTTCCAGATCACCCGCTCCCTTCCTCACGGCCATGTGGCCGCCGTCCTCTCCGCCATGCGCAAGCTCGGGTTGCCCCGCCTGCTTGGCTCCAAGGCCTGCCCGGAACGCGGCTGTAGGCCATCGCGATAATCGCGGGGTTTTTGTTCGAGATAAAATGTGGGATTGAGGGGCATTTCTTCGCGATCTGAGCGGGATTTTTCGAATTACGGATGTGGTGGCCTCAATTTCACGA
>JBAYTU010000147.1:0-5623 GCA_041675465.1 Terrimicrobiaceae bacterium | reverse complement strand
CATGATCTGACAACTCAGAATCCGCATGAAGTCTGGATTTGCATCGACGGAAAGGCTCGAAAGCCAAACATCGATTCTCCAAAACTTCGCGTGGTCCGCTCCTCGAAAGCCCTGCTCTCTGAAGGTGTCGTGGAGAAGCGGGTTGGTTCACACTCCATCCGTCTTTATAATCCGGCGCGAACGGTCGCGGACTGCTTTCGATACCGGAATAAAATCGGTCTCGATGTCGCGGTGGAGGCGCTGCGCGAATGTGTCCGAAAGCGGCGCTCCAAAATGGATGAAATCTGGAAATACGCGAAGCTCTGCCGCGTGGCGAATATCATGAGGCCTTATCTGGAGGTGATTGCTGGATGAGCGCGAAGAACATGGCCGCTTCGGTCGCAACACGACTCCTTAATCGCGCACGGGCACGGAATGAGGATTATCAGTTCCTGCTGACACGCTATGCGTTGGAGCGTCTCACGTTGCCGACAGCATCGAGGCCGGACAAATCCGCGACGACCAAGCCTACGGAGGCGTCCGCCTGACGATGCGCTCACTCCTTGGCAGGATGCGCATCCCGGTTCAAATCGACGTCGGATTCGGCGATGCCGTCACTCCCGCTGCGGATAAATCCGTGTTTCCGGTGCTTCTGGAGCATTCCAGCGCACCCCTCCTGCGTGTTTATCCGAAGGAAGCATCCATCGCTGAAAAGCTTGATGCAGTGGTGTCCTTGGGAATGGCGAACAGCCGGATGAAGGACTACTACGACATCTCCATCCTGCTTGGATCATTCGCGTTTGATGGCAAGGCCATGTCGTTCGCAATCCGGGCGACTTTCACTCGTCGGGGCACGGAGTTTCCGGCTGAGACGCCACTGGGATTGTCGGATGAGTTCGCACTCGATCCCACCAAGGTTACCCAATGGAAGGCATTCCGAAGCAAAGGAGGATTCAAGGCACCGCCACCCGAACTGCCGGAGGTTGTAAGCATGGTTCGCGGTTTTCTTCTTCCACCGCTCATGGCCGCCGCGACGGGGAAATCTTTCGCAGTCTCATGGCTTCCTGGCGGTCCGTGGAAGGACGTTTAAGGTCAGTGTTCAGCAGGCGGGGCCGCGCGTGAACCGGGCCAACGCCTGATCGATGGCTGACTTGCGGTAACGGAGCGCCTTGCCGATGCGAATGTAAGGGATCATCCGGTAGCTTGCATAGGAATGGCGCAGGGCGTTGTGTTTCCAGACGAACGGTGCCGCCTCTGGATCGGCCTGCTGGCGCCGCACTGTGACCTTTTTCGCGACGCTCTTGAACGCCTCGGCCAGACAAACCGGCAGACTGTAGCGGAGGACAGGCCCGTGCGGTTTCTTGTGCGGTTCCAGCCATGCCCGAAGAGCGGGCAGAATCGGAGCCAGTCGGCGGGAAGCGGTCTTGGTCTGGTCGCAACCCAGGTCGATCACGTCCTCCTCCCAGTTGAAATCCTCCCAGTTGAGCCGGAGGATTTCGGCGGAGCGGACTCCGGCGAAAGCCCCGATGGCGACCGCAACGGCGGCTTGTCCCTCGGCGACCTCCATCATTTCGGCCAGTTCGGACGGAGTGAACACCTGGATGGCGCCGCCCCGGACTTTCGGGCGTTCGACATCCACCACCTCGTGCGCCCGATCCTTGGGAAGGTAGCCGCGTTTGCGGGCGTAGGTGAACATCGTGCTGATGAGCGTCCGGTAGTTGTTCCGGGTCCGCGCCCCGACGCCCAGCGACCGGAGCCAGTCCTCGATGTCCCGGGTGCGGATGTGCGTGATCCCGATCTTGAATACGGCGGCGAACCGTTTGAGCCGCCAGTGGGTATCGGTCACGTAGCGGTCGCTCAGGTTGTCCTGCCGCTTGGAGGCGATGAACTCTTCGAGAACCTCGGGCACGGTGCGCTGCAACTCGGACCGGATCGAGTTCCGGACGAAGAAGTCCGATGCCTCAAGAATCGTCGCAGCCCCGCCCAGCCGCGCATGGGCGGCAGCATATTCCTGAGCGATCATGTGCAGCGGGATGCCGAGATGCCCGGCGACGCGCATGGCCTCCCGGAACATCTGCGCCTCGGCGACCGAGACCGATGGGTCGTCAACCTGACCGGCGGCGAGTGCCTCTGCCGTGTCCTTGGCGAACGTCTTCGCGGCGGCCAGTTCGAAGAACATCTTCCGCTCGGGCTTCTCTCCCACGCGCCAGTAAACGACGTAGGAGGTCTTGCCCCGGTTGAGGTTTTCGTAGATGCGGACGGTGACGGAGCCTGCTTTGACGGTGCGTGTGCGGGACTCTTTCCGCTGGGCCTTTTTGCCTGCCGAAGTCGCATGGTTTTTCATGCAACGTTCATGCAAGTCAACCGAATCAACGTAAGTCGTTGATTCTGATGGCGACCCTAACGGGATTCGAACCCGTGTTATTTACTATGGTATATACCCGAAAATAGTGCTTGCGTGACAAATGCGTGACAAATAAACTTCATCCATGTCACGCACAGCCGAAAAATCGACGAGAGGGCCGGTTGAAATCGTTGAAGGTAAGGGTGTCAAGATTCCGGTATACTACAGCCCCTATCGGGACACGGAAAGCTATCTCCTTGCCTACTACAGCGATGGGAAAAGAACCCGCGAACGGGTTGCATCGATCCCTGCGGCCCGGAAAAGGGCCAAAAAATTGATCGACGAACTGTCAAAGGGCACTGCCCATGTGGCAACATTTACGGCCAAGGAAGCGGCAGCAGTAAACACCGCCGTGGACATTCTCCAGCCGTTGGACATCGGCTTGACCGAAGCCGCCCGGCAGGTGGCTGCTGCCAAGGAAATCTTGGGCGGATTTGGCACCATTGAGGAAGCCGCCCGGTTGCTCGTTGCGGAGCGCCAACGTCAGCATATCCCCGCGAAGCCATTTGGTGACGTTGTGAAGGAATTTCTGGAGGAGGTAAAACCACCAGCCCGCTCGTATCGTCACTGGTCTGATTGTTCTGGACGCTTGAGCCTGGCCGCCGAAAAGTTTGCCACCGTGCCGATCATGGATATTCGGACCATTGATCTGGAAGAACATCTGAACTGCCTCAAGCGTCGCGTTCGCACAAAGACAGGTATCAAAACGGTTCCCGGTCCCGGGAAAAAAGCCACGGGCCGAAATCGGAATAATTACCGTGGGGTTTTCTGCAACCTGTTTTCCTTCGCCCAACGTCTGGGATACCTACCCCGCAACGTCGAAACCGAGGCCGATCATCTCCGGGAGGCCCCAGACCGGGACGCCAATGTGGAGATTTATCAGCCGGAGGAGATACAGCAGATTCTCGATGCCCTTCCCGACAAGTGGATCCCATTCGCGGCCATCGGTGCGTTTGCGGGCTGTCGGGGCGCGGAAATTCATCGTTTGGATTGGAAGGACATTGATCTGGAAGAACGGCACATCACGGTTGAAAGCTCCAAATCCAAGACCGGAAAGCGCCGGGTTGTGCCGATCTCGGTCAATCTTTTTGCCTATCTGGCTCCCTACGCGCAAAAATCCGGCTGGGTGTGCCCGCACTACAGCCACGATTCCACCCTGGCTCAAGAGTTCGCTCAGGCGTGGGAGAAGTCCGGCATCAAGGTCAAGAAGGTCAACAATGGTTTCCGCCACAGCTACGCGAGCTATCGGATCGAAGAGGTCAAATCCCTGCCTCAAGTCGCTTGGGAAATGAATACTTCCGAGCGGAAATTGCGGGACAATTACCTTGAATTGGTGAGCGCGAAAAAACTGGCCCTGTGGAAAAAAATCATGCCTTCATGCCCACTGCCGAAGGTTTCAAAAATACTGCCACAGGCCGCGTAACGCCACGGAATGGCTTTTTGTAGGTTGTGGGAATCGTTGCAAACTTACCGAGTTATACTTGATTTCGGATATACATAGCTATAAACATCAATAAATCGCTAAACATGGATCCTCTACTGAACCCCTTTTCTCCCGGTGCAGGAGCACCGCCGCCCGAGTTGGTTGGTCGCGACCCCATCTTGCAAACCGCCCGCATTTTGCTCGGACGCATCCGGCTGAAACGTCCAGAAAAGAGCATGCTCCTTACCGGGCTGCGGGGCGTTGGAAAGACGGTTCTGCTTAATGAAATCGAGCGCATGGCCAAGGCGGACGGCTATCGCGCCATTCCCATCGAAGCGAGGGAAGACACCTCGCTTGCGGAACTTTTGGTCCCGCAGTTGCGCACGCTGCTTTACGATTTAGATCGGGCGGCCGGAGCCGCCGAGAAGGTCAAACGCGGTCTGCGTGTCCTCCGTAGCTTCATTGGGGCGATCAAGGTGGGGTACGGCGACATTTCCATTGGCCTCGACGTTGATCCGGAAAAAGGGACCGCCGACAGCGGGAATCTCGAAACAGATCTAACCAATCTGTTGGTGGCTGTGGCAGAAGCGGCAGCCGATCAGAAGGAACCCGTGGCATTGATCATCGACGAAATTCAGTATTTCAGTGAGAAGGAACTGGGAGCCTTGATTATGGCTATGCACCGGCTCCAACAACTTCAGCTTCCGTTGGTTTTGGTCGGGGCGGGCCTGCCGATTCTTCCCGCCCTCGCTGGCAATGCCAAATCGTATGCGGAACGGCTTTTCAATTTCCCTCACATCGGCGAACTTTCACACGAGGATGCTTTCCGCGCCCTCCGGGAACCGGCACGAGCCGCCTCGGCCGACTTTACCGATGAAGCATTGGCAGAGATTTTCCGTCTTACCCGCGGCTACCCTTACTTTCTTCAGGAATGGGCGTATCAGGCTTGGAATCTCAGCGAGGTGCCGGAGATTTCCGCCGAAGTGGTCAAGGGAGCGACCCCCACAGTAATTTCCCGCCTCGATGCCAACTTTTTCCGAGTGCGCTTTGACCGCCTGACGCCAGGCGAGAAGCGTTTCCTTCGCGCAATGGCGGAACTCGGCTCGGGACCGCACCGGACGGGGGATATCGCGGATTGCCTCCAAGTCAAAGTTACCAGCTTGGGACCCGTGCGAGCCAAACTCATTGCCAAGGGAATGATCTACAGTCCATCTCACGGCGACATGGCCTTTACCGTCCCGCTCTTTGATGAATTCATGCAGCGGGCCATTCCGGGAAACGATTGGAAATCAACTCCTGGCCGATAAGACGCTTGAGGCAAATGCTCACAAGAGAATGTTCTGTCTGACCGGTTCCTAATGGAGCGAAACGCGGGATTCATTTTGCCCCTGAGATGAGAAGTTGTGGGCATTGAAGTGTCGGAAATATAGATACAATTTTCGGACAAAAATCGCGCCCTCTTGTTTTCTGCCGATCATTATTTTCAATATTTGGCGCAACGTTGCTGACGCGCTGCTCAACGAAAAGCGTGGATTTCAATATGTCGGATAAAGTAGCTATTTTCCGACATTTTGGAATGAAGGTGTATCAGAGCAGGCGGCATCCTTGACGTGGGCATGGACGCCATTTCTCGGCGTTTCCAGGGAGAGCGGCCGGCTGGAAATGCCTTGAAAGAAAAAATGCGCGCAAAAACCTAAACTGAACTTCGAGGGATAAAAAAGATGGAGAGGCTCATAAATACAGGATTTGCGGGTATTTTGAACTTCCCGCTACTGGCTACTGATTGGGGAGGGAGTCGAGGAGGTTGAGGATTTTCT
>JBAYTU010000146.1:0-5639 GCA_041675465.1 Terrimicrobiaceae bacterium | reverse complement strand
GCGTAACGCCAACGATGGGAGGGCGAACCTCCGTGTGAGCCCATTTATTACGGCTCAGACGGAGCTTCGCCCTCCCAGGACGGAGCTTCGCCCTCCCTCGCGTTATCGACAGGTCGTCGAACCGCTCCCCTCTCATTTCTTCCCTTACGCGCGGATCTGGGTCAGGGCAAACGCAACAAAGTTCAGCGCTCCTCGGAATGCGCAATTCCGGGGGGCTCCATCGCCGGGGAGCACACGCGACCCGCGTGTGGAGGTCGGCGACTCGCCGACCGGGTCGGCCTTCAGATCATGATGACGCGCTCCCCGGAAGGGAGCGGTTCGCTTGTTGACGCGCTTGCCCTGCGACTCCGTCAGCCTTCAATCCCCACGGCACGGAACTTGTCCTCGACGAACCGGAAATGGCGTTCCGGCGCGCAGGCCCGTTCGATGTCTGCGGGGCTGAGGTGTTTGGAGACGGTGGGCTCTTCGGAAAGATTTTTTGCGAGCCCCCCCCCCTCTTTCCAGGTTTTCATGGCGGCCCGCTGCACGGCCTCGTAGGCATCTTTGCGGTCCATGCCCTTTTCCGTGAGCATGAGAAGGGCGGACTGGCTGGCGTAGAGACCGCCGGTGATCTCCATGTTGCGCTTCATGTTTTCCGGATAAACGAGAAGGTTGGCCACGAGCTTTGTGAGCGTCACGAGCATGTAGTCGAGCAGGGTGCAACTGTCGGGCAGGATGATCCGCTCGACGGAGCTGTGGCTGATGTCGCGCTCGTGCCAGAGCGCCACGCTCTCCAGGGCGGCCACCGCGTTGCCGCGGATCACGCGGGCCAGCCCGCTGAGGCGCTCCCCGGTGATCGGGTTCCGCTTGTGCGGCATGGCCGAACTTCCTTTCTGGCCGGGGCTGAAATACTCCTCGACCTCCAGAACCTCGGTGCGCTGGAGGTGCCGGAATTCCGTCGCCCAGCGGTCCACGCTCGACGCGACCAGCGCCAGCGTCGTCACGAACTCCGCGTGGCGGTCGCGCTGGATGACCTGCGTCGAGAGGTCGGCGGGCCGCAACCCGAGCTTTTCGCAGACGGTCTTCTCCACCTGCGGGTCGAGGTGCGCGTGGGTGCCGACCGCGCCGCTGATCTTCCCGACCCGGATGCGTTCGCGGGTTTGTTCGAGGCGCTCGAGGGCGCGCGAAAACTCGTCATACATCAGGGCCAGCTTGAGCCCGAAGGTGATCGGCTCGGCGTGGATGCCGTGGCTGCGCCCGATCATCGGGGTGAACTTGTGCTCAACCGCCCGCCTCGCGACCGCCTCGCGGAGTCGGCGGATGTCGCCCGCCAGGATGTCGCTGGATTCCAGCATCTGGACGGCGAGCGTCGTATCGAGAAGGTCGGAGGACGTCAGCCCCTGGTGGATCCAGCGCGCCGCCGGCCCGACCCGCCAGGCCACATCTTCCAAAAACGCGATGACATCGTGGTTGGTGCGCTTCTCGATCTCGCGCACGTTGGCGATGTCGAAGGCCCCTTTGGCGCGGATCTCCTCCGCGTCCGCACGCGGGATCTGCCCGATCTCCGCCATCGCCTCGCAGGCGAGCGTCTCGATCTCGAGCCAGATCTCGAGTTTGCGTTGCTCGGTCCACACGGACCGCATTTCCGGAAGGCTGTATCGTTCGATCATCGGGTGAAATCTCCTGTTGGAGGTGCAGCCCGTGAATTAACCACAGGGAACGCGGAGAACACAGAGGAAATGACAGGAATCTTTTCACGCATGCCCGAAAAGTTCAACCGGCGGAGGGCGGACGGTTGGTGTTGACAGACGCCGCCGATTCGCCGATGGATTTTCACGACATGCGCTTGATGGTTTGCCCCAGAATTGAGGTGCCGCATTTTGTCGAGGCGCCCGTGACCCACTTCGTGAGCCTCATCGACCCCGACGAGATCAACACGTTCCTGCAACCACCCCGCCAAACACGCCAGCGGCTCCAGTTGGTTTTCCACGATCTCGACGACATCGAGATGACCCTGCCGCGCTACGCGAAATACTCGGCTCCAACCGAAACCCACGTGGTCTCGCTCGTGGAATTCGGGAAGAAAATGGCCCCCCTCAACGACTGGGGACTGCTCACCCACTGCGAGGCGGGCATCAGCCGTTCCTCCGCCGCCGCCATCACGCTGCTCGTCGCCGCCGGCTACACGCCCCAAGTGGCTTTCGGCCTTGTCCGCAGAGCCTGCCCGCAGATGCTCCCCAACCGCCGCATCCTGCGCATCGCCGATGAGTTGATGGGGACGGGAGGCAGGCTTCACTCGATGGCGCAGGTCTACCGCAGGAAAGCTTTCCAGAGGGCCGGCTACGAGGATCCGACCAACGTGCTGCTCGCCGAGGCGAAAGCCGGAAAGCTCGGCCGAACGGGCCTCTTGGACCGGCTGGTCGATTTCCTTCTGTTCCGCCGACGCCAGCGGGCGCGGATCGGGACCGGGGCAAGGATGAGGGGAGTGAATCTCCAGCAGGCGGCAAGGGACAAGGCTTCCCCGCCCAAAAGGAACTTCCTGTATTGACCGCCTCCACACGCGGGACCAGCCAGGCTCGGGGGAGAACGGTTGACGGCCATCCCCGCAGGGCCGACGACAAGAGGGGCCGGATTGCTTTTTTATGGTTTTGCAGTGGCCATCCGCGCATCCTACCCTCGCCCGGGGAGGCTCCGCCCCACGCGCACTTCATGAATCTTCCGAACAAACTCACCGTCTCGCGATTGTGGCTGACTGCGGTTTTCGTGGTGTGCTTTGTCGTGGAAATCCCGGGGCGGTTTTCTGTCGCTTTGCTCGTTTTCCTCGCTGCCACGCTGACCGATTACCTCGATGGCGTCATCGCGAGGAGGCGCGGCCTGATCACCGATTTCGGGAAACTCATGGATCCGCTCGCCGACAAAATCCTCACCGCCTCCGCCTTCGTCAGCCTCTGCGCGATCGGAAAATTTCCCTCCTGGGCCGTCATCGCCATCATCAGCCGCGAATTTTTGATCACCGGCCTGCGCTCGCTGGCCGCCTCGAAAGGCATCGTGGTTCCGGCGGACCGGCTGGGAAAACACAAAACCGCCTGGCAGATGACCACGATCATCTACAGCCTTCTCCTGCTCTCGATCGGAGAATGGTCCCCGGTTGCCTGGACCGGCCTCGCGTGGAAATTCGGGCAATCCGGGCTCATTGCGGTGACCGTGATTCTCACGGTTTACTCGGGCGGCGCGTATCTTTGGAAGAACCGCTCGCTGATCGAAACCGGGTAATCCCCCCGCGCGCGGGCTCCTCCGTCCTGGGAGAGCGAACCTCCGTCCTGGGAGAGCGAACCTCCGTCCTGGGAGAGCGAACCTCCGTCCTGGGAGAGCGAACCTCCGTCCTGGGAGGGCGAAGCTCCGTCTGAGCCGTAATAAATGGGCACACACACCACCGGCAGCCGGGAGGCTGCGGGGAAGCCTGCCGCAGGCAGCCCGTCAGGGCATGACCTGCCGGGAAGCGGGCATGGCAAAGATTCGCCCTCCCATCGTTGGCGTTTACGCGCGGATTTTGGGGCCCGTCAACAGGCGTGACAAGCGTCCGCCACTTGGACATCTTTCCCCGTCGAGACACAGACGACCGTGACAGCAACCCTTGCCGCCAACCCTCAGCCGGTTACCGCCGACAGCCCGTTCCGCCGGGTGGCGCGGAGGTTTTTCCGGGACCGCCTGGCCCTTGCCGCCACCGCCGTCATCGCCGCATTTTTCGCGGTGGCCGCAGTCGCCGGCGTCTGCGCCCGGTTCAACCTCCCGATGCCGATGCAGCCCAACGCGACGCATCTGGAGCGGAAGCTCCTCGCCCCGAACCCCGCCAACTGGCTCGGGACCGACAACCTCGGACGGGACGTGCTTTCGCGCATGGTGGCCGGCTCCACGATTTCCCTCACCGTCGGGTTCGTGGCGATGGCGGTCTCGCTCGGCATCGGGATCGTTGTCGGAGCGGTCTCCGGATACCTCGGCGGCTGGGTGGACAATGTCGCCATGCGCGTCGTCGACGCCCTGCTTTGCTTCCCCTCGTTTTTTCTGATCCTCACCGCAATCGCCCTCGTCGGCCCGAATATCTGGATCATCATCGCGGTCATCGGGCTGGTCGGCTGGACGGGCACCGCCCGGCTCGTGCGCGCGGAGTTCCTCACCCTCCGCGAAAGCGAATACGTCCGCGCCGCGCGCGCGCTCGGGCAGAGCCGGGCAAACATCATTTTCCGCCACATCCTCCCGAATGCGTTCGCCCCGATTTTCGTCACCGCCGTCATCAGCATCCCCGACGCAATCCTCGTGGAATCCGGCCTCAGCTTTTTGAGCTTCGGCGTGCCGCCGCCCCAAGCCACCTGGGGGAACATCATCGCCGACGGGAAGACCTATTTCCTCGACGCCTGGTGGCTGATCTTTTTCCCCGGCCTCGCCATTTTCACCGCCTCGCTCGCGTTCTATCTCGCCGGCGACGCCCTCCGCCGCGCGGCTGCCACACGATGAGGAACAACGAAGAAATTCTCCTGCGACGCGAAGGCGCGGAGGAAAAACAGGAAAAGAAATATTGCGCGCCCCCCTCCGCGCGCTCTGCGACTTTATGCGGGGCTTCTTTTTTTCTTCGCGCCTTCGCTCCTTCGCGGGACCCATCCGCCCCATGAACCTTCTCGAACTCCACAACCTCTCCGTTCGCTTCCGGACCGAAAACGGCACGGTCGATGCCGTGAAAAACATTTCGTTTTCGATGAAGGAGGGCGACTCGCTGGCGATCGTCGGCGAGAGCGGCAGCGGAAAAAGCGTCACCGCCCTCTCGCTCACCCGGCTCGTCCCAACCCCGCCGGCGGAATATGCCGGCGGGAAGATCCTGTTTCTCGGACGCGACATCCTGAAAATGCCGCCCCGGCAGATCCGGCTGCTGCGCGGCGGCGGGATCGCCTACGTTTTCCAGGAACCGGCCACGTCGCTCAACCCGGTCTATTCCATCCGCAGCCAGATCGCCGAAGGGATTCATCTTCACCGCCCGGATGTCACGGACGTGGATGGGGAAATCGTCAAATGGCTCGGCGCGGTCGGCATCGCCGATCCCGGGAAACGCATGCACGATTACCCCCACCAGCTCAGCGGGGGCATGCAGCAGCGGGCGATGATCGCTATGGCGCTCAGTTGCCGTCCGAGACTCCTCGTCGCCGACGAACCCACCACTGCCCTTGACGTGACCATCCAAGCCCAGATCCTCGCGGAACTGCGGCGACTTCGCGGCGAATTCGGCATGTCGCTCATCCTCATCACCCACAACTTCGCCATCATCCGGGGACTTTGCGAACGCGTCGCCGTCATGTTCCGGGGCGAAATCGTCGAATACGGCGACACCGAAAGCCTCCTCAAAAACCCCCAGCACCCCTACACCAAAGCCCTCATCGCCTGCGTCCCGCAGCTCGGCGCCAAACAATCCCGACTCCGCACCATCGAGGATACCTGGGTCGCGGCGCGGTAGCTGATCTGGGAAAATACCACGATAAACGGCATTGTAACTGCCGTTTATCGTGGTGTTCTCTCATTTGTGGGCTAGCTGCCTGTCGGACTGAAAAACGAGCAACAAAAGCCGCCGTTTTGTGATTTTTTTGGTTTGGCGATCACTTCTTGAGTTTGCGGAG
>JBAYTU010000145.1:0-5862 GCA_041675465.1 Terrimicrobiaceae bacterium | reverse complement strand
GGGCGAACCTCCGTGTGAGCCCATTTATTACGGCTCAGACGGAGCTTCGCCCTCCCTCGCATTATCGACAGGTCGTCGAACCTCTCCCCTCTCATTTCTTCCCTTACGCGCGGATCTGGGCGGCGTCTCGCCCTGCGGGCTGCCTTTCGGCAGTCTACCGCGCGGCCTCCCGGGCCGCCTGGTTGGCGGGGCATCCCCACCAGCAAAGTTGGGGGCTTTCTTTTTCCGCAGTCCACCACTTGTTCCGGGAGAGGCTGAACCTTCGATTTCCGATCTCCAGCCCAGCGGGAGCCGCCAAGTGGTGTCCCCCGCCAAGAACAGAAGTCGGGAGGGCCTTCACGTTGATCGAGATGCTCGTTGCCGCCACCGTTCTCGCGATGCTCGTCCTCCTTGTCGCCCAGATGGTCCAAAGCGGCGGCACGGTCATCTCCGGGAGCCGCAAGCATCTCAGCGCGGACGCCCAGGCCCGCGAAGTCTTCAGCCGGTTCGATCTCGACCTGGGCCGGATGCCCAAACGTCCGGATTTGGACGTCGCCTTCTCGTCGGACAACAACGCCATCTTTTTCTACAGCGAAGCACCGGGGTTTTTTGCATCCGCCAACGCCTCCGAACGCGGCACCCTGTCTCTCGTCGGATACCGGGTCAACTCCGACGCCCAGCTCGAACGCCTCGGCAAAGGTCTCTCCTGGACCAGCCCCCCCTTTCTCACCTACGCCACCAACGCGCCCGCCACGAATTCCCCCGCGCTTCCCGACAGCACGATCGACGGGGTCTGGGGTTCGGTCCTCGGCTCCCCGCCGACCTACGGCGATGGGGCGGACAGCGATTACCACCTGCTCGCCGACGGGGTGTTCCGCATGTTTTATTACTTCCAGAACAAGGACGGAACCCGCTCCATGTCCCCCGGAACGAACGCGCTTCAAGGCCGCTTCCACGATGTCTCGGCGATTGTCCTCATCCTGGCCATCCTCGACAGCGAATCGCGCAAAATCGTGGGAAGCACGGCGAAACTCGCCTCCGCATTGCCAGATCCCACCGCCGCCAACCTCCTTCCCGGCGGCATCCCGCCCGCCCAGCTCTGGCAGGATGCGGCCGCCAATGCCTCCCAGTTTGCCGCCGCCGCCGGCATCCCAGAAGCCGCCGCCGCCCGCGTGCGCATCTACCAGCGCAGCTTCCCCGTGAACGCGCCATGAAGAGAAAATTCGCTTTCCCGAAAACATGCCGTGGCGTGGGCAATGCCCCCCTTCGTCCTTCGTCCTTCATCCTTTGTCCTTCTCCCCGCGGTGTCGCCCTCATCATCATCCTGGCCTTCGTCGTGCTCCTCACCGTGATGGTGCTGGCGTATTTTTCCTACGTCGCCCTCCAGCGCCAGATCTCGCAGGCCGGATTCAACCAGACCGCCGTCGAAATTTTCGCCCAGGGTGCCGTCAACACGATCACCGGCGATCTCAGGCAGGAGATCATCGCCGGCTCGACGAATCTTTCCACCAACGCAGCCGCCTATCAGGTTTATTTCCCCCTCTCCCCGACCAACGCCGTCCCCGCCCTCGTTGGTTCATCCGGCACCAACGGACTCGAAAACCTCGTCAAGCGCAGCGCCGTCGGCCTGGCCTTTTATCCGGGCGGCACCGCCCGCGCCGCCGCCGTCTCCACCACCAATGTTTCTCAAAACGGACGCGCCCTCTCCCCGGCCCGCTGGAACGCCGCCCTCCTCCTGCCCAAGGCCAACACCAACAGCGCCACCGATCTCACTCCGACGGGTGCCTTCACCCCGC
Source organism: Terrimicrobiaceae bacterium (assembly GCA_041675465.1). Taxonomy (GTDB): domain Bacteria; phylum Verrucomicrobiota; class Verrucomicrobiia; order Chthoniobacterales; family Terrimicrobiaceae; genus QYQL01. The sequence goes on along the minus strand of JBAYTU010000145.1, from coordinate 4,087 downwards.
CAGACTGGGTCCTCGTCGCGCGCGACGGCTCGAACCCCACCGCTTGGAACGACAACATGCGCTGGAACCCGACCAACACCACCGCCGTCGTCGGGCGCTACGCCTACGCCATCTACGACGAGGGGGGGCTCCTCGACGCCAACGTCGCCGGCTACCCGCCGGGTTCGCCCGCGAACGCCACCGCCCTCAAGGGGAGCCTCGCCACCGCCGACCTCACCGTCCTCCCGGGCATGACCGACAACGCGGTTTCCGCCCTCGTCGGCTGGCGCAACTTCGCCACCGCCCAGCCCGGCGGCAGCTTCCCCGCCTACACCTTCAATTCCACCTCTCAGACCAATTACTTCAATTCCGTCCGCACGAACACGTCGGGCTTCCTGCGCGCCGCCAACACCAACCTCGTCAGCGGCCAATCCGACCGCCAGTTCGTCAGCCGCCAGCAGCTCATCCAGTTCCTCACCCAGGCCGCCGCCGCCAACCCCACCGAAAAGGCCGCCCTCCAAAACGCCCTCCAATACCTCGGAACCTTCTCCCGCGACCTCGAGCAACCATCGTTCAATCCCGAACCGAATTTAGCCAATCCCACATTGGCGGCGGATGCGAAGGCGAAAAGGCCCAAAAACGTTCTTTCCCCAATTGCTTTCGCGAATCCCGGGAACGGAAATGATGCCTACAGTTCGGACGGAAAATTGCAGGATCAGATCAACCCCTCTTTGCTGACGGCGCGTTCCAATGGTCAGCCAGTCATGAAAAGACGCTTTCCCCTGAGCAGGTTGGCATTGCTCGCGACCACACCTCCATCTGCTGCAGATGCAGTGAAAATCAAAGACTATTTCGGCCTGACTTGGGATAATACTGACAAATACTGGATTTACGACCACGGTGACCCGGCCAGGATATACAAACTTTCCGAAGTCCCGGCAGATCGCGAGCCCGATTTTTTTGAAACGCTCAAGGCGGTCATCCACTGCGATTCCCTTGGCAAACAACGCTGCGGGTTGAGCACTGGGACTTCGCCGCATGGGGCCAACGGATCGCTGATCGACGGGCAGATCCACAACCAGATCATCCAGATCGGGGCGAACCTCATCGATCAATACGATGCGGACAGCTATCCGACGCGCATCCAGTTCAACCCGGTCCCGGCCGTCAGCTGGATCGGCGAGTTCTACGGGATTGAAAACCTGCCCTACCTTGCCGGGTGGCAACAGATGTGGTATCGCATGAGGGCACTGGCGGAGGGGGCGGATTATGATGGCACCATCACCCCGGTCTCCGTCCCGCCAAAAATTAGCGGCACCGTCTATGAGACCTCAGTGATGATCCAGCCGATCATCTGGAATCCACACGCCCCGGATTCGAATCCGAGTCCCGCCGATGTGCCCAGCCAGTTCAGGATCACCGCCGGATCGCCGACGGATACTGCGGTCCCCATCCCGTTTCACCCCCAAACGGCGCTTGCATGGTGGCTGGACCCGATCTCGCCCGGGGGCATGAACCCGCAATACACCTTTCCGGCCACGGCGGCCTATGCGGCCGCTAATGCCATGACGGCGTCCGGGGGGCGCTATGTATTTCCAAACGCCAGCGTTGATCCGGGCGTCAGCATCCTCACCTTTGAAACGGGGTCGGGAGACGCCGCATTCCGCGAACCGTTCCGATTGCGCGCACTCAATGATCCGGTTGGCAGCAACGCCTCCAACGATCCCGGCTACCCCGCAGGCAGGCTCGTTGTCGGGGCCGACCCCACCTTGGTCGCTGCAGATGGGGGGAACTCCACCGTTATCGGCTTTTATTGTGGGAAGGTCTGGACCGGCCCGAGTACCGATCAGGCAAATACCCAGAAATGGCTCGCCGTGGGCAGCATCAACCGGGATCTCAAACTCAGGCTCCAGTATAAAGACGCCTCGGGCGCGTGGAGAACCTATGATGTCATCGAGAATGTCGCCAACACCAACTCTCAGATGAGCACGGTGGATAACACGGACACCGCCCCGTTCATCCGGTGTTTCCATGCCGGGATTCGCGCGGATCCCCGCACGGATCGCTGGGGGCTATTCCATATCGCCGCATTCCCCTCGCTAGGTTCTCCCGTTCTGATTGCTGACAATGGGGTTGATGCTGGCTATGGCAACAACAAGATTCCCCATTGCTACCTGCCCCAGGGCATCACGCTGAAGCCAAACTTGGGGTTCACTTATGCAATGGGACAATCCGCGGATACCGCCGCACCCGGTTGGCTGAACTCGGCTCCATTCTATGCCTCAGACCTGATGGTGAATCTTCCACGCACGCCGAACGCAAATCCGCAGAGCGGCACGAAAACGAGCGGTGCAAATCCCCTTCCTCCCGGGGAAAAGTATTACTACACCGATCCGGACGGGGTTTTCAGGCGGGGATCGGGATGGAACTTCTCGGGGAACGATGGCCTGCCCCTCTATACCTCCAACTTCAACAGTCGGCCCGTCATTTTGAATCGCCCCTTCCGTTCCGTTGCGGAGATGGGCTATGCCTCGCGTGGCGTGGCGTGGAAAGACATCGACTTCTTCACGCCAGAAAGCGGGGACTCCGCCCTGCTCGATGCCTTCTGCCTGAACGAACTCGACAACGCGCCATCCGATCTCACCGTCGCCGGGCGGGTGAACCTGAACACGAGACAACCCAAGGTCCTCGAGGCGATCATCCGCGGCGTCTCAAAAGCCGATGGGGGCGTGATTGCCGATGACGAGGCGGCCAGGTCAGCCCAAGCGCTGGTAGATTGGACAAGTGATACGACCAGCATGACTTCGGGCGTTTTAAACAAAGGCCCCTTGCGCAATCGCTCCGAATTGGTCGGCAAATTCGTATACCAAGTTTCATATAGTCCAGGGTTCAACTTGACCGGCGGCCAGACGCCCGTTCTCGACGGGAGCAAATCCTATCAGGGTTTCTCCTCCTTGCTGACCGCGCAGAGCGGGGGCGTATTTTCAACGGCCTCCGATGCCTCGATCAAACGTCGTTGCGAGAGTGTCTTGCGCGCGTTGGTGGATTCGGGTAACACCCGCACTTGGAATCTGCTCATTGACGTGGCGGCCCAGGTCGGACGTTACCCGGCGAGTGCCACCGATCCAAGCAACTTCACGGTGGAGGGTGAAACCCGCTTCTGGGTGCATATCGCCATCGATAGATTCACCGGCGAAGTGATTGCAAAACTCGCGGAACCCGTCTCAGAGTAAAGACGAGAATTTTATGAACCTCCTCCATTTCACCGTTGTCTTGCCCGTCGCCCTGGGGCTGGCAAACGCCGTGGCCCAGACGTCCGATCAACGCCCCCCAAAGGCTCCCGTATTACGCCGGGCTCCCGCCTTTGCCTCCTGGACCATCACCTTCAAATATAGGGACGAGGAAGCCCGGCAGTCGGCTGCGGTTTCCTCCCCGGTCCCACAGCCCGATCGGGTGCGCTCGATCACCGTCACGAAAACCGACAAGACCTACCAGGAGCAAACGACCCTGACTTCCGGCAAGAAATACGAGAAATGGTTGCTCGGCGATACCCAGCTTCAAACCGCCATCGATAGCGCTTCGATTTTCCCGGTCCTCCCCCCCAGTGAGGGGGCACCGTCGCCCGACTATTCCGACTACCGGCAAAGCGACTTTCCTGAACTCAGTTGGGTTTCCCTCGAAAACTATCGAGGCGTTCAAAACCACGACGGGAAGAAAGCCTACCTGTTTGAATCGGACCCCGGTGCCAGACAAACCGCCCTCCTGGCACCCGAAACCCAACTGCCGCTTGCCTCCACCAACGCGGAGGCAACGTGCGCCTATGTTTTTAACCCGCCCCCCTTGGCTCCGTTGACCCCGCCCGAAAAATTCCTTGCAGTCCTCAGGGCCTATAAGCGGGGGGTGGAAGGCTTGAAGTATCATCCGAGCCTCCCCTGACCAAAGCCAGACACAGAAAATGGGGGATCACAAAAGGGGGCTGGAGAGATTAACCCTACTTCGCGGACTGGAGGGGTCGGATGGCGGCGAAGCCGCTATTTTGCTATGTCGACATCAAAAGGTCGGCACTACAGCCGGGCTTGATTTGGGGTAATTTGTGGCGAGTGGATTT
>JBAYTU010000144.1:0-5961 GCA_041675465.1 Terrimicrobiaceae bacterium | reverse complement strand
TCGGACAGCAGGCTGTGGTCAAAGACACCGCCCAGAACAGCAAAAACGCCCAAGCCCTGCGGGCCATCGAAGCCGAGGTGAGCGAACTCAAAAAGGTCAAACAAGAAATGCTCCAATACAGCAGTCAGTTGACCGAGATTTCTGCCCATAGTGGCGTTTGAAGAATCAAGGGGCCATGAAAATAAACCGGCGCTTGGCTTGGAACATGGCTGCTCCCCCGATGGTGTTCTTCCTGGCTTCGTGCGCTTCGGATCCGACAAAGGGCGGGATGTTTTGGTACGAACCGGGGAGCCAGAAGAGGATTGCCGCACTCCGGCAGGAACTGGGCATCGAGTCAGAATCCGCGCGTCAGGCACAGAATGAAGCGCGTTCCGTCAGGCGGAAATACGCGGTGCAAAATGCCCCATCCGCCCCGGCAAGGAAGAGTGCCCAGCCATCTGTCGCCAAACCAGCCGCCACCACTTCCGTCGCCGCCTCGGATGGCCCGTCCGAAGAACAGCTTGCAGCAGAACGGGAGAAGCTCAAAACGGAAATCGAGACGCTGAAAGAGGAAAGCCGCGCCCGCCAGTCGGGCCTGTAGCGATGCCGACTCCCTCCGCTCCCACACACCCGTCATGAATGCCACGATGTCAGCCACGCTTTGGGAAGGCAATGCGCTCGCGCAGCCCATCCTCCCTGCTGGGAGTTGCGTTCCTGTTCGGGGTCACGCTTTTTGCTTGGCGAACCCATAAATCCGCCCGTTCCAAGGCATGAACTTCCTGACCGACCTACTATCTGTTCTGGGGCTTTGCCTGGCCATGTTTTTTGGGTTGGACCGGAAGGGGTTTGTCATTTCGATTCTTGTCGGGGTCGCTCTCGCCACGCTGTGCTGGGTGGCCTGCAGCTATTTTTCACGCCTCTGGAATTTGCGATTCCGGACCCGACCGCTCCACCACATCCTCTGTTTCTTCGCGGCCCTGTTGACCCTGGTCTTCACGGTGCTTTTCTTCGCGCTCCAATACACAAGGGAGGCGGCCTATGCTTCCGTGAAAGTCTGGGAGGCGCAGATCAATCTGGATCCCGTCTGGGCAGACAAGACGTTCGCTGTCGCCTACACGGCTGTGAAGGCACTTGGCATCGAGGACTTTTCCAACGTCCCGCTTCCGGGGTTTCCGAACAGCCACATCCCCGCAAACCACGACGAGTCGATCATCACGGCGGCGGGCACCTATGCCAACGGGGCTGCAGCGCACTTTCACGACAGCCGTCCTTTCCTCGGACTCATCCTTGAGGGCAAGTCCGAAATCCCGCGCCAGATCCTCGATGCCGATGTGAAGAATTACTTTGCCACGGTGGGAAACTCGTATCCGCCCCCGAGGGGGATCTCCTTGGTCGCCGGCGAAATGCGCAGGGGGCTGGACACGCAGGTTCCCAAGGTCGTGACGTATGCCCGGGCGGCCCTGGTCGTCCTGTTCCTCCTCTGCCAGGCCGTCCCGTTCGGGCTGGTTGCCCTGGCGGCCTACAAAGATCTGAAAGTCGCGGTTTGAAAAAGCACACCATGAATAACAACCATCTCATCATCGGCCTCGGCGGCACGGGCGGAAAAATCATCCGGGCACTGCGCAAAACGATCTACGAGGAATACCGGTCGAAAGAGCCCTTGCTGCGCATCCGGAACGGGCAGGGGCTGATCGAAGAAAAACCGCACCCGGTCAAGCTGGCGTATTTGTATGTGGACTCCGATGCGAGTCTCATGGATCGCGAACACTCTTCGTGGCGCATCCCCGGAGACACCCTGCAGCTCGGGCAGGCCAATCAACTCGTCATCCGGGGAGCCAATCTGCTCAACGTCCTGGAAAACCTCAGTGCTTATCCAAACATCTCGCCGTGGATCGGGCCACGGGACAAGTGGCGCGATATTCTGGGGTCGGTGGTCGGAGAGGCGCTCGGCGGGCAAAAGCGGCGGCTGGGACGTTTTCTCTTCGCCTGCCGGGCCTCGGGAGCGGATGGGTTCGTGGCAAAGCTCAGGAACCAGGTGGCCGAGTTGAAAAAAGCCAGCGGGGAGAACAGCGTGACCTTCCACGTCTGCTGCGGGCTGGCGGGCGGCACGGGAAGCGGATCGTTTTTGGATGTCGTCGCCCTGATCCGCAAGCACTATCCCGAGGATCACCACCGGGTCGTGCTCTACGCCCTGTTGCCCGACATCGATCCTCCCGCGAATTGGGATACGGGGAACTACCACGCCAACGGCTTCAGTGCCCTGGCCGAACTGAACGCCCTGGGAGTGGGTTCCTATTTTCCGCATGATGTCGAGGACGGCCGGGAGCGGATCAGTTTCCGCGATCCGAGCGGCACACCGGTTTCCCCGGTCAACGGCTGCTACATCATGTCCAACGAAAACGAAAAGGGCAAGGTGCTCAGCCTGGACCGGGACGAGGTGTCCCAGGTGGCGGCGAGTTTTCTTTTCCAAAAAATTGTCATGGCGGGGGCGACGCCGTGGGGCGATGAGTTGAGACGGGCGGAGAATGCCGAGAATGGTGACGGTTCCCCGGAAACGGCACCGGGCACGAACATCCCCGAACGCAGCAAGCGCTTCCTCGCCTTTGGCATCAAGCGCGTGGTGATCCCCGAGGAGGAAATCCGGGAGTATCTCACCTACCAGTTCGCACGCCAGACGGTCCTGCAACTCCAGTTCAACAACTGGTCGGCCACGCAGCAGGGATTTCTGGACGTGCCGGTCAACGAGGCATTCGCGCAATACGTCTCGGACGCGCGGAACCACGAGCGCTGGATGGTTTCCGACGCCCATCTGTGCCTGGAGGCCGGGATTCTCCCGATGGAGCAACAGGAACATTGGCAACCCATCGAAGTCGAGTGGAACACCACCATCACCAAATACCTGCAAATCGCCATGAAGGGCGAGGCCGCATCGTGGATGGGACGCCTCACGCAAATGTGCGAGGAACTCTATTCGCTGCGCTGGCGCGGCAAGGGGATCAAGGATTTTTACCGCACGAAGGAAGCCGACCAGCAGGCCCAGGCCGCCGCCATCATCTCCTCCATCGAAGGTGAACTCTTCGAGGATTGGATCCAGGGCCGACGCTCCATGTATGACCTCGGACGCATCCTGGCCGAATTCAAAAAATGGCTCCGGGAAAAGAAGGACCTCTGCGACCGGAAAGTCGCGCAATTCCGAAGCCAGGTGGAAGAGGGGCAGGGCCAGAACGCCCTGTTGGCGGACATCCGGAAGAACAACCAAACCTGGGCGGGCATCGGCGTCCTTTCGGGCGTAATGGGCAAGCGCGAAAAGGTTTTGCAGGCACAGGGAGAGGTCTTCAAAAGGCTCTATTCCGGACGCCACCGCGTGGAGGCCTGGTCCTATGCCGGGAAGCTGGTGGACCGTGTTCTCCTCGAACTCGAAGCGCTTGCCTCAACCGTGGCGACCAACGTGTCGCTGCTTACGGAACTCGTGGACGGCGAGGCCCGGCAGACGGTGCAGAACCGTTTCGAGGGGCTGCGGGAACGCATCGAGGCGAGGTGCCCGGATGACGATGCCATCGACTTCAGCGAACAGGTCATCAAGTTTTACAAGCCGCAACAGGTCAAGGAAATGACCACGCGCCTGATCGGAAGCGAAGAAATCCAGGCCGCATCGGCCGGTGCCGTGCGCAGGGTGCTGCTGGAAAAAATCGGCGAAAATCCCACCCTCGCCCGCTTCAACCAAAGGCTGAACAAGGGGGTGCTGCTCGATCTCCTGGAAACCGTCTGCGGGGAAGAGGCCGAAAAAGCCCACAACCAAACCATCACGGACGATCCGCGTGCCCAGCGCATCCTCGGAAACAACATCGTGGACAAGCTTTACCGCGATTTCAACGGCAACCCGATGGGCCTCGCGCACTACATCGGCGAACTGGTGTCCCACGCCGGCCTTTACCTGACATTCGACTCCATGGAGGAGCAGAACACGAATCCCGGGGCCGGGCCGCGCACGAGGGTCGTGGATTTTGCGGTCATCCTCCCCAAGGGACAGGAATTCCCAGAATTCAGCCAGCAGATCGAAGAGGCTTTCAAGCGCTCTTACGGGACGAAAGTCAGCTTTGTCGAAGGCACCAAGGCGAATGAGATCACCATGATCAGCGTCGCCCGGCTCTTCCCCCTGCGCTACTCCAAACACGTCCGGATGCTCGAGGAAAAATACCGCAAGCGGCTCGGTTCGTTTGAACGGGCGAAACTCGAGGCCCACAGCGAGGGCGAGGGCAAGGGGCATCCGCCGGTCTTTCTTGTCTCGGGCGACAAGGTGGAAATGCTCCCGTTGCTGCTGCTGGGCCGCGCGCTCCGCGTGATCCAGGAGCTGGAAGATCCCGACACGGGAGCCAAGGGCGTTTATTTGCTCAGCAAGGACGAGCGGGGCAGGGAGAACACACCCGCCCATCTCGGGGAATCGGAGGAGGACATCGTGGAAAAGCGCGATGTGGCCATGTCCTACCAACTGCAAAGCGTCATCCAAAAAACCATCGCGACCGACTTCCAGCATCGCGAAAAGCGGGAGAAAATCCGCGATGCGCTGAACGAGGTTTACAAAGACATCGAGTCGAAAATCCCGAACCCTTTGGACAAGCGCAGGAAGACATGCCGCGACGCGATTGCGAAGGCGGAGGAAATGCTCAACTGAGGCGCGTCAACCATGCCCAATTACCAATGTATCAATTTTGGCCAGTGCGCCAAGGCGGACTCCGGGGAGGAAATCGAAATCCAGCCGGGGGCGGAAACGACGTGCCCACAATGCGGCCAGAAGCTGGAATCCGTCCAACGTGCCGGGATTGCGCCGCGGATGAAGCTGGTTCTGGTGGTGGTTCCGGTGACCCTGGCTTTGGCCGGGCTGCTCTGGTTTCTCTTCTCCGGCCAGCCCAAGGCATCGCCCTCGGAAACCGTTGAGGATGCGCTGGTGCATGTCTGGCCCTGGCTGGAAAAGTCATGAACCCCGAAGACTATTCTTTCAGCGAGCCGGTGTCCGCTCCTGCGACAGACCACCGGAACCGCCCCCTGATCATCGCGAGCTGGGTGATGATCGGGCTGGTGTGCCTGCTTGCCTTGGTGCCATTCCTCGGGTTTGGTTCCTGGCTGATCGCGAGTCCGGTTCTTTTCATCACACTGGTCATGGGGATCATCGTGCTGGCGCGCGGGGAAACCCTTCCCGGTCTCGGCATCTTGCTTGTTTCCCTGATCGTAGCCCCTGCGTTTGTTCTGGTGGCCCCTTTTGTCAGTTCGCTTCTCGGGCTGGGCGGGGCTGCGGCGGCGCTCGGCACCTCCATGAGTGCGGCGGAGGCCTCGTCCGCCCGGAGGGAAAGCCCGCCAAGTCCGCCAAGCCATTCCCCGGCAACACCTCGTCCCGCGCTTCCGGCCCCGCTCGCGAAAAACGAAGACTTTCAGAAATTCCGGGACCTGGTCCGGGGCCAGGATGCCCGGGTGGGCGAAATGAAGAAAAGCGCGCTTGTTGCCGAAGGGCCGCGCGGATTTTTGACATCCGGCGAGAGCCTGGATCTCGCCAGGCGGGAGTTGGTGCAGCGGGAAAATTATTACCGGGAGCAGGTTTTCAAGATCATTGCCCGGCAGACAGGATTCACCGAGAAGCAGGTGGCCGAGAAATTCTCCGAAATGACCCGGATGGCGGGCTCAAGCGGAAGGCCCTCTCCCTGATTTGTCGCAGGCCATGGCACGCGGGCGCTCTCAATGCATCAATTTCGGACGCTGCCGGGCGGCGGATTCGGCACGGGTGTTCGACGGGGATTCCTGCCCCGTGTGCGGACAGAAACTCGTTCCGGTTCGGCGCACTTTCCGCACAGGGATGCTGTTTGCCGTGCCGATCTTGGTGGCTTTCCTGGTTGGCGGGTTCCTGCTCTTCGTCAAGCTCCGCCCCGGCAGCGCATCCCCATCGCAACCAACAGCCGGGGACATCCGTCAGGACACCGACAGGAAGGTTTC
>JBAYTU010000143.1:0-5976 GCA_041675465.1 Terrimicrobiaceae bacterium | reverse complement strand
GGGAGGCACCAGTTGATAATGTCGCTCGACCACCACTCTGATCCCATCATCCGTCATGGAAAATTCAAAAAGGGCGATCACCCCGCTGCCCATGAATTGGGCCGCGATCGGGCGGCAAAGAAGTGCGGTAAAATCGTGTTCCTTCGGGAGTGTGGGTTCGAGACCCTCCGCCGGTATTACTCTGGAATACTGATAAATAAAGGCTCTGCGGACGATTTGTAGAATTTTCGGCGTCCGATAGGAAATGTCAGGAAGCCACCGGAAATGGCCCAAAACTAGCCCGAATTTGGCCCGGGAAATCACAGCTTCGTTCGCATTCCTGCCGTTGTCGCGGCTGCTCTCTGTCGAGGGATTCGGATGAAAATTCGCAGAGGTCGCAGGAACCCGAGAAACAATTGACCTTCCCAGAAGTAATGGCCCAGGGCAATTCGTCCGATTGAAGCTCTCGGACAAGGAGATCAGCCAGCTCCCCAGTCGCTCACACCGTTTCCACGGATTCGGTTGCGACAGAAGGTCTGCATCCCTCTCCCATTTGGAGCAGCTTGAAGAGGCGCGAAAAAATCTACGAAACGGGATCTCCACTGTCTTTCACTCAGAATTCAAAAAGTGGAAACCTGAAAATTCAGTCTTCCAACATCGGTTCCAACGGCAGTCGGAAAAAGAAAGAGGAACCGAATCCGGGGCTGGTTTCCACGCGAAGGGAACCGCCCATCAATTCAACCAGCCGTTTAGAAATAGCAAGCCCGAGTCCCAGGCCCCCGTTTTTGTGACAGGAGGTAAAGGGGTTGAAAATCGCATCCAGCATTTCCACCGGGATTCCCGTTCCGGAATCCTTCACGCAAAAGAGGATGGGCGACTCACGGGAAACCGCGATGGCGACATGCCCCTTTTCCGTGAACTTGATCGCGTTGCCGGTGAGGTTGAGCAACACCTGTCGCAACCGCCTCGCGTCTCCGACAAGCGTTTCGGGAACATCCGGGGCGATGTTTGTTTCAAGGGCAATGCCCTTCTGTCGGGCTTGGAGGGAAAACAGCTCGCAAACTTCATCGACAACGGGACGGATGGCGAACGGACGGGATTCGATTTTGAAACCGCCCGCTTCCATGCCGGACAAATCCGAAATGTCTTCCAAAAGACAGAGCATTTCCTGGGCACAGGTGAGGATTATCCGGGCGCAGTCCTGTTCCGCATCGCGCATGGGGGCTTCGGTAAGCAGTCGCGCAAATCCCACAATGCCATTCAAGGGAGTGCGAATTTCATGGCAGACCATTGCCAAAAATTCGGCATCTCCTCCATTGAGTTCATACATAAAAGATCATTCTCCAAAATGGCTTGGCACCTCCGCGCAACTGTTCCTTTTTAGGAACATCTTTTCAGCCACGCTGTCAAGCGTGTCGAAAAGATACGAGCAGAAAATTGCCGCCTTCCTGCGTTCGGTGCGGGGGGACCAGTCCTATCGTGCTTTTGCTCAGCGCCTGAAAATCACTCCCTCGATGCTTTTCCGTTTTGAGCAATGCCAAAGCAGCATGAATCTCGCTACGCTCCAGCGTATTCAGGCGAAACTCGGCGTTTCCTTGGTCGATATTCTCGGTCCGGACGAGGTCAGGCGCAAAGGGCAATTGCGTGACCTTTGAATATCGGAACACCGGGAACTCTTGCAATCAAACAGGTTTCCCCCTGCGCAACCTTTTTGGAGAAAGAATCAGCCTTTCGAGCGGGGACAAGACCTCAGCACAATTGACGGATTTTAGGAAATCGAAGAGCAAAATTCCAACCAACGTGTGGAAAACAAAAATCCCGTAGCTCACCATCCCCACAAAGACCAGCGGCCGGAATTTCAGTGCCCTCGACACACGGCTTTCGGGAGCTTCCACCAAACAAATGAGCAGCCATGCAAAAAATACGGACTCGAAGATCTCTACCGCCGCCGTTCCAGGATGGGTGTCCGGCAGGAACCGCAGATATCTGGAAAATGCCAACGCGCCAAGGGCCGCGAAGGAAAATGGAATCGCCCATGTCCGGGAAAGGATGATTCCCGTTCTGCGGTTCCGGACAAGCCACGCCAAGCCCCCCGGTTGCAAAGGCATCCAAGGAGCCGGGAAGCAAAAACCAACGGGCAAACTCCGGCGCACCCACCTCGATGCAAGTCAGTCGAAACCCGGCAGCCAATGCGATGGCCGCGACCATGGCCTGGGGAAAAAAAGCCCGGGGCACCAACAAAACGACGGGCCAAAGAAAATAGAACTGCTCCTGCATGGAAAGGGACCAGAAATGCGAAATGCCTCCAATCCAGTCATTGTGCAAAACGAGCAGGAGGTTTGTTGTGAATGTCAGACTCCACGCCCATGTCTCCCGGTATTCCGGCAGGTCGGTGAAAGAGCCGATCAGTATGAGAATGATGAGAATCGGGAGCAACCGGAAGATTCGCCGTGCATGAAAACCCGCAAGAAGCCGCCAGAAACTGATCTGCTTTGCCTGATAGGTCGCCTCCAATTTCCAGAGAGAGAGAGTGATCAGATAGCCGCTGAGCATAAAAAACACACTTGGCCCAACCGGCCCCCAATCTATCCATGAAGGGGGATGGAAACCGAAATGATGGAGGGCAACGGCGATGATCGCAAGCCCGCGCAAGCCATCAAGCTGCGGAAGGTATCCGCTGGATGGTCTGCTGGCAGATTTGGGTGGTGCGACAGATTTCAACACCCGCGCAGCAGAGCAGAACGCAAAGGTTCAGCCAAGCCGTTCCTGCATGCTGGCAAACGAACATTCCCGTGTCAGGGGTAATTTCTTCACTACACTTTTCCAGTTGGAGCCTGTTGCGTGCCAACTTCGGTTTCGTAGCGTCGGAAATCCGCAACACATTTTTTCAGTTCGGCGTGGGCTTTTGCGACAAGTTTGCCACCGAAAAAGTCGCGCGTCTTGATTTTTACAAGCCAAGTTTTGAGTTTTGTCAGTTCGACTTCGTTTTCCTCCAACTCGGCAAAAGTAAAATGTTTATCGTCCCGTTCTTTTGCGAGTTCGGCATGAAAATCCCGGCAGCGTCCCAAGAATTCCAAGTATTCCTCGTCGGATTGCCCACGAAAGCGCGAGATAATTTCCGCCTCCTCCTTGGGGTCGTCAAACTGGATGGAAGAAACCCTGGCATCGCCTTTCCGGGCCATCACCTCTTTTTCTAACTCGTCAAACAGCGATCTCGACTCATTGTTTGAAGGCAGGATGAAAACCGATTGCTGGAAGGAAAGTGCTCCACCGGATTTGAGCTTTCGCCAAACATAGACTCGGCGGGTGGATGGTCGGGCAGGCATGGAGTAAAGGAACAGCAGCCACGAAGATTTTTTCATGGGAGAAATGTAATAGTTGTTGCATTACATGAAAAGTTCGATATTTGATGCAACACATGTTGCATTCCTGTTTGCCGCTGAAGTCCACCGAGCCCGGAGGTCCCCCGTCACGGGGACGTTTTTTGAATCGCACCGTTCTTGGCGCTGGCGTGACCAGTGCCCTCGGGGACTTTTGCTACGAGACCACGACGGTCATTCTGCCGGGCTTCCTCGCGGTGCTGGGCATCCCGGCGGCTTTTCTTGGCTTCATCGAGGGCGTTGCCGATGCGTTGGCAAGCTTCACCAAGATGGCGGCGGGCTATATCGCCGACAAGCTTGGCCACCGCAAGACGCTCGTCATTGTCGGCTATGCTCTCACCCCGGTAGGACAGGTGCTCATCGCCCTGGCCGCAGGCTGGCCGTTGATTCTTGCCGGACGGATGGTTTCCTGGTTTGGCAAGGGCATGAGAGGCCCCTTGCGCGACGCCATCGTCTCGCAAGCGATTTCTCCGGAGACGCGCGGACGGGCATTCGGGTTTCACCGGGCGATGGATACTGTGGGGGCAGTCTTTGGGCCGCTTCTGGGAGTGGCGCTGCTCGGCTGGGCACAGCACCTTCCTTGGCCGGATGCGGCAGGGCCGTTCCGGCTGGTGTTCTGGCTCACGCTGATTCCCGGCATTCTGGCCGCGCTCGCGTTTCTTTTCCTGGTCAAAGACCCCGAGCATTCGCCAAACCCGGCACTGAAATTCTTCTCGACCGTGCGCGGACTGCCGACACGCTTCAAACGCTATCTCCGCGCCGTTGCCCTTTTCGGAATGGGCGATTTCTCCCATAGTCTGCTCATTCTGGCAGCCACCCAATGGCTCACCCCCTCGTTCGGCGTCGTGAAAGCGGCGCAAATCGCCGGGCTCTTTTACGTCGGGAGGAATATCGTTCAGGTGGTTGCCTCGTATCCCGTGGGCGTGCTGGCCGACCGCTTCGGTTCGCAACGGGTGCTGGTGGGCGGCTATGCGCTGGGAATCCTCACGGCGGGGTTGACCGCCGCGGCCTTCATCCTCCCCACGATTCCCTTCACGCTGATTGGGGGGGTCTTTCTGCTCGCCGGTTTGTATATGGCGGTGCAGGAGGCGCTTGAAGCCACGGTCACCGCCGAACTGGTAAGCGCTGATGTCCGCGCGATGAGCTATGGGGTGCTGGGCAGTGTCAATGGGGCCGCAAAATTTGTTTCGAGCACGTCAGTGGGTTTTCTCTGGACTGCTGTCTCGCCGGGTTTTGGTTTCGGACTGGCCACTTTGCTGATGCTCGTCGGGACGGTATTTCTGGCCCGCCTTCGTCAAAACAAATCACAAGCAACCAACAATCAATCCAACTCATGAAACTACTCACCTACAACACCCTCTTCGCCGGATTTGACGGCACGGACAACCGCCGCCAGAAACTCCAGCACGAGGTCATTCGCGAAATTTCTCCCGATGTGCTCCTCATCCAGGAAGCGAAAAACTTCGAACGCGACGGATTCAAACTGCTCTTCGAGACAGAAGCGGCCCTCGGGTTGAGAGGACTGCTCGGGATTGCCCCGCACACCGGACAAAATACAGCGGTCTTTTTCAAACCGGAGATTCTGCCCGTTTCGTTTGAAGTGGATTCCGTGCATTTCCATCATGCGGCATCCGTCGCACGATTGAAGTTGCCGGGCCTGGACCAACCAGTGGTTTTTGTCAGCGTCCACCTCGCGCCGAACTCCCCGCATGCCCGGTGGCGAGAGGCGACCTATCTGATAAATTACGCGGCATCGGACGGTTTCGCGCTTGTCGCCGGAGACTTCAACTCCGTGTCGTCGAACGATCCCGAACCGCAGGGCTGGGAGAATCTCCCGGCGCATTTCCGCAGCCGCTACTTGTTGCCAGGCTCATCCACGGCGGATCGGCAGACTCTCGATGTTCTCTACTCCGCCGGGTTTGTGGACATCGCCCACCGCCTGGGGAAGAATGGGGAATCCACCGTGCCGGGAACGGCGTTCAAGAGCGCCGAGTTCATCCCGTTCCGTTGTGACCATGTGCTGGCGTCGCCGAAATTGGCGGATCGCGCCGTGGGATACGAGGTGATCAAGGACGCCCGCACGGGGGAGGCCTCCGACCACTACCCGATGGCGGTGGAATTCACGATTTGATTTTTCAAACTTGGCATGGGGCTGCCAAGCCGTTGGTTGACCATTAAGATCCCCAAGAGGTAGTTTTGCGTGCCATGCAGTCTTGGTTCTTTCTCATTGTCAGCGCATTCGTCGCGTCTCTTGCGGCTGCCATTGTTGGAACTGGTGGAGGGGTGCTGTTGCTGCCTGTGCTGGCCTTGGTTTTCGGGGTTCGCGATGCCGTGCCCATTTATGCATTCGCTCAATTAATCGGGAATTGCAGCCGGGTAATCTTCAATTGGAGCCACATTCAGTGGCGTGTGGTTTTCTGGTTTTGTTTGGGTGCATTACCGGCTGCAGGGCTTGGGGCATTGTGTTTCACACTCATGCCAGCAGCCGGACTGACCAGGGCCAATGCCCGGAATAAAGCAACCCGCTTAAAAAAAGAAAGTTAGGCGCAAATTCCGGACAAGTGGCCCAAAGTTTTTTATCGCTCTGGCGATGGAAAAAACCGTCAACCCGCCGATC
>JBAYTU010000142.1:0-6134 GCA_041675465.1 Terrimicrobiaceae bacterium | reverse complement strand
CTCCAGGCGGCCCAGGGAGGATTCCCCGGCATTTTCACCCGTGGTTTTCAAATCCGCCAGAGCGAGCTGTTTCCCACGCCGAACTCGCTGACTTCCTCGCTGGATGTGCGAGCGAAAAAGAAGGTCAGCCCGGTGATGGAAACAATGGTTCCCAAATAAACGGCAAACGCCAGCCAGGACGGGAGTTCCTGGACCGCCAGCGCGTCGTAGAAGGCCCCGAACGAGTGGATCGGCGTCTTGGCGTTGACGAGGATTTTCATCGTCCAGGCGACCATGATGATCGCGAAGATGAACACGTAATTCCTCTTCAGCCGGCGCCCGACCGCCTCCAGGCGGCTGATTTTGAACGACGGGAGAATCAGGTCCTCGCAGACGAGCTTCCGCCATTCCCCGTCGAGAAGCCCGGGGTTCTGCGAGACCATGGGCACGAGGAAGTGGGATTCCAGCATCCGGACGCGCCCGCGGAAGGCATCGTAAAACCGGTAGCGCCGGGATTCGATCCAGAGCATGATCCACACGAGCGCCAGGTTGAAAAAGAAAATGATGTGGGGGATGTCCCTGAAGGAGAACGCGGCACCGATGATGGTCGTCGTGCTGGTGATCGCCCAGGTGGTGGTGACATCGAGCCGCTGCCTCCAGATCATGATCCTGCCGAGCTCGCCCCGGTAGAAGTGGGACATGGCGTTGACATAGCAGGGGTCTTTGAGGCTCGCGGGTGGGGGAAGCTCGGATGTGGGGGCGGCGTGATCTGGTTCAGGCATCTCAGTGGTTCCGGTCTTTTTCCAGGAGTTCCGCACGGGCCTTTTCGAGATGGGAGCGTTCCTCGGCGGTGAGGCTTCCCATGCCGGACTTCGAGATTTTGTCCAATATCGCGTCGATCGAGGCGAAGGGGATCCCCCGCCCGCTTCGCTTTTCCGGTTCGACCACCCGCAGGCGGGAGCGCGCGCGGGGAAACTCGAAAGCCCATTCCCCGCCCAGGATCTTGATCGCGACAAATGCCGCCGCGCAATCCAGGAAAAGCACCAGCAGGCTGGTGTGCATGGAGTAGGCGAGGTATTGCAGCGCGGAGATGGCGAACAGGGCGAGCGCGATCCACCGGGCCTGGATGCCGAAAACTATCTGGGCGGAGGGATACAGGGTTGCGAAGGCGATAAAGACGGCGAAATGCACGGCGGAAGACCCCATGAGATGGGAGGGGATCCCCGCCAGACCGGCCACCGTCAACGCAAGTGGCGGCAGAAGCAGAAGCGTGGCGTAGAGCCGCAAAAACGCATTCCTCCCGAGGAAGGCTTCGATCTCTCTGCCGAAGGCCACGAGCAGGTAGATCTCCAACAAAAACCAGGGGTCGGGAATGTGGACAAAAGCGTAGGTCACGAACTGCCAGAGCGCGTAATGATCGAGGACCGCCCGGCTCGAGAACTGGAAGGTTTGGAGCAATGCCTCCGCGCCCACAGCCATGGCAACCGCCGTTGCAACCATTGCCGCAGCGTGGACTGCGGCGAGCACGGTGCTGGCATAAACGGGAAACGACCCCACCCAGGTCAGGGGTGACGTGTTTCCGGAATTTCTGTCTGCAATCATGCAACCAGAGAATACGATGGCAAAAAAATCTCACAAGAGGGAACTCGTTTTGCTTGCCAGCCCCGGAGAAGCAGGCAACATTAGTTCCTCTAATACCACTTTATGAGCAAACCAACCGCACTCGGAACCTGCAAGCCCTCCAACACATCGATTGTCGCCTGGGTCGATGAAATCGCCGCTCTCACGAAGCCGGACCACATTTTCTGGTGCGATGGGTCGGAGGCCGAGGACAAGGTGATGCGCGACCTGGTCGTGGCGTCGGGAGCCGGTCTCTGGCTCAATGAAAAGCTGCGCCCGAATTCGATTCTCGTGCGCAGCGACGCCCGCGATGTCGCCCGCGTCGAAGAACGCACGTTCATCTGCTCGAAGGCGAAGAAGGACGCCGGCCCGACGAACAACTGGGAGGCACCCGACATCATGAAGGCGAAGATGAACGGCCTCTTCAAGGATTGCATGAAGGGGCGCACGCTCTATGTGATCCCGTTCAGCATGGGCCCGATCGGGTCGCCGATCGCCCAGTATGGCATCGAGATTTCCGACAGCCCGTATGTGGTCGCGAGCATGCGCATCATGACCCGCATGGGCGTCGGCGTTTACGAGCAGATCACCAAGACCGGCACCTTCGTGAAGTGCCTCCACTCGGTCGGCGTCCCGCTCGCGGCGGGCGGGAAGGATGTCCCCTGGCCCTGCAACCCGGAAAGCACCTATATCACGCACTTCCCGGAAGAGCGCGTCATCATGAGCTTCGGCTCCGGATACGGCGGCAACGCCCTGCTCGGCAAGAAATGCTTCGCGCTGCGCATCGCCTCGGCGATGGCCCGCGACGAGGGTTGGATGGCCGAGCACATGCTCATCCTCGGCGTCAAGGACCCGGACGGAAACAAGACCTATGTCACCGCCGCTTTTCCGAGCGCCTGCGGGAAAACGAATTTCGCGATGCTGATCCCGCCGAAGCAACTCAAGGAGGAGGGCTGGGAGGTTTCCTGCGTTGGCGACGACATCGCGTGGATCAAACCCGGTCCCGACGGCCACCTCCGCGCGATCAACCCGGAGGCCGGATTCTTCGGCGTCGCGCCGGGAACCGCCTATGACAGCAACCCGATGGCGATGGATTCGATCAAGCGCGACACGATCTTCACCAATGTCGCCCTCACCGACGACGGGGATATCTGGTGGGAAGGGATGAGCAAGGAGAAGCCCAAGCACCTCATCGACTGGAAGGGCAGGGACTGGACGCCGGACACCAAGGATGCCGACGGCAAGCCGGTTCTCTCCAGCCACCCGAACAGCCGTTTCGCCGCACCGGCGCGCAACTGCCCGATCATCGATCCCGACTGGGAAAACCCGGCCGGCGTGCCGGTGAGCGCGATGGTGTTCGGCGGACGCCGCGCGACGACGATGCCGCTCATCTTCCAGTCCTTCAACTGGGTCCACGGCGTCTACATCGGTGCCACGGTCGGCTCCGAGATGACCGCCGCCGCCGCCGGCAAGATCGGCCAGGTCCGCCGCGACCCGATGGCGATGCTCCCGTTCTGCGGATACAACATGGGCGACTACTTCGCCCACTGGCTCGAAATGCGCCACGAGGTCAAATACCTCCCGCGGATTTTCCATGTGAACTGGTTCCGCAAGAGCCCGGAGGGCAAGTTCCTCTGGCCGGGCTTCGGCGACAACACGCGCATCCTCAAGTGGATCGTCCAGCGCTGCCATCTCGGCATGCACGCGGTCGAGACCTCGATCGGCTGGGTGCCCGAATACAAGGACATCGACCTGCGCGGGATCGAAAACGACATCACTCCCGAAAAATTCGCCGAGGTCCAGAAGATCGACACCTCCGAGTGGCACCGTGAACTCGTCATGCAGGACGAGCTCTTCATCAAGCTCTACAGCCAACTTCCCAAGGAACTCATCTTCCAGCGCGAACTCCTGATTTCCCGGCTGTAAGCCCCCTCCCCGGCCGGAAATTGAAAATCAATCCGGTCGGCGGGATGCGCATGTCCCCGGAGGCTAAATTTTCGCGCGGGTGTCCTTGAGAGCCTTGGCCGAGCTTTGCAATCCCTGAAGCTCTTTCGGCCAAAGCCCGAGTTCCACGTGGCCGAGAATGCCCGCGCGCCCGACAACGGTCGGGACGCTGAGGCTGATGTCGCGGATCCCGTAGGCCCCGTTGATCCGGCTGGAGACCGGGAGGACGCGGCGACGGTCGAGGGCGATGCAGTCGATGACTTCGCGGATGGTCACGCCGACGGCGTAACCGGCTCCGCCCTTGCGGGAGATGACTTCCGCCCCGCTCTTCTGCGTGCGCTCGAAGACCTGCGTCTGGAACGCGGGCGTCACGCCGGGAAATTTGGTGAGCGGGAACCCGTCCACGGTCGCGGACGACCAGACCGGGAGCATCGAGTCGCCGTGTTCGCCGAGGATCATGGCGCGGACCTGGGTGGCGGGGAGGTCGAGCGACCCGGAGATGAGCGAGCAGAAGCGCGACGTGTCGAGCATGGTCCCGAGCCCGAGGACCTGCGAGGCGGGAAGGCCGGTCTTTTCGGTGGCGATCTGGGTGAGGATGTCCACGGGATTCGACACCACGAAAACGATCGCCTCTTTTTTCAGGCCCGCGCCCTTGAGGCTTTCGAGGATCCCGAGGAAAAGCGTGACGTTGCGGTTGATGAGGTCGAGGCGCGACTCGTCCGGCTTGCGGCGGAGTCCGGCCGTGATGCAGATGAGGTCGGCATCCTTGCAGTCGGCGTAGGAACCGGCCGAGATCTTCTGGTCCGCGCAGTAGGCCGCGCCGTGGAGGAGATCGAGGGCCTCGCCCTCGGCCGCCGCCTGGTTGGCGTCGAGCAGGAGGATTTCCTTGACGATGCCGGAACACTGGAGCGCGAATGCCGCGCAGGCTCCCACACGTCCGCCACCGCCGATGATTGCAATTTTCATATAAGGATTTGAGTTGAGGGCGTCCGCAGGCGGGACGCCCGCGCCACAGACCGCCGCCGCCTGCTATTTGTTGAGGTTCGCGATGATTTCGTCCGTGAGTTTCTGGACAAGGGCTTCCGTCTCCGCGCCGGTCTCGGGAGCGGGCATGGGGTTGAAAGGTGTGACCGGGGACGAGCAGCCGTGCTGTCCGCACATCTGGTCCCAGGGATCGACCTCGCAGAGCTCCGCGTTCTTGAGATCGAAGCGGTTGTCGGGAAGCCCCATGCCCTTTTTCATCCGGAGCAGGTCTTCGAGTTTCTCGCAGGGGATCGACGCCGCGCCGGGAAGCGCCTGGGCCAGGATCACCGTGCGGCAGTAGGCGTCGGTGATTTCCATCTTGAAGTAGGCATCCTCGACCGACTTGCCCCAGCAAATGACGCCGTGGCAGCCCATGATGATGGACTGGTGCTTCGGGGCGAGCGGGCGGATGCTCGCGGCGATTTCCGGCGAGCCGGGAGTCTGGTATCCGGCCACAGCCACGGTGCCGACAAAGACTTCCAGCTCGGGGATCAGGCGGGCGGGCGGCTGGAGTTCCTTGATCGCGAACGCCCCCGCGTGGCACGGATGGGCGTGGCAGACCGATGCCGCCTCGGGCGTGGTCTCGTAGATCGCGGCATGCGTCGTGAACTCGCTCGACCGCTTCCATGTCCCGGCAAGCTGCGTGCCCTTGATGTCCACCAGGCTCATCATTTCGGGGGTCATGAACCCCTTGCTCACGCCGGTCGGGGTGATGATGAAGCGGTCCAGACCGAGCCGGGCGGAAATGTTCCCGCCGTTGCCGTCGCAATACTCGCGCGCCCAGATCCGGCGGCCGATGTCGCAGATTTCTTTTTTGATCCGCTCGGCCTCAGGCGAGTGGAAAAGCTTCTGGTCATCGGTCGTGTCGGCCGGAGCCGCGGCGGGCGCGGCGGAAACCGCTTCCGCATCGAACACGACCTTGATGCCGGCCTCGGAGAAAACATCCTTGGCACCCGGGGTGAGGCGGATGTCGCGGTTGTAGCGGAATTCGGTGGCTCCGGATTTGCAAAATTCCTCGGCGTCTTTTTGTGCGAATAGTTTCATGGTTTAGTCTTGGTAAAAATGGTCGTCCACGAGCGCGGCGCAGTAGGCGTCGACCGGCGTGGGTTTTGGAAATGGACAGGCGGCCTCGCGGCCCTCGCTGATCGCGATCTGCTGGCCGACCCCGGCCCCGAGATCGTCATAGACAACGATGGCGGGCGCGAAGGAATTTTCCCCACGGAAGGTCCCGGCCTTCCATGGCAGGGTGAGGAGCAGGCGTTCTCCCTGAAACCTCGGATTGCGGACGGAGAGCGTGACGCGGCCGATGACGGTTCCCATTCTCACAGGGCCAGGCTCCTTTCCGGGTCAATGATGCCGAGCACCGTCCAGCGGGCCGGGCTGAGGTCGTCGCCGACGATCTTGCGGGCCTCGCTGCCGTCGCTGGAGATCAGAACCTTCTGCCCGATGCCGGCTCCGAGGTTGTCGATGACGATTTGTGGGGCCAAATCCTCGGAATCCGGCTCGGCAATCAACAGCGTCCGGCCCTCAAGGCTGGCGTGCTTCACTGTGCTGGTCGCGTATCCGCG
>JBAYTU010000141.1:0-6416 GCA_041675465.1 Terrimicrobiaceae bacterium | reverse complement strand
GAAGTCGGAGGTGGTTTTGTGGTGAGGGCGAGGTTGCTTGCCGATCCAGTGGAGGCAGAGGCTGTTGCTCAGGCGTCGGAACATTCCCATGAAAAGCATCGCTCTGGGTTTGCGCACGCGGCTCCTGCGAACCCTACGAATTGTCATCCGAGCTCTCGAAATCGAGCAGCGGCGACAGCAACAGCGTGCTGAAATACGAATGAGGCTGTGACCTCTGCTTTCCGGCGTAGAAGTAGCGTATAAATTCAGGCCACTTCCCGTCGTTTCCATACGTTTCCTGTCAAGACGCTCTCAAAAGCCAAAAAGCCCGTAGAGCTTGTATTCAAGCGGCTCTGCGAGCTTTTGAGAGTGGTGGCTGGGGAGGGAATCGAACCCCCGACACGAGGATTTTCAGTCCTCTGCTCTGCCAACTGAGCTACCCAGCCGCGGACAGGGAAGAATACCGGCGGGATTTCAGCGGGCAAGCATTTCCGGCAAGAAATTCCTGCGGCGGCACGCGGCGGACGATCCTTCCACCGAGCGGGGCCCTCGAAATTCAGAGCCCTTTTTGGATTACGTGAAAGACATCGGTGTTGTCGCGAAAGCCGGTGAGTTCCTCGGAGCCAGGTCCCGCGCTGACCGCGACAGCATCCTCCGCAGTCCCAACGGCTGCGGCGGTGATGAAGGCGGAGGGCTCTGTGTGGGCAATCCCGTCCGGCGACATGGTTTGTCCGGACCCCGGGCCCGTGGACCATGTGAGGGATGGCACTCCCTGGGCATTGATTCCAAGGATGGCGGCGCCTTTGTCGTTGCGGAAGGAGTAGCCGTTGAGCCGGAGCCCTCCGGAATTCTGTTTGCCGGCCACGACGATGAGGGAGTTCTCCCCCGCGTATTTCCTGGCGACGGACACCGCCTGGTCGAGTGCGATCATTTCCTTCAACATCCTCTCGGCCTGGTTCTGCGAGGAGGCCTTCCCGGCGAGCCCCGCGTCCACCACGAGCAGATACCCTTTCGGGTTATATTGGAGTTGGAGAATGGCCTGCAGGACCATCTCGGACAACGAGGGCTGCGCGGCGGAGATCTGGACCTCGTCGGCGTAGGCAAGCTGCCCCATGCCAAAAAGCCCAAGGACCTTGGGCGCACGCCAGAGCGGGGTGCTCTCCATTTCCTGCTTGTTGCGGACGATGTCGTATCCCCTGTTCCGCATTTCGAGAATCAAGTCCCGCCCGTCCTTGCGGTGCCCGCCCTTGGTGTCAGGAAGAAATTCCGCCGCACCGCCGCCCAGGAACAGGTTGGCGTCGGGCGTTTCCGCCAACTGCAGGGCGATCGTTTGGAAGTCCAGAGGGTCGGAGGTTTTGGCATAGAAAGCGGCGGGGGTCGCGTCGGTGAGAGAGGAGTTGGAAACGATGCCGGTCGCGCGTCCGCTCCGGCGCGCGAGTTCCAGGAGGGTGGGCAACGGCGCGCGCCCTGCCTCCAGCCGCAGGGTCCGGTTGTTTGGCTTCTGGCCTGTGGCGATGGCACCGGACGCAGCGGCGGGGTCCGCCACCGCAAAATCGTTCGCCTGCGTGCTGAGCAACGCGAGGTGGGGAAATTTTTCCACCTCCAGTCGGCAGTCCGCTCCGCCCGCATAAATTCTCGCCGCTGTCAGGGTGGAAGGGCTCAGGTTATCGGAGAGAAAAAGAATGATGGCGAACGGGCGCTGAACCACCCAGTTCACATAAAAAAGAACGCCGACGCCCAAAAAGACCAGAAGGCAGACCAAGGCGAGAAGCCGATTGCGCAATTGTTTGCTCACAGAAAGTCATTGTGCCGGATGCGGCGGCGCGGACAACAGGAATTTTTCTTTTGCATGGCGGACGCTTGGGCGCGTTTCCCCTGCCACCCAAATCCGCGGGAGGGTAGAGTAGGGCAAGAAGGCGTTGCAGAAAAAGCGGACATCAGCCGACGCTATTTGCAGCAGATTGAGGCCGGCAAAATGAATCCCACGGTGATTGTAGCCTCCCGGCTCCAAACCGGCCTGAAATGCAGTTGGGATCAGCTTTTTTACAAGCTGTAATTCATTATCGCCATTAATACCTAACGGGCATCTTGCCCTGCGATCCGGGGATATGCGGGTTTGTGGCCTGCCGGGCTGTCCAGGCCGATCCGCAGGGGCTCCCAGTGCTGTTCGGACGTGAACGGGGGAAGAAAATGATCCCCGAGCAAATCGTTCCGCACGAAAAAGGCATCGCTCCCCGAAAGCTCGCATCCCACGAGGGAATACCCCCCCTCGGAAGCCTTTCGTTCCAGCGCCTTGAGGCTTGCGCCATACGCGAGGGATTTGTCCCAGACCGCATTCTCGATGTAGGGGGCGACCCAGTCGAAGTCCGGCGGCAACTGCCCGTTGTATTCCACGGAAACCACCCTGGGCTTCGAGGAAAGGCAGGCCGCGAACACATGGAACGTATTGTAATCCAAATCCACGCTCAGAAAATCAACCCCGGAGTCAAACCCGTGGCCCGTGAGGATCGGCCCCACGTTGTCGCGGGTCAGAAACCGCCTTTCGCAGCGGAGCTTTCCGCCTGCGATCAACGGGGCGAGGTTCCCGGGAAGTTCGCCGTCGGCGGGAAGCGCCGCATCGAGCCACAGGCCGCTCCAGCCCTGGAAGAGCAGAAATCCCGTGTTGTTCTCCAAGGGCGCTGTCCCGATCTCCACGAACCGCCGACTTCCGGAGCCGGTCCTCCGGAAAATTTCCGCGATCATCCCGTCCTGGCCGTATTGGGAAAACACTTTGAACCGATGCCGGGCCAGACATTTCGGGTCCGCGTATCTCGGGTTTGCAAGCAGGTTGGAAATCCGGGATTCGGAAACTGCCAGGGAGATCCCCTCCACGAGGGGAGGCAGCATCTCCATGCCGCCCTTGAATGTCCGGAGTTTTGTCAAAAACGAGTCGATCATTGGCTGAGCAGTTGTGCGACCACCACTTTGTTGTTCACTTTGCCCCTCCAATGCGAGGCAATTTCACGCGGGTGCCGCTTTCCCTCGTCCCAGAGATGCAGCTCGTCGAGCGCGGCACGGGCGAGCGACGAAGGGGAATGCGAGCCGCAGAGGGATCCATATCTGCCCCCCTGGACAATATCCTGAAACCCCGGAACCGGTGTCGCCACCGCCGTGCACCCGCAGCAGAGGGCTTCCAATGCCCCGATGGGATGCGATTCCCAGCGTGACGAGGAGAGCAGAAACCGGCATCCGGCGAGAACTGCGGGAAGAGTTTCCCTCGGGAGCATGCCGATGAGGCGGACCCGGTCGAGCCCCGCCAGACGGCGGAACGCACCGCTCACTCCGTGCCCCGCAACCAGAAAGTCCACATCCGCCCTGCCCCGCAGAATCAAAGGGATGCAGGCCCCGAGAAGTGCCGCGTTCTTCTGGTCGTCATCCCACCGCCCGCTGCAAAAGACCGTCTTCCGCGGAGCTTCCGAAACCTCCCCCCCGACAAACACGTCGGGAACCGAGTGGGGCACCACGGAAAACCTCGCGAGCAGATCGTCGCGGTGGTGGAACCGGAGGAATTTCCCGAAATTCCCGAGAAAGCCCCGCGTCTCGACAACCACACGGTCGGAGAGATCCATCACCCTTAGAACCTCGGCGTCATCCTGCCGCCAAAGGAAAAAATACCGCCTGAGCCAATGCCGCAGCCGTTTCAGAAAATCGACCGGGCCGTGATGGGCGTGGACGCACCGCAGGAACGCCGCAGCAGGGAAAACCCGCGCGCTCACCAACCCGTCGGAATCCGCCCGGGTGATGGCCCTCGCGTTCGCCGCCCGCATGGCCTGGAAGATTTCCGGGTGCTTGAACCACGTCATGCAAATCACGCGCTCCAGCCCGAGATCTTTCCAGAAATCCGGATGGGAAGCCCTCCCTTCGCCATAACACACCACCCGGAACGGAAAATCCGGGCGCTCGTTGGCCGGGCAAATCACCACCGGCTCATGGCCGGCCCCCGCCATCTCCGCAGCGTAGCCGTCAAAATCTATGGAATACGGACGGAATGCTTTCGGCAGAAGAATCCCGACACGCATGGCTCAAGATGTTTCTCCGGCGCGTCGGATTTGGACGCTGAAATCGGCCAGCGCCTTGCCTGCATTCGTGCCGCTGGCCGAAGAATACCCCTTCACTGCCACACCGGCTCCGATGCGGAAGCGGCAGGCGTCCGACCATTGATCGATGATCCCGTTGTGGTGAAGGTAGGCATCGGCCCTGTAGTCGCCGGGCGGCAGCCAGGGGGATTCGATGCGCACCGTAACCTCCTGGTCCCCCGGCTGGAGGCTCCCCCCCTCCAGATACTCGGTGTTGATCGCAAAGACCTCCACGTCCCACTCGTCCCGGAAATGCATGGAAATATGAAACGGTCCTTCCGGCGAGTGGCGGCGGATTGTCGCCTCAAATTCCAGCGGTCTGCGGGGGGGAAATTCCTCGCGGGCGGGGCGGATCTCCTGGATCCGATGCGTGCCGCTGCCGCTGCGGAAGGCCGGGTTGGACACCGGCTCGACCCCCGGGCGCAACACGTCCCCCTGATACCGCGAAATCACCGGCCCGCTCTCCCCGCTCATGGCCATTTTCCCCGACTTGAGGTAGATCGCCCGCCCGCAAAGGGCCGCCACAGCCGAAAGGTTGTGGCTGACAAAAAGGACGGTCCGGCCCCCATCGGTCACCTCCCGCATTTTGTCGAGGCACTTCTTCTGGAACTCGGAGTCCCCGACAGCAAGCACCTCGTCCACGATCAGGATCTCCGGCTCCAAATGGGCCGCGACTGCGAATGCGAGCCGGACATACATCCCGCTGGAGTAACGCTTCACCGGGGTGTCCAGAAACTGCTCCACGCCGGCGAAGGCCACGATCTCGTCGAACTTCTGCCGGACTTCCGCCTGCCGCATGCCCAGGATGGCCCCGTTGAGGAAGACGTTCTCCCGTCCGCTCAGCTCCGGATGAAACCCCGTGCCGACTTCGAGCAGGCTGGCCACCCTGCCTTTCAGGCCGATCCGGCCCTTGGTCGGCTCCGTGATCCGGCTCAGCAGCTTGAGCAGAGTGCTTTTCCCGGCACCGTTCCGCCCGATGATCCCCACCACCTCGCCCCGGCGGACATCGAACGTCACATCCTGCAGCGCCCAGAATTCCTCGGGCCTGGCCCGCAGGGCCTCCGCGCCGGAAACAACCCCCTTCGCCCAGCGATACGGTGCCGAAATCGTGTCCTCGATCGCGTGCCGCAACCCGCCGGCACTCCCGGCACGCTGGCCCAGCAAATATTTTTTCGAGAGCCCCTCGACCCGGATGACAACGTCGCCTTCCATCAAATCACATCCGCGAACGATCGCTCGGTTTTCCTGAAATACGCGATCCCGGCGGCAAGAAGGAGAAACGAAACGGCGAACGACACGAGCATGGGCGGTTCCAGCAGCCGGAGCTCCCCCCCGAGGATACACCACCGGAACCCCTCGATCACGAACACGAGCGGGTTCAGCGCGTAGATGGAAAACAAGCCGGGGCCGAGCTTTTCCCGGACGAGCTCGCTGCTGTAGGCGACCGGACTCACATACATCCCGAACTGCACGATGAACGGAACGAGGATCCGGAAATCCCGGTATTGCACCGTCAGCGCCGTCAACACAAGCCCCGCCCCAAGGGCCGAGGCCGCGCCCAAAACCATGAACACCGGCAGGGCCGCCAGATTCCAGATGGGCGGAAACCGGAACCAGAGCATCAGGGCCGCGAGAATCACGAGCGAAACCAGGAAGTCCACAAGCGAAACCAGCACCGACCCGGCGGGGACGATGATCCTCGGAAAATACACTTTCGAAATCATGTCGCGGTTCGCCACCACGCTCTGCCCGGATGTGGAGAGCGCATTGGAAAAAAACTGCCACGGCAACAGGGCCGCAAAAACCATGATGGCATACGGCGCGTCCCCGATGGACGGAAGCCCGGCAACCCGGCTGAAGATCACCGTCATGATCACCATGCTCAGAAACGGCTGGACAAGCGCCCACGCGGTCCCGGCCACCGTCTGCTTGTATCGGACCGCGACGTCGCGCCATGCGAGGATGAAAAAAAGCTCGCGGTAGTGCCAGAGGTCGAGCCAGTAGTGTTTCTCCGCATGCCCGGCCTCGATCCAGAGATCGAAACCCTCGTCATCGAGAGGCGGAGTGAAAGTTGGCGGTGAATGCATGCTTTGCAACGGGATCTGCCGGACGTTCCTGCTCGCCCTCCGGCTTCGGACGCTTCGGTTACCACATTTCCCCCGCAACCGCAACCTTCGGCTTCCCCCCCAAATCCGCAGGCACGCCAACGATGGGAGGGCGAACCTTTGCCATGCCCGCTTCCCAGCAGGTCATGCCCTGACGGGCTGCCTGCGGCAGGCTTCCCCGCAGCCTCCCGGCTGCCGGTGGTGTGTGAGCCCATTT
>JBAYTU010000140.1:0-6486 GCA_041675465.1 Terrimicrobiaceae bacterium | reverse complement strand
TGTCCCTCGCAAGTCCCCTTCACCGGAGCCAGCCCGATCCTGGGAATCGTCTCCACAACGGTCCCCTTCGCAAACGGCGTCGCCCAGAACCCGGCCTACGACGGAGACAGCGACGGCCTGCCCGACGCCTGGGAACGACAGCACTTCGGAAACACAAGCGCCGAAGCCAACGCCGACCCCGACGGCGACGGCCTCACCAACGTGCAGGAATACCAGCAGGGCAGCGGCCCGAACGATTATTACAACAATGCCCTGCCCGTGCTGCAAAAGCAGAGCGGGGACGGCCAGGGCGGAGAAAGTGGAGCAGTGCTGCCGAATCCGCTGGTGGTGAAGGTCATGACGAGCGGCAGCGTTCCGCTGGCCAACGCGCCGGTTGTGTTCAGCATCGGCGGAAGCAACGGCCAGATCGCCGCGCCGGGAACGAGCGCCTTTGGAGCGACCCTCGAAGCGAGAACCGACGGCAACGGCACAGCCTCTGTCGTTTCGAAAACGAGCGGCACAGTCGGGACCACAAACCAAGTCGTGGCGCAGGCGGCGAGCGGGACGAACAGCGTGGCCGTGATCTTCAGCGCGACGGTGGAGAACCCCTCCTTGCAACCCCCGGTCGCCCCGGCGAACCTGCTGGCGACCATCAACTCTGACGGAAGCACCACCCTCACCTGGGAGGACACTTCCAACAACGAAGAGGATTTCGTGATCAAACGCCGCCGCGAAGACGGCACGTGGGAGGACATCGGCGTCGCCCCGGCCAATTCCACCAGCTCCACCATTCCGCCTCCAAACCCGTGATCGCGACTCTCCAACAAGCCAGCCGCCCAACCCGCCGGGCGTCGATGCCTCTCTCGCCGATCGCCGCCATCTTGCGCATCGCGGCCATTGCAGCGATAGTCATGGCGACCCCGATGTTGCCCGCCCACCCCCCCAACCCGCCGGACTACCAGATCGACTCCCGCAATGCCGCGGGCCGCTCGGTCTCCAACTTCTCCACCCCCCGCGTTCCTCCCGACACCGACGGCGACGGCACCCCCGACAACGCGGACCCCGACATCGACGGCAACGGCATCCCCAACGAACAAGACCCCGACAGCGACGGCGACGGCGTCCCCAACAGCGGCGACCAACACCCGAACGACCCAACCCGCTGGCAGGACGTGCCGGTGACTCAACTGGCGGCCATCGACATCAGCGGAACGAGCACCGAGGGCAACGAAGTCACAGCCCTCGCCCTGGACGACCAAAACAATGCCGCTTTTGCGTACAAGGAGGCGGGCGCAAACGGCCACGTCGTTGCGAAGCGATGGGCCAACGGGCAGTTGGACGCCAACTCTATCAACAGAAGCCCGATGCCCGACACGCAGCAAATTGCCGTGTCGGGTGACGAGCATACCAGCACATTTGATCGCACGCTTCGAAGTTTTCAAATCAATGCAGCTGGAAAAATCTTTGGAGAATGTCTTTATTGGTCGAACGATTTTTTTGGCAATGAAACGTATATGCCGGGGGGATTTAGCACCGTGGCCACCATTGCGGACTCGACAGCCACAACCCCTCTGGCTGCCCTCTACCCAGGGGGGATCACAGCAATAGCACTGACCACCGGGTATACCACTTTTCAAAATCTGCGCGGCGATAGCTATTCGGGTTACTTCTTTCGCCACCTTGAATGGCCCGATGCCCATTTCGTTCATCACGCTGGAACGACAACGGCCTTCGTTCGCGGAAATAGCACCGGAACAACATCAGGGTTAATTACCGTTGGCGTCCCTGAAGGCTCGTGGGCTTGGCCGTTTCAGATATACTCAATCAGCGAAAATGGGTGGGCTGCGGGAGGAATCTTCTCAGACTGGCAATGGTCTTCTGGCGGTGTCTGGGAACCCGATGCGGAAACGGTCACTGCTCTGGGCGCGAGCGAATTGCCTTTCGGCGTCAACAACCAGGGGCGCGTCATCGGAGGGAATTCCTCGACCAACGAAGGCTTCCTTTGGTACCAAGGCACCTCGACCGCTATGCCCGATCTCATCCCCGAAGCCTACCGGCAGCAAGTGCGCAAGCTCTCGCCAGTGAGTATCGCCAACGCCGACGACTCCGGCGCTACGCGTATCCTCATCAGCGCCGAAAGCCTCGAAGGCGAAGGCTCTGGCTCCTGGATTGAACGCACCTTCGTCCTCACCTACCGCCCGCCCGGCTCCGCATCCGAAACCTCCCTCGCGCGGCTTCAGTTTCCTCAAGGCGTCGGCGGAGGTTTCATGAACAAACACGGCATCCTTGCCACTCTGGGCAAACCACCCCCCTCCGCAACCTCCACCCACGCGATCCTGCTTGTTCCGGTTGAGTTGAATTCAACAGTTGCAGTTAATACACCACAATTTTTTGCTAAGGCGATTCCAGAAGACCCAGACACGCACCGACCGACAGAGCGAGACCTAAAAAATCTTAAATCATGGGTTAAAAAGCTTGAGGCTCTTGTGATCTTTTACGATGCCGTCTATGACACTTCGAGTCACGAGGTAGCTGATTTCGACATCAATCTTGCTTGCGGCCTCAAATCGGATCAAGGCCTTACATGGAGTAAGGTTTCAGGCCCTGAATCTGGGGAGTTAACACTTGAGCAAACAGCAAACGCGAAATATTCAAATCCCAAGATCGGCGGCTTATACCGATTTGATCTCGATCTCTTTGGAACGCAAACCGTCGGAACACAAGCATTATTGCCATTGGCTGGAGCGGATTGCATGTTCTGGATATATCACGAAGTTGTTGCAATGCGCGAATGGGCTCGCTCAATAAGGGCGCAGGCAGAGATAGATTGCTACAGCGCGATCCCAGGATTGACGAGCTACAATCTTTTTAGAGTCTGGGTAAAAATATCCGCCGCAGAATTTGATTATGTAATCGAACCAGTGAATTCGGACAAAACCGCGCCAACGTTAGCTTTTGAGCCTGAGTTGGGCAGTGGCGGAGGAATCGGCGCGTTGTATAGTTATACAACCGTAAACGGGACGGTAGTTCACGGCAGTAAAATTAACACGTTGTTGTGGGGCGTCTTCGGTCGCTATTGGGGGTATTCGACATCACAACTAATGCTTGGAGCCCAGGCCAATGAAATAGTCCGCAAATGGAGCTTAGATAGAGAAAGCTCCCAATCTGCGGTTTTGTTTGGCGGCCACTTCATGGATGTATACGAAAATCAGGGCGTTTCCACTCTTTTACAACAGATGCAAGAGGCAAACTGGAATCTTCTCGTTGACCCCGTTGATCTTATTGAAGAAAAGTTGTGGCCCTGCCTGGATAATTATGATGAGGACAAATCCACTTTTCGGCAACCTAACCTATCAACTTCGCCATGAAAAATATCGATAAAAGTATTGCGGCCTTCAGCATAGCCATTTTCTTTCTGATGACGCTTGCGCGTTTTGCAAATGCGCAAACTCAGGAGGATGTGGGCGCTCAGGTTCAAGCAATGTGGAGTGCAAATAATATAACTCAACTTAACACGTATCTGCAGGGTCTATTGACAAGTTCTCCCGATTATGCGCCCGCAGTTGTCGCGGGTGCTTTTTATGACTTTATTTTTTTGGGAAAGCTGAATGACGCAAAAGCAAAACTGCTACGTGTCTCAGGTGCAGCTCAATCAAATCCTCAAACATATCCCGAAACGTTTACCACGTCTCTTTCCGCTACGATTACTGAGGTGAACGATGAAATCCGCATCCAGACCGCACATGGTAAAAGTGAGCAGGATTGGCAAACGAACGCAAATCCTCAGGCTGTAAAAAATGCTGTCGGCACAAATACCTTTCCAATTATCGAGCTTATCATGGCCACTCCGAAAGTGTCTTTGCCGAGTCAATAAGCAATTTTCAATATAGCTTAAAGACTGCAGGGTATGCGGTTTTGTGGAGCGCGACCTCGGGCATTGAGAATTTACCCGCTGTATTTTGATTGGCAAAAATGATATAACTTGCGCGAGTGCTGATGCCACCGGTGGATATAATAATCTCCACATAGTCGCCCTGATCTACAAATACCTGCTTGGGTTTCAATTTACGAATGCTTTCGGGCCAAGAGCTTTCAGGTAATGGTCCGGTTTTGCTATTATACATTAGATCGTGGCAATCTTGAACAAGTGCCTCGGGGGACTCAATGTGAGGCCAAGGTGGACGGCTGTATTGAATGAATGGTAGTAAAAAAAGTCCGATTAACACCATAAGACCGATGATTATGGTTAACCCAATTGCGATCGGCAGAATCCTCACGCAAAAACAATATCGATTTTCAAATCGGTTGCCAACAACGTAACTCCGATGCGTCGTGTTGTCATGGCTCGTGCGGAAAATAGAGCACGATCCACGCCGGAAAATCCTGGAACCCCTTTTGCAATCGTTGCCGTGGCCGCTGTCGCGTGAGGCGACGAACGCCAGCCCTGCGCGTAAACTCCGATGCGCCGCAGTGTCACGCCTCGTGCGGAAAAGCAGATAAAGGGGTCAATAAAGGGGTCAAATAAAGGGGTCAGTCCTTTGGATTATAGGAATCGAGCAATTTCCACCGCCGTTGCATTTTTCGATCCGTTTCCATTTATCAGATAATAAGGCAAGGAATGCGGCCCCCAAGGAAGCCGAGGGCAGATATTTCAACCGCCACGAACCCGCGAACGGGAGCGATTCGGTTCTAACAATATAGAATTAAGCTTTCACGGTCCTTTCACGAATGTGGCTGATCGTGGAATTTCCCATGATCCACTCTCCGCCCGCCATGACGACCTTGGGCGCTTCGGGTATTCCCCGTTCGTTCTTGTGAATTTGCTCAACCACGAGATCAAGCGCCAGCGCCCCCACCCGCTCGTAATGTTGGGCTACGCCCGACAGACCGATGTCGCTGCCGTCACTGTGCAGACTGGCCACGCCCACCTCTTTGGGAACGGAAAATCCCTCCTCTTCCACCCAATTCTTGACGGCTGAATCAAGACAGAGGACCGCGTCGGGTCGGTGTTTATGAAACCACTTTGAAAACGTCCCTTTTCGCCAATCGTTCGTCATCATGATTGGAACCCTCTCGCTGGCAGGTGCATAGAACTGTTCGGCTGAGAAACCGGCAACCCATCTTCTGTTTACCCGCTCATCGTCACTGGCTCGAATGGCCAGCCCAATTCGCCTGTATCCCAATTCGCCCAGGGATCGGTAGGCCGTGGATACCGTCGCCAACTGATCGTTGACGGCCCGGTGCAACACCGGAGCTTTCATGGAATATCCAATGGCCGCACAAGCGAACCAATCCCAGGTCAGATCTATCTGCGGAGGGGGCACCGGCAACGGGGCAATGATCAAGCCGGCGACCCCTCGGGCCCGGAGAATTTTATTCGCACGCTGATCTGTCATCCCAGGTTCGGTCAGACAGAAATGCTCCATGTCATAGCCGAGTTCGTCGGCTCGCATTTGCGCCCCTTTGAAGGCATGCACGTTCAAGGATAGATCCTTCCAATGCGCAGGATCCGGATAGGCCGTTACAAAGCATATCGTCGCAACTCCTCCTTGGGGACGCACGCCACGCAGCTGAGCCATAAGGGTCGATACCATTGGATTTGGGCGATATCCCATTTCTGCGGCAATTTTTTGAATACGCCGTCTCGTGGACTCGGGCAGGCTCGGGTGATTTCGCAAGGCTCGCGAAACGGTCATGGAGGACACCCCGGCCTTCTCCGCCACAACCTGCATAGACATTTTCACCAACTTCATGTTACGGATATCATCACACGATTCTGGCTTTGTCCAGTCCACCCCACAGGAACCCATGCGCGCCAGCGGGGTCGCCTTGGCGCGTGCCACCCATCGCGACGTCCTATCCGCTCTCCTGCCGCCCCAAGGCGCTATTCGAGATGAAACACGTGACGGCAGTTTCGTACGATGGGACTGTTGTCATCATTGGATGGCATGATCTCAGCCATGTGTTCCCACCATCTTTTACAGACATCTGTTCCCGCTATGGCCGCAAATTCCGCTTCCGACTCGATCTCCAGATAGGCAAATATTTGAGAAGTCTGTTCGTCCAAAAAGATGGAATAGTTACTCACTCCATGCTGCTTCAGAGTCTGAAGCAGCTCCGGCCAGACACGGGCATGACGTTCCGCATACTCGCTTTCTTTGCCTGGAAAGACGGACATGACAAAAGCTTTGCGGATCATCGACGAAGACATGGGTGGAATGGCTGAATAGCTGACGCCGAAGGTTCATCATCGGAATCATGCCGCCCACATCTTTTTCATGTTATCCGTAATCCCGGAAGCCGGAATCCCCCAAGCCGTCTTTCCTGGCGATGTTAGGCGTAACTTTAAATTGCTCTCGATTGAGTCGGTTTCGTCTAGAAACCTTGAAGCGCATTCTTATGACCAATCGACATTCCCGGCTTCGATCTCCGGTGCTTCAGCGCATCATGGAGGGCAGCATTGCGGCACTTGGTCGGCGGCGTGCGGACATGATTGGTGCTCCAGCC
>JBAYTU010000139.1:0-6487 GCA_041675465.1 Terrimicrobiaceae bacterium | reverse complement strand
TGTTTTGTGTCAGTGCCGACTTGGCCAAGTCGGCGGCGGAACGATAATCCTCGCGATATGGGTTTTGCGCGACTGCCCACCGCACGGAACTGACAGTGAGCGTCAGGCTCAACAGCAAAAGAACAATCGTCTTGAACCGGGAAGACCGTCCGGCTGTGCCAAACAGAGCGAGAAACAAAAACCATGGAAAAATCCCGGCAAGGTGGCGCCCCCAAAACGGCCACTTGAAGACATAAGCCGCAGCGAAAAGAAAAGCTCCGGTAACAAGAAAAATGATCAGACAGAAATAGCCGCCAACCTGCGCCTCAGAGGGACGGAAAAGCGCTTTGGCGGCCCAGAAAGCAAGGAATAGCCACAGGGCAAGCACAACAGGAATCAAGAGGCTCCAGGGAGTGAAAAAGAGTTCCATCCCTTGGGAAATACCTTCGGACTTGATCGTCGCCCGGAGTATTTCCCGCGATGGGCTCAGGCCACCCATACCAAGGAACTCGAATGCCGAGTATGCAAGGTTGAC
Source organism: Terrimicrobiaceae bacterium (assembly GCA_041675465.1). GTDB lineage: Bacteria > Verrucomicrobiota > Verrucomicrobiia > Chthoniobacterales > Terrimicrobiaceae > QYQL01. The sequence continues at coordinate 5,973 of JBAYTU010000139.1, read as the reverse complement.
CAAGCCGACATCCCACTGACGGGCTGCCTCTTGGCCGCGCCAGAGCACCATCTGCCAAGCGTAATAGGCGAGCCAGAGTATTTGGCTGCCAAGAAATGCTCCAATGGCAATCCAGCCCGCGCTGGTGATCTTCCATCGCCGGGCAACTCCCAACACAACAAGTCCAACAAAGGCGAAGGCTACAGGTATTCCTCCCAGCAAGCTGGAGCCGGAGAGCAAAAACCCGCCGGATCCGAAGACAAGCCAGCCAGCCAAGTTGCTTCCACGGAACTGCAAAATAGACAGACATCCCCAGAGAAGCAATGCCCCTCCACCAAGTTGCATGGCATATGGGCGAACCTCATCGTAGTAAACCCACACAAACGGGTGCAGGAGAAATACGAAGGGAAGCCACGGCAACCGAAAGATCAAAGCCAACTTTGTGCAGGCGAAGACGCCAAGAAGAATCCACAGTGCGTTGTGATACCGTAATGCCAACTCGGAGCTTCCGGTAAAGCGTGAAAAAGCGAACGTGGCGAACCCTTCCAAGGGCTTCAGCGGATCATAACCGAAATTGACAGGAAATCGGTTTACCCATTCAGAGAAGGATGGCTCCAAGGCACTGAGAGCCGTATAGCCTTCGTCCACCCAAAGAGATCGATTCGATGGCACGAAATAGATCACGCTTGCCGTGAAACAAATCAAAAGAAAAAGCCATCTCCGGTTGGAGGGGTGGGTTATCATAGTTGACTTTAAAGGAACACCTCATCCAAAAGTCAGTCTTACATTCAAGCGAAAAAATCAATCACAGTGAGCGCCAAAAAAATAAGACACTCATGAACAATGCACAGGAATGCCTTGCATGAGATATATGGTAAAAGCCAATCTTGGCCTTTGAAGAAAAGGCAATCATAATTTGACTATCAGGCATTGGGAATCCCAAATGGGAATAACTGTTTCTGGTTTATTCTGAAAGAATTGATCAAATGCTTTTTTAACTCCGGGTGCTGAAACCGAACGGTAGTCATGTGAGATAATGATACCAGACTTGAGCATGCGAGGATAAAAAAAATCAAGAGCACTATAAGTGGATTCGGATATGTCCACATCAAGGTGTGCGAAACGGAAACGCTCATGCTCAATTGGTGTATTTATAGTAGATTCCGGAAAATAGCCTTTAATAATATGCACTTTTTCAAAGGAAGCAAGATATGTGGACACATCCTCAATGCAGGTGTCATTAAAATCACCCGTTGAAAAAACCCCTTCGCTACCTGAAACGTGTGGAGGAAGACCTTCAAAGGTATCAAACAGGTAAAGAGGCGAGTTGCCTTTTGCTTTGCAAAGAATTTTGGCGCTCCCGCCCCTGTAAACACCCACCTCAGCAACAGATCCTTCCAAATGGGTGGTATTCTTCAAAAACGTGTATAAATTCCATCGCTCTCGGAGACTTTGTATGCCCCGCTCTTCTGCAATCATTTCAGCATGCAGGTCTAAAAACTGCTCATCCGTCCCAATATCAAGGTATGAAATACCTTTCATTTTTTTGTAGAGATCTCTCTTGTTTTTTAGAAGCCATAGAGCCAGACGGGTTTTAAATTTCATGATTTTTCTTTCATTCAATAGATGATGAGTTTAGATGATGAGTTGATGGATAACTTATAGGTTTTGTGAATTAATGATTTTTGACACTGCATCCGCCGCGTCTTGGGGAGTAATCTGCTCAAAATAGAGCTTTTGTTTTTCCGGGGCAAGCAGTCCAATATTGGCGGGGGCAATATCAACTTCTGTTTCTACATATCGACCGGCCTCCACCGGATCAAACCAGAGATTACGAAAGAAAACCGGCTTTGTTCCAGCAGTGTTGGCAAGATGGCGGGGACCGGAGTCCGTTGTTAAAACAGCATTGCATCGCTTCAAAAAACACACCAGTGCCATGAGCCCGAGTTTTCCAGCCACCACCTGAGCACGAAGACTGTAAAGTTGTTTCAGTTTTTTAAGTAGGGGCTCATCGGAGGAAGCCCCCATAAGCAGTGTAACGAGTTTCGGATGTCGGTTCTCAAGAATTTTTACTGCTTGTGCATATCGCTCACTTGGCCAGATACCCGAGGGTTGTCTTGTGGTCACAAAGCAGGCCAGAAGATCTTGTCGACCCGTGATATCCAGTGTGGACATGAGCGCGTTGGCCTCCTCTTCATCTTGGGTCGATGGATAGACTACAGGGCACAGGGAGGCGGAATTCGTCGTCCCGGTAAACTCGCTGACGAGATCCCGGAAATACGCGGGAAATGGTTGTGGATAGCGAATAGACACGGGATGGGTTGTCAAGGCGGAAAAGCCTTTATGAACATAGGCTGCTCGGTTGGGAATTTTAAGATCAACCGCAAGTTTCAGAAAAGGAAGATACCCTCCAGAATTGTAGCAGAGAAGCACATCGTAGTTTTCCAAAGCAAGGGCATCATATTCATCTGATTTTTTTGAGGCAGGAATGTCAAATGGATAAGTTTTTGAAATGGCCGGATTTCGCACCAGGAGCTGGCAGGCGGGTTCGGGTGCAAGAAAATGCCATTCACAGTGAGGCAAACCCAATTTGAGTTGGGCCAGCGAACTCGATCGGTAAAGGACATCTCCAATGTGGTTTGCACCTACAAGAAGTCCTTTTCTCCAAGATAAAGGGTGGGTTGGAGGTACGATTCCGATTAATTTGCGACGCAATATTGGTGCGGCCAGTTCGGAGAGACAGGCTGCAATAGCATTACGTTTTCTGTTAAACGTACTCAATAATGGCCACGTCATTCTTGTTGTGGCACAGGTTCCACTTTCATATGTGAACCAGCTTGTCGGCTGGGACAAAGAAGCTATTTCCGGCCTTCTCCACCGGCCACTGTTTTCCGCCGTGACTAGTCGACATCGGAACATAACCACAGGCACGGAGAAAATTCACCACACCGTCTTCGCGTGTTTCGCAGAACCCGAGGGTGAATTTATTGATCTCTACCGAATATTGATCAGCAATCAATAGGAAGTCCATTGTATATTTATGGATTTGTTGCTGGGTTTTCTACTCGCCAAGTCTCGAAACAGGTTTCTGGGCGACACAGATCATTGCTATACTAAAATGCCATCCGGACAGGAGAGAAAATATTTTGTGAAGATTAAGCACGCTCATGTTTCGAAAATTACGATTGCCATAGACATCGTCAACTCCGAAATATGTGAGTCCAAATCCATTTCGGCGGATGGATCGCCGTAAGGTTTGGGGTTGAAAATGCGTTAAATGAATTTCCTTCCCCCACTCGTGCTCACCGAGAGGATTAACACTTGTTTTCCGAATTCTCCATCGAAACAAAAGATTCTCTTCATTTGGAACAGCCACTGCAATGATTCCTCCAGGTTTTAGGATACGAAACACATCTTTTAGTATATCCCCCGGGTTGGGGACATGTTCAAGGACATGCCAAATAGTTACAATATCGAAACTGTCAGCGGGAAGATTTAGCTCCATCAGTTGCCCGAAGTGAATCTTAAAGCCAAGCTTTTCAGCTCGACTTTTCCCAGCATTGGAGAATTCAGTTCCCTCGCAACAGAAACCGCTCTCTCGAGCAATGTCCAAAAAATGGCCGTCACCAGTTCCAATATCCAACAGTTTGCTGCCTGTAGAAAAACCTTGGATGAGTTTGACGCGCCGTGACCACATCGTATGTCGCTCTGTGTACTGCTCTTCCCATGATGAAAATGTCTCATCGGAATCGTATGACGCCTGGATTTCATCCTGCGTTGGTCTTCTGCTACGAAAGATGAGTTTACAGGATTTACACATGCTCACAGTGGGCGGAAAAATCGCCTCAATGGCTCTCGATGTACACACCGGACATTGGTGAATATCTTCACTTGTGGAGAATGATCGATTATTTCTGTTCATTAGTTGATTCTCTTATTAAATTTTCGGCAAATGCATCAGTAATCACAGCTGGTACGAAACCTTTTCCAGAATGGGGAGGAGTTGAGATTGGGCGCGTTGCGCGGATAAGTCAATCGCGCAAGCATTGGGTTTTGGCGGGCAGAGAGTTGCGGATGCGAGCATATTCGTCAATCGAGATGCCGAATCTGTTGAAAACCGGTAGCCCGCATCAGCCACAACCTCGCGAAGGCTTGAGTTGTCGGCGACGAAGGTTGGACAACCGCATGTCATGGCCTCGGCAGGGGTGTATCCAAATCCCTCCATTAGCGAGGGAAAAACAAAAAGTTCGGCAGATCTATAGAGTTCAGGAAGATCGGAATCCTCGATAAATCCGGGCATGATGATCTGCCCAGGTTTCATTCCCGTTTCCGCCAGGGTCCGATAAACATCGCAATAGGGTTTCCGAAGGTCCATTGGGATTTTTCCGGCCAAGACAAGCGGAGGACACGGAACCTTTTTCACGGCCTCGGCATAGGCGCGTATCAGAAATTCCACGTTCTTTCTGTAGTCGTAGCCACCAAGGTAAAGCCAAAACCGTCGTGGCAATTTGTATTTTTCACAGACCCCGGCCGGGGCGGTTTGAGATGGTGCCGAAAAAAACGACTCTTCGAGCCAGTTGTGTACGACAAGGATATTGTCCGGACAAATTTTCGTCGTTGCGGCAATCTCCTTTCTTGAGAATTCCGAAACCGTGAGAACGCGGGCTGCCTTGCGAGCAACCCGCTCGGGCAATCGATTGAAGAACCCGCGGATAAAAAATTTCCCATCGTAGCGGCGGAACCGACGATAGATCACATCATGGAGCACAACAATTGACCGGCGTGGCAGGGGAGCGCTGAATGGCCCAGGGGAGAAGAACAATCCGTCGGGGTATTTTCGCTCTGCATATCTTCCAATAGACCATTCCATTTGTATTCCGGAAACCAAATTATGAGAAACCAAAGGAACACAATCAACGTGTTCGATAATTTCGCGCGGCAGGTCGAAATCAGGGATGGCGGCATACGAGGGGAGCAGGACTCGAACATGAGCGACCGAGAAGGAATCAACAAGCAGCCAGCAAAGCCGTCGCGTATAGCTCGCGAGGCCCACATGGCCAAGTGCCAGCGGCAATCCGTTGACGATTATCTGGCCCTTCATTAACGGTACTTTCATGGAAATGTCCAGCTACTGCCTGATCGTGGGAAGAGCCCTGTCTCTCCTTGCCAAGACAACCGCTCTAGGAGCAAAACAGTAACCCAATACATGAACCGCCCATTTCAGGCAAGCAGGCTCAAGGCAAAGTGCCGCTAGACTGTACCGGACGGCGCTGGCTCGATTTCCGGCCAGAAAAGCGGTGAGAGCATTGTTCGAGCAGGCAAGTGCCGTAAAGTTATTGAGAAGGCGCTTTCCTTGCGCTGTAATTCCCCCGCGTGGGGCCGGAAAGTTCTTGGCGATCATTATTTTGAAACATGCCGCTGATCGATCATAATTTTGAATGAGGCGCGGGGAGTCATGTTGGCGGTGAAAAACCAGCGTCTTTTCCAAGGTAGCAAACTTTGTGACCCGCGAGGCACGGATGCAAAGATCGATATCCTCGGCATGCGTCAAAGAGGGATCGAATCCACCCAACTCGACAAAAATATCCTTGCGAAATGCAAGGCTGCTTGTGGGGACGGCATGAAAACGGGATATCAATTTCTCATAAACATCACCGTTTAGATTTGCGTTTACAGCATAGTTGCCACAATCAAATGGCGAAGCCACCACTCCCACCCCTTGATCGGATGAAAAGGCGCGGCATGTTTGATCAAGCTTGTCGGGCAGGTAAAGATCATCGTCGTCCAAAAACGACACTAACTTTGCAACAGATCGTGTAACGCCAAGATTTCTGGAACCTCCTGCATAACTTTGTTTTGGTGTCCGCAGATATCGGATACGAGAATCTGAAACCGAATCGACGACGGCCTTGGTTTCAGGTCCGGATTGGTCATCCACAACGAGAATCTCCCAGTCAGATATGGTTTGGGAAAGCACGCTTTCCATTGCCTCTT
>JBAYTU010000138.1:0-6750 GCA_041675465.1 Terrimicrobiaceae bacterium | reverse complement strand
TTCTTCCTTCTCTCTTTGTCTTCCGGGGCCGACTAAAAGGATGCGCAGGCCGGAGAGCATAACCGGATCGCATTCGATTATCCCCAACCAACACCGAGCCCATCGCCTTCGAAGGCGCCCGACTCCAGCCTTCCGACTCCCACGCCCTCGGCCTCACCTTCCGCGAGCCCAGCTCCGACTGGTTCATCGGGTGAAAGCAAGCCGGCCTGGCTCCAACCCGCCCCGCTTGTCTCGCCTTCCCCCGAGACACCTGCTCCGCCCGCTCCAACTCCCTCCGCCCCTCCATCCACGCCGGAGCCGACGCCAAAGTCCGTGGCGCAGCCGACTCCTGTCATCCCGGAAGCCACCGCCACCCCTCTTCAATCGCCGGTTGTCGCCGATACCGTCGAAAAAAACCCCGCACCCGAACCCGTGGCCGAAGCGAAGCCAACAGCCCAGCCTGTGGCCGAGCAGCCAAAACCCGCGCCCGAACCCGTGGCCGAAGCGAAGCCAACAGCCCGCCCTATCGAAGGCCCGCTGCCCGTCGCGTCGAAGCCTGCGGAAGACATCCTGACAACGACCCCGGATCTCGCCCCCCCGTCGGAACCGGCCTCCCCATCCCAGAGCGTGACGATCAACCTGATCAACAAGCTGGTGCAGCGGGGCATTTTGACCAAGGAAGACGCGCGCGAGATGATCACGCAGGCCCAGGCGGAGGCCGAAACCGCCCGGGCCCAGGCACAGGCCGACATGTTCGCCGTCGCCCAGATCGCCGCCGTCCAGGCCGCCTCCGACCAAATCGCCGTCTCCCAGGCCCAGAACGCGCCCGCCTCGGAAGATGACGTGCGCGTCACCTACATCCCGGAGCCTGTCAAAATGCAGATCAAGGAGGAGATCAAACTCGAACTCGCAACGGATCGGGCCTCCAGCAAATGGGCGAACAATGTCCTGATCCCGAAATGGGTGGACAAGGTGCACCCGTTTTTCGATCTCCGCGTCAGGTATGAAGGCGACTATTTCCCGAACGGCAACGATGTCTCCGGTGCCTTCCCGAATTTCAATGCCATCAACACCGGGGCGCCGTTCGACACCACCGGCAACCAGTTCGCCCCCCAGCTGAACGCCGACCAGAACCGCAACCAGTTCCGCATCCGCGCCCGCTTCGGCGCCGACATCAACATGGGCGAGAACTTCACGTCCGGGTTCCGCGTGGCCACCGGCCAGAACAACTCGCCGGTTTCCACCAACCAGAGCCTGGGCCTCGCAAACTCGGCCACCCAGGGTCAGGGCGGAAACTTCAGCAAGTATGCCCTCTGGCTGGACCGCGCGTTTTTGCGATACGACCTCCCTGTGAACAACAAGCCGCTTCTCACCGCCTGGCTGGGCCGGTTCGACAACCCGTTCTTCTCGACCCGCCTGATCTGGGACGAGGATCTCGGCTGGGATGGGGGAGCCCTCAAACTCCAGTATGACGTGCTGCGCTGCTTCACCCCGTTCGTCACCGCCGGGGCATTCGTCGTCTACAACACCGACTTCAACTTCTCGTCGAACCAGCCGGTCAAATTCCAAAGCTACGACAAATACCTCTACGCCATCCAGGGCGGGTTCGAATTCCGCCCAACACGGGATTGGAAGCTGAAGGTGGCCGCCTCCTACTACTACTTCAAAAACATCGAGGGCAAACTCTCCACGCCCTACACCCCACAAACGATCAACGACGCGAGCGACACCGACAACAGCCGTCCCTCCTTCGCCCAGAAGGGCAACACCTACATGGCGATCCGCAACATCGTCCCGGATGCCAGCAACGACTTCGGGGCCATCAACCAGTGGCAATACTACGGGCTCGCCACCAAATTCGAGGAGCTGGCCCTCACGGCCCGCCTGGACTACAACGGCTTCGAGCCCGTCCAGATCTCCATCATCGGGGAGTATGTCAAGAACCTGGCCTGGAACAGCGAGGCCATCAACCTCATCGCCGTCAACAACCGCGGGGCCGTCGACACCACCGAGCTCAGCGCCGTCGGCCCTTACGAGGGGGACCCCACCGCCTGGCTGCTGGAAATGCGCGTCGGCACACCCACGCTCTCCAAACGCTGGGACTGGTCGATCGACGTCGGCTACCGCTGGATCGGGTCCGACGCCGTCGTCGACGGGTTCAACGATTCCGACTTCGGCCTCGGTGGAACCAACATGAAGGGGTTTACCGTCGGCGGCTACCTTGCGCTTTCCCAAAATGTCTACATCTCACTCCGCTGGATGGGCGCGGACAGCATCGCGGGCCCCCAATACAAAACGAACATCTTCCAAATCGACGTCAACTCGAAATTCTGACATGAACGCGATCCAAACCATCCAGACAGGGAAGGATGCCCCCGGGCCGGGCGGCGTGGAGCGGGCGTCCCGCCTGCTGCCTCTCCTGCAACCAGGCAGCCGGGACGGCCGCCCCACATCCAAAAACCGCCGGAACTTCCCGCCCTTCACGTCAGTGGGAAACCTCCTGCGTGGAGCCATCCTTCTCGCCCTCGCGCTGGCCGCGCCGCTTCACGCCGCCGAAGAGAACACCGTGGAAACCAAGCTCCGCGAGGCCCTGCGCGACACCATGCTCAAGCTCCGCGACGCCCAGGGACAGATCGCCACCGCCCAGGCCGCGCAGATCGCCGCCGAGGACAAAATCAAGGAGCTCACCGCCAAGGCCGAGTCCCTCAACAAGCAGCTGCTCGCGGAACGCAACACGTCGACGAACATGATCGCCGAGCTCAACACCAAACTCGAAGAGCGCGCGACCGTGATCACCAGCCTTCAGGCCAGGGTGGAAAAATGGAAAAAATCCTACTCCGAGCTCACCGCGTTCGCCGCCCACAAGGAATCCGAACGCGCGAAATTCCTGGACAAAACCATCAAACTCGAACGCCAGGTCGCCAGCCAGCAGGTCAAAAATCTCGAGATGTATAAAGCCGGCATGGACACCCTCAGCCGCTATGAAAAATTCGGCCTCGGGGACGCCATTCTTGCCCGGGAACCGTTTGTCGGCACCACCAGGGTCAGATTCGAAAACCTGATCCAAGACCAGGCCGACAAACTCACCGACGCCCGCATCCAGCAGGAAAAACCCGAAGACAAATCCCAAACCGCCGAACCCCAGTCCACCAAACCGCAAAGCTGATCCCATATGTCGTATCCCACCTCATTCCGCATTCCGCATTCCGCATTCCTCATTCTCCTGGCTCTCGCCGCCCCGGTGGCGCGCTCCGCCGATGACATCATCGCACGCGTCGGCGACCAGGAGATCAAGGCCGCGCAGGTCGCCCCATATCTGGAAAATCTGGGCGATCCGGACCGGGCCTCGCTCCTGAAAAACCCGGCCGCCCTCAGCCAGGCGGTCCGGGCTCTCATCCTCCAGCAGATCCTGTTCAAAGAGGCAATCGCCTCGGGCTGGGACAAAACCCCCGAGATCGTCGCGCAACTCGACCGCCTCCGCCAGGGAGCCATCGCCGAAACCTACCTGCAATCCATCGCCAAAATCCCGGAGGGATACCCCTCGGAGGAAGACGTGAAGGCGGTTTACGAGGCCCGCAAGGCCGACCTTCAGGTGCCCGCCCAAATCCGCCTTGCCCAGATTTATATCGCCGTCCCCAAGGACGCCCCAAAAGAGGCCCAGGACAAGGCGAAAATGCGGATCGACGAGATCTCGAAAGCGGTCAAAACCGGCGATTTCGCGACCGTCGCACGGGAAAAAAGCGAGGAGCGAGAGACCGCATCCAAGGGAGGCGAGGTCGGATGGCTGGCCGAAACACAAATCCAGCCGGAAATCCGCTCAAAGGTCGCCCCGCTTTCCAAAGGGGCTGTCACGGATCCCATCCGCCTGGCCGACGGCTGGTATGTCGTGAAAGTCCTCGAAGTCAAGGAAGCCCACACGGCGACGCAAGACGAGGTCAGGGACCAGCTCGTCCGCCTCCTCCGCAACGAGCGCGCGCGCGCCAACCGCGAAGCCTATCTCGCCAAACTCCAGCAGCAAAACCCGATCGCCCTGGACGAGCTCGGCCTCTCCAAGCTTCTCGGGAACAAAAAGTAGCCCGCACACCGCTCCCCGTCCCATCTTTTGGCTGTGGGGCAGCCGTCCCGGCTGCCTCCTTGCAGAGGAGAATAGCTGGCGGAACGCCCGCTCCAGTGTGCCCGGGTGCCTCCTTGGCCTCAACATCGGCGGTTGTGATTTTTCGGGAATGCTGCCGTGAGGGATGGAATCATCGCAGGGTGCGGCGGGCCATTTGCCGGAATTGGCGTGGCGGCATCTGGTAGGCCCTTTTGAACAGGTTGTAGAAGTGCCCGAGGTTGTTCCACCCGCAATCCATGGCGATCCCGAGGATGCTCTCCTCCGTGGTGGCGAGCAGGGAGGCGGCTTTTTGGAGCCGGTGCCGGTTGACCAGATCAGACGGGCTGCATCCGTAGTGTTTCCGGCAGGCCCTGGCCACGTGTTCCTGGCATCTGCCACACCGGCGGTAGAAGCCCGCCAGCCCGGATTCGAGGGGGCCCGGGGAGGAAAGGCTCTCGGCCGCATCGGACAGCCAGGCGGGGGCGGACTGCCCCTCGTTCCGTCCCGGATGTTCGGAAAGAAGGCGGTCCACCAGATCGAAGAGAAAGGCATGGAGAACCACCGCGCGGCGCGGCAGGACGGCGAGGCGGTCGAATGCCGCATCCAGGCGGACAAGAAGGGCGGGCGAAACCACGGTGCTCGCACCCAGGCTTTTTCTGTCGAAGATCCCCGTGCTCCCGGCATCCCCCAACGACTCGAGGATCATGGCGGCGGACCCGGCGCGGAACGCAATGTTCCGGATCCACATCGATTCCCCGCGAACCTGGAAATTGTGGGCGTCCTCCGGCCGGATGAACGCGAGGGACCCCCGGCGGATTTCGTGCGGTTTGCCGTTCAGCCTGTGCACGCCCGAGCCGTTGGAAACCCAGAAGACTTCGTGGAAGTCGTGCCTGTGGACCCGCGATGCCCGCCCGCCCTCCATCACGTCGGCCCCCGCATGGTAGGCCTCTCCCGGACGGGCGAAGGATCGGAATTTCAGGCGCTCCATAAAAAGTCAATACGCCGTAATAAATAATCAGCCTGTTGGAAGACGCGCAAGCCGGGACATGCGAAGGTGGCCCCGTGCCAGACATGACCTCCAAAGAGCGGATGATGCGCGCCCTGCGGCGCGAAAAGCCCGACCGTCTCCCCGTCACCATCCACCAGTGGCAGCCCTACCATCTGCGCGAGCATATGGGGGGGTGCGACCAGATCGAAGCGTTCCTCAAAACCGGCCTCGACGCCTCCGTCACGCCGTTCACGGTCATGCGGGATCGCACGTCACCCGATTGGAAGATCACCTCCGAAACGCTGGCTCCCGACGGGCGTGGTGCCGTCGAGACACGATACGAGGTCGAAACCCCGTCCGGGAACCTGACCTTCGCGAAATCCACCGACAAAATCACCACGTTCTTCACCGAACATCTCGCCAAGTCGCTCGACGAGGTCGAGATCTTCCTCCGCCATTGGCCGAACCAGGCGCTCGACCAAGAGGATCTTTCCTCGTGGTATAACCGCACCGGCGACGCGGGCATCGTCCGCGGTTTTGTGTCCGCCTGGGGCCAGCCCGGGGTCTGGCAGGATTTCGTCGAACTGGTCGGCACGCAGGACGCGATCATGTTCGCCATCGACGAGCCGGATCGGGTCCATTCGATCCTCGACCGGATCTCCCGCCAGAAGGTCGCCTTCGTCCACGAGCAGATGCGCGGGGCCAAATATGACCTCATCGAACACGGGGGCGGTGCCGCCAGCAGCACGGTCATCAGCCCCGCGATGTTCGAGGAGTTTTGCGTGCCCTACGACAAACCGGTGATCGCCGCGCTGCACGAATGCGGCTTTCCGGTGGTCTACCACACCTGCGGCGGCATGGTGCCGCTGGCCGAAATGATCCCGTCGAACGGATGCGACGCCAGCGAGACCCTGAGCCCCCCCGGCGTCGGAGGGGATGTCACCCCGGAGAGCCGCAGCACCCTCAAGGAAAAACTCGGGGGCAAAGTCGCGCTGATCGGAGGAATGGACCAGTTCAACATCCTGACCGGGGCGAGCCCGGAACGCATCCGCGAAGAAGTGCGCGCGCTCTTCGAATCATTCGGCAGGGACGGCGGCTACATCTGCTCCGCGAGCGACCACTTCTTCGATACCCCCCCGGAAAATCTGCGCGTCTTCGCGGAAGCCGCCAAGGAATGCGCCTACTGAACCGCAGTTGCGAAGGCCGGGAAAACCTGAAGCCGGGCCCTGGTCGTCCACCGTTTTGACGTCGATGAGGCAGGCCAGGCGGCCTTGGTCGAGCAAATCAGCGATGCGGTATCCGACTCGGCACCGCTGGTGCGCGAGGCGATGGGCGGGCACCCCGGATTCCGGGAGATGGGCAAGCACCTGCTGCGCGCCTGGTCCGAGGGAGTGCGAAGCCTCAGAGACAAACACGCCTACGCCCTGGGCGGGTGGACGCCGGGAGGCGCGTTCCAAGGATTTTCGGACCCGCCTCCCTTGAAGGCCCGCAGGCGGATCATCGGCAGGAACTGATCCCGGCGGCATGGACCAGTTCAACATCCTTCCGAAAATGTCATTCGGTGGAGTCACGGGTGTCCGGTTATAAGTTCCACAAAGTCAATTGGTTAGAATTTAATTGTTCCAAATGTCTGAAGTCACTTTCTGTAAGTAGCTCATGCATAGGTATTTTCTCAAACGGGTGAACGCTC
>JBAYTU010000137.1:0-6754 GCA_041675465.1 Terrimicrobiaceae bacterium | reverse complement strand
TCGGACAGCAGGCTGTGGTCAAAGACACCGCCCAGAACAGCAAAAACGCCCAAGCCCTGCGGGCCATCGAAGCCGAGGTGAGCGAACTCAAAAAGGTCAAACAAGAAATGCTCCAATACAGCAATCAGTTGACCGAGATTTCTGCCCAGAGTGGCGTTTGAAGATCAAAGGGCCATGAGAAAAAACTGGCGCTTGGCTTGGAACATGGCAGCTCCCTCGATGGTGCTTTTCCTGGCCTCGTGCGCCTCGGATCCGACAAAGGGCGGGATGTTTTGGTACGAACCGGGGAGCCAGAAGAGGATTGCCGCACTCCGGCAGAAACTGGGCATCGAGTCAGAGTCCGCGCGTCAGGCACAGAATGAATCGCGTGCCGTCAGGCGGAAATACGCGGTGCAAAATGCCCCATCCGCCCCGGCAAGGAAAAACCCGCAATCCATTCCTGCCAAACCAACCAACGCCACTTCCGTCGCCGCCACGGACGGCCCGTCCGAAGATCAGCTTGCGGCCGAGCGGGACAAGCTCAAAACGGAAATCGAGACGCTGAAAGAGGAAAGCCGCGCCCGCCAGTCGGGCCTGTAGCGATGTCGACTCCCTCCGCTTATCCCACACGCCCGTCATGAATGCCATGATGTCAGTCACACTTTGGGGAGGCCATGCGCTCGCTCATAATAGGAGGGCCTGCTTTCTCATACCTGCAACGAGCCGCCAGGAACCCGGCACATGAAAGCAGCGTCACTTTTCATCGCGGTGCTGCTCGCGCTTTCTCCCCTGTTTTCGCGCGCCACGGTGGTTGTGGCTCCACTCACACCGGAAGAATTGAATTCGTTTCACCATCCCAATCGGTATCACACTGCCTACATCGATGGGGACTCGGTTAACGGGTATTACCCGACCGTCTCCTGGTATGCTAAGATGCAGGCCAGTCCCGCCTATTATTATTACTATGCCCCTGACAATTATTCCATCGCCGTCCATATCCTGGAAGCGGGCGTGCCTGGTGGAGCCAGTGACGGGGCCGATTTTCCGATGTATATGTATCCTGCTGATGCCCCTCCTGGCGAGAGAATAAGCCGGTGGTGGAATGAGAAACAGAACAATCCTTTCGCCATAGCAGTCGATGGGGCCAACTATCTTTCGCTCGGCGCGAATGGTTTCACCGCGGGCGATTCCTATTCGGTTCCCGTCACCCAACCATTCAATGAAGTCTGGGGCATTCTCCGGAGCACAACCGGCATTCCAGAGGATTATTTGCAAATTAACAGCCTGGTTGTTGACGGTTCACTCCCTTTGTCGGACCTGAGCGTTACGGGTTCCAATTCCCCCACTGGTGAGGTCCTCAAGCTTGATGGATTCAAATTTTTCTATGACGATCACTTGCTGAATATCGGAGCATTTGAGCTGGGTGGAAATCTCTTTCCCGATCTTTCGATATATAGTGCCCCGATAAGCGACGATTGGACTTACACGGTCGCCGGAGTCTATAATCCCGGTTTGGTTCCCGAGGCCAGCCCCGCCGCCCTGCTGGGGGTTGCGCTCCTGTTCGGCGTCACGCTTTTGGCTTGGCGAGCCCATAAATCCGCCCGTTCCAAGGCATGAACTTCCTGACCGACCTACTATCCGTTCTGGGGCTTTGCCTGGCCATGTTTTTCGGGTTGGACCGAAAGGGGTTTGTCGTTTCGATCATCGTCGGCGTTCTTCTTGCCGCGCTGTGCTGGGTGGCCTGCAGCTATTTTTCGCGCCTCTGGAACTTGCGCTACCGCACCAAACCTCTCCACCACATCCTCTGTTTTTTCGCGGCCCTGCTGACACTGGTCTTCACGGTGTTTTTCTTCGCTCTCCAATACACGAAGGAGGCGGCCTATGCTTCCGTGAAAGTCTGGGAGGCGCAGATCAATCTGGACCCGATCTGGGCAGACAAGACATTCGCTGTCGCCTACACGTCCGTGAAGGCGCTCGGGATTGAGGACTTTTCCAAAGTCCCGCTTCCGGGGCTTCCGAACAGCCACATCCCCGCGAACCACGACGAGTCGATCATCACGGCGGCGGGCACCTACGCCAACGGGGCCGCGGCGCACTTCCACGACAGCCGTCCCTTCCTCGGCCTCATCCTTGAGGGCAAGTCCGAAATCCCGCGCCAGGTTCTGGATGCCGACGTGAAGAATTACTTCGCCACGGTGGGGAATTCGTATCCGCCCCCGAGGGGGATCTCCTTGGTCGCCGGCGAAATGCGCAGGGGGCTGGACACGCAGGTTCCCAAGGTCGTGACGTATGCCCGGGCGGCCCTGGTCGTCCTGTTTCTCCTCTGCCAGGCCGTCCCGTTCGGGCTGGTCGCGTGGGCATCCTACAAGGACATCAAAATTATCACCTGAGAAAAGTATGAGCAACAACCACCTTATTATTGGCTTGGGAGGCACCGGCGGTCGGGTTATCAGCGCCTTTCGAAAAACTGTTTTTCAAGAGCACAGGAACATTGAACCAAGGCATTGGGACGAGAAGGCCCAAACATGGCTGCCAGCGGTTGCCCGCATCGGTTACCTTTACGTGGATTCTAACGGAAACGATTTGGAGAATACTGGATCGTGGAAGGTGTTGGGCCAATCTGTAAAGTTGGAACCAGACAGTTTGCTGCTCATTTCTGACGCGGACGTTCAATCGGTTTTTTCCAATTCGTCGCGCAGTCCCGGCATCTCACCCTGGCTTGGCGACCAGGAGACGCTTCGGCCAATGATTGCGAACGCAGGTGGTGCCCAAGGTGCCCAGCAGATTCGACGCTTCGGACGATTTCTTTTTGCAACGAAAATCAAAGACTTTATCGCCCAACTCACTCATGGCGTGAACAAGCTGGTCGAGGGCAGCGTTGCGAAAGTGACCTTTCATGTGACCTGCACCCTTGCCGCGGGCACAGGCTCAGGAAGTCTGATCGATGCCATTTCGCAGATACGCCGACTCTATCCGGACAGGAACGCCTATCCAATTTATCTCTACGTCCTCATCACGGATAAAATTGTAGGCGCAAACACGGGGAATTTTTACCCCAATCAATATGCCGCGCTTGCGGAACTCAATGCGCTGAAACTGGGCGTATTCCGTCCTCACAATGTTGCGGCCGTCACGCCAGATCGGCCCGAATTAAAGGACAACTACCAGCAATGTTATTTGATTACTGGCGAGAACGAGAAGAACGATAGCGCCTCGCTTGAAGACCAGCAGCAGATGGTGGCAGATTTCCTTTATCAAAAGATTGTTGCACTGAAAGGTTCGATTCCCGACCAAATAAATAAGTCGGAATCTTTTGAGGATGTTGCGCCGTATCCGCATGAAAACAACGAGCGCAGCTACTTCTTCGGAGCCTTTGGGGTCAAACGCTTTGCCATCCCGGAGCAGGAAATACGGGAAAAGCTGGCCTTTTCGTTCGCTCATCAGGCGAGCCTTCAATTCCAATTCAACAATTGGTCGGACGCCGGTTTCGTCAAGCAACCCCAGAATCGCGACCTGCCGGAGCTTGTCTCCAATGCCGGGAACAACGAGCGCTGGTTCCTGACCGACGACCATCTTAAACTGGCGGCCGACTTCCGTTTGTCCGGAGGCAAGGCATGGCCGCGGATTGGGGAGGAGTGGGAAACGCAACTCGAGAACGAAAAACTCGATCTCATGGAAACGTATTCCCAGAGCAAGGAGAAATGGCTTCCCAACTTGAAGGATTTTTCGGCCAAACATTTCGCCACGGGGTTTCGCGAACGGGGCGTTATCCAATATTACGAAGACAAGCGGCTGGCGAAAGCCGATTACGCAAGGGAAATCCGGGCGAAAATTGAGAGCGACCTGTTTGACCGCTGGAAGACGGGCGAAGATTCCGTCCACGATACGATACGTATTGTAGAAGAATTGCTGAACCATCTCAGAGGTCGCAGACAAAATATTGACCAATACGTTGCCGCGGAACACGCAGCCGAGGAGGAAGCGGAGGCGAAGCTGGCCAAGATTGACACCGAGTGGAGCAAATTGGGTGTCATCAGCAACTTGATGGGGAAGGCCAACAAGGTTTTCGAGAATTTCACAAACGCCCAGAAGGAATTCTATATTGCCCGGACGGAAGCGGCGGCATGGGAATTCTCCAAGGAGTTGATCCAACAGCTCATTGTCGAACTCACCGAACTGAACAACCAGATTTCCCAGGTCTCCCAAGTCATCTCGAAAGGGGTTGAAAAATTCTCGAAAATGGTCGCTGCGCGCTGTGCGCGGGAAGAGGAAATCAATTACCGCCTGAAGTTGGTTCGGTTGGTCGAGCCCGACAATATTGACCGCACCATCGGCCGTCTGGTCACCGACCGGAAGGTTCAGAACGAGCAAACCTTGAATGCGCGGCTCCGGCTGTGCGCGGATTTGGGCGCAGAGCAAACTTTCACCGCGTTTGCAAAAACCATATCGGAACCGCGGTTCGTTGATGTTATGAGTGACGCCTGCGATGAGACATCGGGCAGCGCGCACGAGAATCTCTTCAAGATTCCCGGAACCGATCTGCGTCGCATCATGGGCATCAATATCGTCGAAAAGCTCCACGAGCAGCACGGCGAGATGACTGAGCAGCTTCAATCAGACATTCGCACCTTGGTTCAGAGTGCTGCTGCCTATATGACTTTTAACGACCAGCAGACGCAACCGGCGGTTCAGCTCGGCAATCCGAATATCGCGAATATGCCGAGAGGCACAATCACGGTGTTTCTTCCGAAATCTCCGAACCTGGAACAAACTTTTCGAGCCGACCTCAAGCGAACCTTTGAGCGCGCCATCGGCGGTGGCCAGACCGTCCAAGTGGTGGATTCCGATCACAATCCAAACGAAATTACCATAATCAGCGTTCGCTATTGGTTCGCGCTGAGATTTCTTAGGCCGTTGCTGAAATTGCGCCAAGACTACGAATCCGCGATTCGTGCCGGCGAGGCCCAGAACGTTCATCAAATCCATCTCGAAAACCATCGCTGCGAAGTCGATGGCGTCCCGTTGGGAGCCGGCTACAAGCTTCTCCCCAATCTGTTTCTGCTGGACACAGACGCGACACGCAAGAAAGCGTTGCCAACGTTGCTCCTTGCCCGAGCGATGGCGCTCATTCAACCCGCAAAGGATCCCGAAACCGGCGTCGAATCCCTGTATTTTGCGGAGCGGAACGCTGCGGGAAGGGCTTTGTCAACCCCTCTGTCGCTCGAAGCGACCAACATGGTGGACTTGCTTGAAAAGTTGATGCCCGAGCAATTCGATCTCATCAATAGGAAGGTGAGCGAACTGCTGAAATCAGACGCATGGCGCCACGCCGATAAGAAGGCTGAGCTGGCAAAGGCGGTGGACTCTCATCTGGACGACATCTATGTCCAGCGAGGCAGCAACGACCTCGACAAGACATATCAACGGTTCCTCACCGCAACGAACGAAGTCAAGAAACTGCTGGGATAATATGGCGGCAAAAATTAAATACTATCGTTGCCAGAATCGTGCGAAGTGCGAACTGGCGAAGAACCGGCAGACCGTAGAAATCATTGAAGGCAAGAGATTCGTTTGTCCGTCCTCCGAACCCAACTGTGAACGCACGTTCCTGAGAGAGATTGACCCCCCTCGGCGCGGGATCCCCAAGCCTATCTTGGTCGGAGCCGGTGCCTCGGTCGGTGTCGCATTGCTGGGAGCGTTGCTTTGGGTCTTGTTTTCAGGAGATGAGCCTAAATCGACAGGCCCTCAGGCGGTTGAAGCGGCTCTCACAGAGGTGTGGCCTTGGCTGAAAAAGCAGTCCCAATAGAGACCCAACAGACACTTAACCAGCATGAGTCAAATGTCCGCAAGTCAGAATCGCCCGCTGGTTATTGCCAGTTGGGTATTGATCGGCCTCATCTGCTTGGTCTCACTCATCCCCTTTCTTGGGTTTGGCTCCTGGCTCATTGTTGGGCCGGTTCTTTTTGTCACCCTCGTTATGGGAATCATCGTGCTGGCGCGCGGCGCGACGATCCAAGGTTTGGGCATCATGTTCACGTCCCTCATCGTGGCTCCTGTCTTTGTTATCGTGGCCCCTTTTGCCACTTCACTTCTAGGTTTGGGCGGTGCTGCAGCGGCGATCGGCACCTCCATGAGCGCGGCGGAGGCCTCATCTACCCGGAGGGAAAGCCCGCCAAGTCAGCCAAGCCATTCTCCGGCAACACCTCGTCCCGCGCTCCCGGGCCCGCTTGCGAAAAACGAGGATTTTCAGAAATTCCGGGATCTGGTCCGGGGCCAGGATGCCCGGGTGGCCGAAATGAAACGGGGGGCACTCGTCGCCGAGGGGCCGCGCGGGTTTTTGACATCCGGCGAAACCCTCGATCTGGCAAGGCGGGAATTGGTGCAGCGGGAGAATTTTTACCGGGAACAGGTATTCAAGATCATCGCCCGGCAGACCGGGCTCACCGAGAATCAGGTGGCCGAAAAGTTTTCTGAAATGGCCCGGATGGCGGGCTCGCGCGGCAAGCCGTCTCCCTGAGTTGCTGAAAGCCATGGCACGAGCACGCTTCCAATGCATCAATTTCGGACGTTGCAAAGCGGCGGATTCGGCAATGGTGATCCATGGAGGAGGGCGACCCTGCCCCGTGTGCGGACAGAAACTCGTTCCGGTTCGGCGCACTTCCCGCGCAGGGATGGTGTTTGCCGCGCCGATCTTGGTGGCTTTCCTGGTTGGCGGGTTCCTGCTCTTCGTCAAGCTCCGCCCCGGCAGCGCATCCCCATCGCAACCAACAGCCGG
>JBAYTU010000136.1:0-6813 GCA_041675465.1 Terrimicrobiaceae bacterium | reverse complement strand
CCGAAAATCCACTCGCCACAAATTACCCCAAATCAAGCCCGGCTGTAGTGCCGACCTTTTGATGTCGACATCGCAAAATAGCGGCTTCGCCGCCATCCGACCCCTCCAGTCCGCGAAGTAGGGTTAGCTTTGATGGCGCGCGAAACCCGGCGTCGTGCCAAAGATCCGGCGATGGGCTGAGATGAAATGCCTCGCGCTGCCGAACCCGGCGGCGTAGCCGGCTTCCTTTACGGTCAGGCTTTTTTCCGAAAGCAAATCTCTGCCGCGCCGGACGCGGGCCAGGGTGAGTTCTTGGGCGACACTGCGCAACCAGGTCCGGGCAAAACGCCGCTCCAACATCCGGCGTGATATTCCGGCGTGCTTCGCGATGTCATCGACACCCACGGCGCGGTGGCAGTTTGTCCGGATGAAATGGATGCTCGCATCGACCAGCGGATCACCGGAGGAATCGTTGCCCGAGACGCCGTCCGGGCTTTTTTCGATCTCGCCCAGAGCAAGAGCAACGGCCGACAACGTCAAGCCCGAGACCCAGAGGCAATTCCCTTCCGACCGTGCTTGGAGTTGGTCAAAAGCGACGTCAAGGGCGTTGCGATCACAGATGGGACGGATTTCTGGGGTTGACGGAAAAACGCCATTCGTTCGCAGCCTGTGGAGGTAACTCCCATTGGCGCAAACCCACCTCTCCACCCACCCTGTCTCCGGGTCCGGCTTGTAGCGATGCCAGACTCCTGGAGGCAACAAAAGGACGCTCCCGGGCTCCATGTTCGCCCGCCCCAAGAGAGGGGTTTCCACGGTGCCGCGGCCCCGCTCGACCCACACCAAGGCAAAGTCCCCCAAAGTCCTCCCTGTATGCCAACTGAACTGAAATTCCGGCGGATGTCCGGGCGTCGGATACGCGGATGAGGCCGGATGCGCGATCCGCCCAAGGCTGGTCAAATACAGCCCGCGCGCGATGTCGTTTCCAGCAACCGCCGGATAACGGGAACCCCGCCAACCTGAGATCGGGGAAGAAGAGTCAGATGCCATGCCGCAAAACAGGAATCATTTGTCGCAAATCGGTCATTAGTAGAACTTGCCATGCTCGTCGTCCGCCGTCAAATTCTGGAAGGTTCGTCTCATCTCTTCATCCGTTCCCCAACAACCAGACCATGAGCCAAGATCATCCAAACGGGGCCGCCGTCCTCGCCAAGGCACCCGCTCATCTCGACTACTCGCTGACCGGCGAGAATGCCGCCCGGGCCATCGAACGCGGGTTGGCGGAAGCCGAGTGGTATCAAACCCCGGTTCCGCGCTCGCGGCTTCGCGCCCTGCTCGAACGCCGGAACGGCCCGGCCATTCGCGACACGCTTCTGTGGTTCGGGCTTCTCGGCCTCACCGCCTGGGGCACCATCGCATGGTGGGGGACATGGTGGGCCGTGCTCCCCTATCTCGCGTATGCCGTATTGTATGCGACGGCTTCGGATTCCCGCTGGCATGAGGCGGGGCACGGCACGGCCTTCAGGACCGACTGGATGAACAACGCGCTGTATGAGATCGCTTCCTTCATGGTCATGCGCGAATCCGTGGTCTGGCGCTGGAGCCACACCCGCCACCACAGCGACACGATCATCGTGGGCCGGGATCCCGAGATTCAGGTCTCCCGTCCGCCCGATCTTCGGGCCCATGCCGCAAGCCTCTTCGCCATCGGCGTCTATCGCGGATATTTTCCGGGCCTGCTGCTTCATTCGCGCGGCGGAATGACCGCGGGTGAACGCACATTCATCCCCGAGAGCGAGTTTCCAAAAATCCGCCGCAATGCGCGCATCATCCTGGGGCTCTGCGCCGCGACTCTCGTGCTGAGTTTTGTCATCCATTCCTGGCTGCCGGTTTTTCTCGTCATCCTGCCGCATTTGTTCGGCACCTGGCTGATGATCGTTCACAACACGACCCAGCATGCCGGCCTCGCCGAAAATGTGCTCGATCACCGGTTGAACTGCCGCACGGTCTATATGAACCCGCTGAGCCGGTTTATCTACTGGAACATGAACTATCATGTGGAGCACCACATGTTCCCGCTCGTGCCTTACCATGCGCTTCCTAAGCTCCACGAGCTCATCAGGGACGACTGCCCGCCGCCCTATCCGTCCATCCTGGCTGCCTGGCGCGAAATTTTACCGATGGTTCTCAGGCAGGTGAAAGACCCCGCCTGCCATGTGAAACGCCAGCTCCCGAGCACCAAAGAACGCGCCATCGAGGAGGTTCGCGTCAGCGATGTTCCCCCCGACCCCGATGGCTGGCTGGAAATCTGCGCGGCCACCGACCTCGGTCCGGCGGACGTGCTCCGCTTCGACCACGGAAAAAAGACTTTCGCGTTGATCCGGGACGAGGACGGCAGGCTCTATGCCACCGATGGCATCTGCACCCACGGCAACACGCACCTCGCCGACGGGCTCGTGAAGCAAGGGCAGATCGAATGCGCGAAACACAACGGGCGATTCCGTCTCTGCGACGGCTCCCCCGCCCGGGCGCCGATCTGCCGGGGTCTCGCCACTTACCCGTTGGAGGAGCGCCAAGGCCGCCTCTGGCTCAATCTTGCCCGCGCCGGCGGAGCCGGTGCCCGGACCCAAAGAACGTATCAATTCCGTGTGGTCTCCAACCGCAGCGTCGCCACCTTTATCAAGGAACTCGTGCTCGAACCCTTGGAGGCTTCCGGGAAAATCGCTTTCACCCCCGGAGATTACCTCCAACTCGACATTCCGGCCTACGAGGAAATCCGGTTCCGCGACTTCGACATCCCGCAGCCCTACGCGGAAGTTTGGGGGCGGCAGCACGTTTTCGACCTCGTGGCGCACAACCCGGGCAGCCCGCGCCGCAACAACTACTCGCTCGCCAGCAACCAGAGCACCGAGCGCGTCTTGCGCTTCAACGTCCGTATCGCCACGCCGCCCCCCGGCCAGGATTGTCCGCCCGGCGTCGGCTCGAGCTACGTGTTTTCGCTCAAGACCGGCGATCTCGTCACCGGGATCGGGCCGTTCGGCGATTTTCATATCAAGCCCACCCAACGCGAAATGGTCTATATCGGCGGGGGAGCCGGGATGGCGCCGCTGCGAGCGCACCTCTCCCACCTTTTTGAAACCGGGCACACTGCCCGCAGGGTCAGCTACTGGTATGGAGCCCGCTCCCGGCAGGAAATATTTTACGGGCACATTTTTGAAAACCTCGCGCTGGCGCACCCGAATTTCGCCTTCCACCTCGCGCTTTCATCGCCGCTCCCGGAGGACAACTGGACCGGCCACACCGGATTCATCCACGACGTGGTCATGGAAAAATACCTCGCCACGCACCCGGACCCCAAAGCCGTCGAGTATTACCTCTGCGGCCCGCCGATGATGATCAAGGCCTGCACAAAAATGCTCGCCGCACTGGGAGTGCCGGACAGCCGGATCGCCTACGACGAATTCTGAGGGTTCCCGAATGAACGCATCCGAATCCGCAGCAGCCGGGGGCGATCTCTCACGCTAAACTCATGGATCCACGCGAACGCATCCTCGCCACCCTCGACCGCCAACCGACCGACCGTGTCCCGGTCGATGTCTGGCTCACTCCGGAAGTCCTCGAATCCCTGCGAAATCATGTCGGGGAGCATGACGAACTCGCGCTCTACCGAAAAATGGGCGCGGATAAAATCGTCTGGATTTTTCCCGGGTATGGCGCCGATTTTTTTGATCCGAACTTCGGCGGGGAGACCGACACATGGGGCGTTCCCCTGAGGAACGTCCGGGCCGGGAAGGCGACGTATCAGGAATATGGGGATCCCCCGCTGGCCGCCTTTGAACGCCCGGGACAGCTCGACGATTATCGCCTTTGGCCGGATCCCGACAGGTTCAACTATGCCGCCGCAAAGGCGCTCGCGGAGCGCGCGCGATCCTTCGGCTTCGCGACCATCGGCCCGTGGCTTTCCCATTTCGAGATCTACTGTCACCTGCGCGGGATGGAAAACGCGCTGATGGATGTTTTGGCGGAACCGGATTTTCTCCATTCGACTCTGGACAGGATCGAAGCCATTCAAACCACCATGCTCGAGCGGTTCCTCCGCAACATGGGGGATCTCATCGACGTCATATTTATCAGCGACGACATGGGCACCCAGGCCAGCCTTTTGGTTTCGGTCGAGGCCTGGCGCGAGTTTTTCCGTCCGCGCCTGATCCGGTGGGCCGAACTCATCCATCGCCACGGAAAAAAAATCCTCTTCCACACCGACGGCGCCGCCCGCGACCTCGTGCCCCACCTCATCGAGGCCGGGATCGACATCCTCAACCCGATCCAGCATATCTGCCCCGGCATGGACCGCGCCCCGCTCAAACGCGATTTCGGCGACGCAGTCATTTTTCATGGCGGCGTGGAAAACCAGCATGTCCTCCCATTCGGCACCGTCGAAGACGTCCGCCGCGAGGTGGAAACGTGTCTCCAAACCCTCGGCTCGGGAGGCGGCTACATCCCGTGTTCCTGCCACAACATCCAGGCTGGCACACCGGTGGAAAACGTCCTCGCCATGATCGAAACGGTCCACGGGTGGAAGGGGTGACCGCATGCGATCCGCGGTTTTCTGCCTGCCCCGTCGCGGTCTTACCCGGCGATGTCGCTCGCGGCAAATCGCGAGTGGTCCGCGCAGGATATTCCTCCGAGTTCAACCGACCATTGGATGCCCTGCCGGGAACGGGAAGGCGGAAGCGCTTCCAAGGTTCCTGAAAAGTGGGTCAAGCTCATCGGTTCGCTGAGCCAGACCTTCCAGGAACTGCCCTTCCATACATAGTCGTGCCGGGGCCAAGTCGTTTCCCAAACGGCCTCGATGGCCGGCGAATGCCAGAAAAACTGCGGCCATTCCCCGGCCTGTTCGACGCGGAGGAGGCACCCGTTTTTGTCCCGGGCGCGCACCAGAAGAAGAATCCTGCCGGTGTGCGGATGGCCGGGGGCGACCGACCACTGACACGGTGCGGCCAAGGGGACGACAACGCTCAGCCACGGGTCGGACACTTCCAGGCGCGAGGAACCCGGGGTGACGAGTTCTATGCGATTCCCGTCTTCCCCGTAGGCGTAGCCGTAGCGGTCGTCCCGGCAGGGGTGTCCGATGGGGCGGCGCTCTCCTTGCAGGAGGCCCGCATTGGCTCTCAGCCAATCCTGGCGCCGGGCCAGGCCGCGGGTGAGATTTTCGCCGAGGAGATTCAGGTTCCCCCAGATTTGAGGGAAGATCAGGTGCCCGCGGGCGACTTCGATCGCGGCCGAGTTGTCCAAGCCGGAATTTCCCATGTAGTTTCCCCATGTCGTGGCCGCCAGCCAAATGCCGAGCGTGTCTTTGCGACGGGGGGGAACCCACGGCGTGTGCCGGAGAGCCATGTCGATATTCCGCATGGCGCTGTCGCGGAGGCTCCAGCAGGGGACATCGGAAAGATTCGACCCCTCCATCCCCAAGCGGGTTTCGAAAATCGTGTCGCCCGTGGTGAGGAAAAACGGAGACTGGATCCCCCAATACCACACGACGAACAGATCCGGGCAGCTCTCCTTGAGACGCCGGCTCATCTCCCACAGGCGCTCGTGCATGGCTGTTGTCGAATATTTCCCGGGCAGGTGCTCGTGGTGCGCCGCGTTGCAATAGAAGTTTCCGGCATCGAGCTTGATGAGACGGACGCCGCTGTGCCCGATGTGATGCCTGATCCCGGACTCAAGCAGGTCGCAATAGGAGGTCGCGAGGCAGAAATTCCGTGTGAAATCCCACAGCTTGCATCCGTGCCCGTTGGTTTCCGCGGCGCTCCACTTTCCCCCCGGTCCCGGGACGCGCAAAGGATCAAGATCCGGATTCCCGGCAACCCCCCAGTCGGCAAAGCTGGTCGCAAACCAAAGCCCGAGGCTCATCCCCCGCTTCTGCACCTCCCCGGCCAGCTCGGCCAATCCGTTTGGCCAGAGGTCGGTCCGCGCCTGGGTGAAATCGCCGGACGGCTCCGTCCAGCCCACATCCAGGACGTAGTAGTCGAAATGCAGCCCGAGCCGGGCCGCGCCATCAAGATGCCCCAGGGAAACCCGCGCGTCATCCATCCCGAAGTCGCGTTCCCGCGGCGTGAGGCCGAACCCGTAGTCGTTCGTGCCGTAGGGGTCGTAAACCGCGATGGGATCGCGGCGGCCCGGATTCATGCTTTCGAGATAATCTCCAAACTGCGCCTCGGGAGATTTCTCCGCATCCAACGAGAGCAGGACATCCGGCAGCACGAAAGCTCCTCCCGCCGGGACCGTTTTTCCGGGAAAATACCAAAGGCTCACCCGGTCTTCGGCGGGCCAACCCGCGTGATATCCCGTGGGGTGTTCGAGCGAGAGAAAGCCCTGTCCGCCGAGCCGCAGGGGATGCCCGATATCCCCTTCGTCCGGTTTGAGCGAGGTGTGTCCTGCCAGGACACCGACATCCAGGAGCAGCTCGCCCGCCGGGCCCGTGTTGGTGACAAGCTGATGGAGCCGCATCGGACCCGTGTGCTCCGCGGATTGCCACGATTGCCGGACACTCCACCCGCCGGACTTGAGGGTCCTGCTCCAGCCGCCGGAATCCTTCGCCCTCTCTTCCGGGCCGCTCCATTCGCGGACCGTTTCATCCGGATTGCCGGTGGCGATCCACTGGTCGCAAAGAAAGTGATCGAAAAGGAAAATCGGCATCGCCTCGGGTTCGACCCACGGCCAATTCATGAAGCGGAGGAAAAGGAGGGGTGAGAGGCAAAGAGGGCACGGAAGGGGTAGCGGTGGTGGTTTGCGTTCATGGCCGAGAAGAAGTCGGAGGTGGTTTTGTGGTGAGGG
>JBAYTU010000135.1:0-7021 GCA_041675465.1 Terrimicrobiaceae bacterium | reverse complement strand
GCCAAGCGCATGGCGCGCGGCTTCCGTAACTTCCATTACTTCCGCATCGCTGCCTATCTCAAAGCGGGCGGCCTCCAACTCAATATTGTTCATGCTTGAACCCACTCAAAACGACGAAGCGGCCTAAAAGCACGGCCTCGGCTAAGGTGATTTTATCCGCAAAGGGAGCTCCCGATTTTACCGCTTGGTTATGCCGAGCAAGATAGTTGTCCAGCTCCTCTTCTGCCAAGTTGGCGAAGTTTATGAGTTCACCTTTTTTTGTCGAATCGGTAAGAAGCGATGCGACATCAAGACGAGCTTCAACCTTATCTATATTCAAAAAGTTACGGAGTTCTTCTGGGATTTCCATGTTGAAGGAGGTATTTAATTTATGTTGGGCAATTTGTCCTGCTCATTCCAATGTGAAGTAACGAGAAAGGTTTCGAATGTCCTTCGAGCCCCAAGTCCCATGACATATCGTATCGCCCACGGTTCCGACCAAAAGGCAGTCAAAAGAATCGAGGTGAGGCAGAATCAAGTCTCGCACTTCATGAGAGCTTTTCTCCGTGAGAATAATCCAAAAATCACCTTCCCGCGACAGGGGCTCTCCCACGGAAATAACAAGTCGCTCAATTGCGATTTGATCGGTCGCTTTGTGATGAATTGAATAGACGATAAAAAGTATGTTCATATACAGCGCACTATAACATTCTTGAAGGACGCGTCACCACGAAGGCGTCAATTACACCGTCCATTTCCTTCAAACCAGCGATAAGATGATCCGTTTCATCCGAACGCGACACCTCGTCCCAGATCACTGGAATAATTCCCTGCCAATCAGAACGTTTATGCCGATAAAGTCCTAAGTCCTCAGCAATTTCTCTCGTCAGCGCATTCTCTGACATTTTCTTTCGTCGATATTTTGCTTCAATAATCACTTTTAAAGATGGAATGAGTAGGTCGATCCTGGACTGCACCGCACCGACAGAGGCCACGTATTCCTCCTCTTTCATGTCTGGGAAAACAGGTTTTAGCACGGCCCAGAGGAAGTTCTGAAAGTGATATTCGTTTTGAATGTCCCAGCGTTCAGTAATGCTGTCGGGGGTTCGTTTGTCTTCCTCCCAAGTCCATCGATAAAAGCAACTCTCCAAGCGCCCGAGGAGGCGAGTGAGATCGTTTATTGTTACAACCTCGTGAGTCGAGGCCACTGCATTCGATTCGACCCAATCGTAAGCACATAGCCCCAAAACCAACTCTTCACTCGCTGTCTTGATCGCACGCAACGTCCGAAGCTTTCGATACAATTGCTCACAAAGATGCTGAAGGGTAGAGCTATCTATATTTAGAATGCCTTTGCCGTGTAGGGACAGGCAAAGGTCAGCTGCGTCGCTAAGCGTTGGAATATAGGCATCAGAATTTAACAGCGCGAAGGCAATTTGAAGTGAAGTTCTGCTCAGCGGTTCAGCGTCGCTGCGCTTTGATTCCGCGTCATTGACAGATGAAACCCATTCTTTAAAACCGCTTTTTGCTCCAACCTTAAGCTGGCCCAGCGAAATGCCAAAAACAGCCAACCCATCCACTGCGACACCCGTGGGCACCCCATCAACAATGAGAGCTTTTTTTAAAAGCCAAGCTGTTCCTGAATCAAAAAACTCGGTAAGCGCCTCATTTTTAGTGCCCACGGCCAATAAAAAGCCAGCCGCCGCAACCGCCCGATACGACCGACTGGCAGCTACATGCGCCAAAATCGTCTCCATCAATGGTGTGGAAGGTTGTGCCTTGCCCTCAAGCCAGCACGAAATCGCGGGCACCAAGCCGTCTTCGTCGCTAGAGTTGTCAAGTTGAGATCGCATGGTAGCAATGTTCTCAACCAGCACTGATTCCATGTAATCGCTCATAAAAACCAACGTGAACGGCCAAGTTTTCCGCGGAGAACATCGGGGCTCCACTTAGTCAACCTGGAAAGATCTCCCAGCAGCCGGGCGATTAGCTCAGAATAGGCAATTGTCACTGGCAGCGAGGCGGGCAGAAAGGTTCTCCAAGAGTGGGACGTGAACTGGAACGCCTGCTTCGCCAAATACTCCATGCTTGTGAAATTTGAATCGTGGTGAAGCTTCAACAGAAGCGGCGAAGGAATCCCATCTGTATCCTTTTTAAGTTCTCTTGGACCGGTAGTCGTTATCAGGCATTCTGACTTCGACAAAGGGAGATACAAACCTCGCCGTGGCACGTTAATACCTTTAGTTTTGTAACCTGCCGGGACCCCGTGTTGCCCCATGTCGATAAGCATCCACGGGTGGCTGGAAACAACATGGACGAAAGCGCACTCAACGGTGAAATCAGTCAGTTTATCGCGCAGGCGATTCACGGCCTTTGCTTCTCGATCTTTGAAAGGTTTGAAGCAATGAAAAACGATGCGGACCGTCTCTCCTTTCTCCCAACCGACCTCATTTCGTGCCTTGGCAAATGCAGCATCCAAGGTTTCGACGAGAGCATCCTCAAATTCATCTATCGGCACGGCTTTGGTAAGACTTGATAGGTAATACTTTCCTTCACCCGAGAAAATGGAGGTGATGCCGACCACGCGTTCACGGTCCTGATGAATCCCATCCCCGACAAAGGCACTCCCGAGCCCCACAACAAACTCGTGAGCTACCGGTTCGCGCGACGTTATCAGCCATGGAATTCCACTCATCTTTGCATAAGAGGCGAGCGCCATGTTGCTCAACGCATATTCAAGATTACCGGCAGCAAGATTCATTGTCTCCCATTCGAACTCCTGAACGGGAATCTGATGCGTCATGAATGCAGCTTTCGTCACCAGATAGGCGTTTTCACGCGGCGGCATACCGTAGCTGTCTTCGGATGATTGAACCAGCGCTAAGTCCCACTTCTCATCGTTTTGAAGCGAATCGATAGCCTCGTCCACAGCTTTCTTATAGGCCGTCGCGGTCGGACTGTTTGTAACGAAAAACTGGGGAACGATTTTGCCGAGATTGTAGAGGCGGCAAAAACCTCTTTCAAATGGAGGAAACTTTAGTTTCGCCTCGTTACAGCCCTCTAGAAACTTTTTGATGAAAACCTCGACGTCGCCTTTGCGGGATGCTTCGCAGACAATGCAAACCCGTGGGACCTTGGGCTGAAACGTCAGACCGGTATACGGTCCGAATGCCGCAAGCCCTTGATTCTTCGAGTTGTGTGTTTTTTTGCGGCTCGGATCGAAAATATAGGTGGGTTCCGGCAATGTTGATATTTTCGGGAAACAGCGATCACCGTCGCTGAGCATTTGCCCGATTTGCACTTTGACTCCCGGAAGAATCTCCAAGTCGAGTCCTCGAAGATGCGCGAAGTATCCCTCGATCGTCTCCCGTTTTGCCTTTCCCTGTCCGAGGACCTCAAGCGAATCACGAAGTTTGTCTTGGAGAAGCTTTCCGCGCGACTTGAAACAAAACGCAAAAACGCGAGCTAGCGACTCCGGGTCCGCAATCAAATACGATGATTCCGCATCGATACTAGCTTCTGGCTGACGCGCCTCGCAAAGACGTAAAACTTTTCCGTCAATCGTTTCAACCTTTCCCGATTTTCGAAGTTTTGGTGAAATCCTTGCATCGCGGTCAGGTCGAAGGGTCCCCACGAAAAGACCAGTGACATCCAAACCTTGTTCCTGAAGTTCCTTGCAAGTCGTATGGAAACGCTTCCTGATGAATGAGTTTGCTACCACCACCAACGTCGGTCCGTCATCGGAATAGATTACTCGACATTGGATCTGGCAAACTTGCTTGATCGTAAGCCAATTTGGCATTGTCTCAGAGATCAACCGAGGCAATAGGTTCAGTCCGTCGCCTTTGCGAACGACCTCCAGCGGGTCGAAATTCAAAATCTCACGGTCTTTCTGCGTATAAAAATCGATTAATGACCTGCGGAATAAATTCGCGACCCATCCTGGTTCCTCACCCAGATTGATGGCGTATGCGTTGTCGCCGATTTGAGGCTTTTTCCCGTCTAGGGAAACGCAGTGAATGTTGTCACCATCTCTCCGAAGTAGGTGCGTTGAGCAATGTTCGTCCCGAAGCGCTCGCAGCTGTTCGGCGCTCTCAAATGGTAGAATCGTCGCGGTGATCTCCTTCCCTGGGCAATAGATTTGAGCGAAATTCCCGATGAGAGAGGGTTGCTGCTCATTTCCGTGGATGGCCGAGAATTTGCTGAGACGTACCATTAAACTGTAATACGGCCCATGTAAGGTGATGTCACTGTCCAAATTACGCTCTGAGAATCCAATATGCCTTCGACTGAATCAGGTTGGAAAAAGGTCCTCGAAATCATCAGACCCCGATCAATCGGAAGCGCGAGCCCATTCGATCACCATCGCAGTATCGGATGAAAGCTTCAGAATAGACGCAACGTTTCCGACAGAGGGTTGCTTCGCTGATCCGCTCAGATGGGCGACACTCGCTCCCTGTTTTGATACGGCATCAATTTCTACTTCCGTAAAATACCGGCAATTTACGCTGATTGGTCTACTGTCCGAGACAGGTTTCTGAGTTGATGAACCTTTTGCTCTTGCCCGGTTGAAGTTGCTCCCAACCGGGAGCAGGGCCCGAGTGTTTCTGTGCCAAATTGTGCGCATGAAAATTACTGGCGCTCTCTCATTCATGCTTCTGCCGCTGGCGCTTTGCGCCGGGCCGATCACCCAAAAACCTCTGGATGAATTTGTCATCTACGCCATTCCGGTGGCCTCGAAATCAGGGACGACAACGGTCATGTTCCCGTCGGAAATCTCCGGGCTCTTTGCGAAGTCGGTCGCAACGCAGGAGCAGGAAAATGCCGGGTTCCTGATTTCGTTCACACCGGGGAATTTCTATTTCAGCATCCGGGCATTGAAATCCGACGCGGAGGATCATTTGACGGTGATTTTCAACCGCAAGGCACACGTCTTGCATTTGAAGGCATCGGACCAGCCATTCTATAACGTCACGTTCTACCAGGATGACCGGAAAGGAAAGGACGGTGGCCGCGCAGCCATTGTCCCGGAGCGACTGTTTTCCCTGATGGACAAAGCCAAGGCGTATCCGCTCTTTGCGGCGAATCGACCGGATGCACTGGCCGGTGTTCTTCATGCTGCACCGGGCATCACGAATTACTACGAGGGCTTTGTGGTGCGTATACGTGACGTGTGGCGGTTCGAGCAGGACGACACGTTGATTTTTCGGGTGGAGTTGGAAAACACATCCGATCGGCCCATTTTTTATAAGCCGCAGGATCTGGCCGTCCGGTTGGATGACCAGATCTATACGCAATCGCTCGCGGATGCGTCCGGCGTTATGCCGCCGAAGTCCGTCACCCCGGCGTTCTTCGCCATCACCGGCAACGGGCAGGGCGGACGCAACAATCTCGATCCCGACAACAAATGGAACGTGCTCGTCGTGCGTGCCGAAACCACTGACTTCAAATGAACATCCGCAAACTCTGGACTGAACTTTTTCAAAAACCTGCCGGTCGACTGATCCTGTTCCTGCTGGCAGGCGCCTTGATCTTCGCATTCCTGTTTCCCGGGAAAGGCCAGCGCTCGACTGCGGCCATCAATCCCGCTGTTCCCGCGCAGGCAACCACGGCAAAGGGATATTCGTTCACCGAAGAAATCCCGGTCACTCCCCCTGCACGGCCGCCCGCACCGGCTCCCAACTTGGCAGACAGTTCCGCCTCACGGCCATCATCGACACCCAAGCCCCCGCCGCCAATTCCCCAGGCCATCTTCGCCACGCGGGATGTGGCCCGCAGCGAATCATATCTTCCCTTCGGGCGGCTTCTCCGGTGCGAGCTGGTCAACACGGTGGATTCCACCAACATCGAAACCCCAATCATTGGACTCATCACCGAGGATGTCTGGCACGATGCGCGCTTGATCATTCCGGCAGGAACGGAGGTTCACGGTATTGCCCAGAAGACCGCCGCCCGCGAACGGATTGGCTCCGAGAGGAAATGGGTTCTCGTTTTCCAGGATGGCCGGGAATTGCCACTCTCCGGAACTGTTCTCGATTATGCGCCCGATGCGGCAAAACCGGGAGGCTGGAGCGAAACCGATGGTTCCGCTGGGCTTCGCGGTTACATGATCGCTTCCGATAAATTCGCCGAAGCGAAGGCGGTTCTCGCCTCCATGATTTCGGCGGGGGCCGGGGCGTTTCCGCAGACGACGAATCTGATTTCTCCTCTGACCAGCGGAGCGACCCAGATCCAGAATGGTGGATTCACGGATGCCATTTCCGCAGGGATCCAAGCTGGTGGGCAAATCTATTCCCAGCGTCTCTTGGAGAGTCTGAAAAACGATCCTTACTACATCCGGGTTCCCGCCGGGACGCTCTTTTACCTCTACGTCACCCAGACTCTTGACCTGCAAAAAACCACGCCTGTCCTCTCCGCATCCAACCCAACAAACCCATGAAATACCTCATCACCATCCTCATCCTCTGCCTGTGCTCGGCATGCGCCACCCGCAAGCCGGGTAAAATCCAGTCGAATCCCGCCGTTGCTGGCGTTTCCCGAAACGACATGCCGGGCGTGCGAGTCCCAGAAACCGTGAAAGCGTATCCGGCAGGCCGTTACACGGATCCGAATTTCCCCGACGAAATGCACGAGCGTCACACGGTCTATCGCCGGGAACAGTCTGCCGACTGGAATTATCGCCCATCGGAACCTTACGCGCTGCCGATGGGGCCGACCGCGGCAAAATCCAATCCATCCCCAGGCTATTACCAGGTGGCGGACGAGAAACAGCGTAGCGCCCAGCAGAAAGCATATGCAGAGGCCCTTCTTGAACAAAACCGCGCCATGAAGAAACGAGTCGAGGATTTGCAGCGAGAAGCCGCCAAAGTGCCCGAACTTCTACAGGAGATTGAACACCTCAAAAGCCAGCCCAACTTCACTCCGTCGCCGTCTCCGAGTCCCGCCGAACCCTCGAACGACGATGCCTTCTCCTCCGCAGAGCCGCCGCTCCCGGAGGGGGAGGGGATTTCTGACCCGTGCGGGATCGTCCTCTTCGCGGAGG
>JBAYTU010000134.1:0-7037 GCA_041675465.1 Terrimicrobiaceae bacterium | reverse complement strand
TCAAGGGGGCGCAGAACGTCCTGGACCTCCGAACTTTCCTGCTGAGCAACCGATTTGACGACCTCTGGCTCGCCAGAGACCAGAAGGCTGCATGACTCTCGGTAACTTTGGCGTCGTGCACCCAGCGGAAAAATCCCTCTTTCTTGTGACTTGACCAAGGCGTGATGTCGCCTCAGATTGACAGGTTCCCATTTGAATGAGTTTGGCGGGATTGGTTCCCGCCTTTTTCATCGGTGGGCCCACCGATTTTTTATGAACTCTGAACTCATTGCGATGCTCGATTACCTCGAGCGCGAAAAAGGCATCAAGCGCGAAATCCTCGTCGAGGCGATTTCGGATGCCCTCCTTGCCGCGTCCAAAAAGAGTTTCACATCCGGCACGCGCGAGTTGCGCATCGAGATCAACCCGCAGAGCGGGGCGATTCGCGCATTCGCAAAACTGATTGCCGTGGAGAAGGTTTCGAATCCCCACGATGAAATCCAGCTTTCGAAAGCCAAGGCCGTCAAAGCGGATGCCGGGATCGGCGAGGAGGTCGAGATCGAGGTGACCCCGAGAGATTTCGGGCGCATTGCCGCGCAGGCGGCCCGCCAGGCGATCAACCAAAGGATCCGGCAGATCGAGCGCGAGATGATTTACGACGAATTCAAGGACCGGGCCGGCGAGATCGTCAACGGGACGGTGCGGCGGTTCGAGAAATCCGACGTGATTCTCGACCTGGGGAAATTCGAGGGGGTCATGCCCTCGCGCGAGCGGGTTGTCACCGAGGACTACAACGTGGGGGACCGTCTGCGCGCGTATGTGGTCGCCGTGGACAATGCCTCGCGGGGGCCCGAAATCATCCTGTCCCGGAGCCACCCGAATTTTGTCCGCAGGCTCTTCGAGCTGGAGGTCAGCGAAATCGCGGACCGCACGGTGGAGCTCAAGGTGATCGCCCGCGAGGCCGGCTACCGGACCAAGGTGGCCGTCCACAGCGAGGACCCGAAGGTCGATCCGGTCGGGGCCTGCGTGGGCATGCGCGGGGCGCGGGTCAAAAATATCGTCCGCGAACTGAACAACGAGAAAGTGGACATCATCCGCTGGGACCCGGATCCGGTGAAGTTCGCGACCGCCGCCCTGAAGCCGGCCAACATCCGCAGCATCACGTCCGATGAAAAGACGAAGACGATCCATGTGCTCGTCCACAAGGACGACCTTTCGCTCGCGATCGGCCGCAGGGGCCAGAATGCGCGCCTGACCGCCAAGCTGACCGGCTGGGAAGTCGACATCCAGGAAGACAAGACCGCCGCCCAGGTGATGGAATCCCGGACCGCCGAGGCGGCCCACTCGCTGGCATCCGTTCTCGGGGTCAGCGAGGAGGACGCGCAGAAACTGGCATCCAGCGGCATGGTTTCGATTGAGGCGGTGCAGACCGCGGGAGCCGACGATATCGCGGAGATTCTCGGATTGGACAACGAGGCAGGGCAGAAAATCCTCGATGCGGCCCTGGCGAGCACGGCGGAAAAAACTTCCGTCGCCTGACAGCGATGAGCCCTTCCCAACGGCCCGGACCTATTATTTATGGCAGAGAAAGTTACAAAACGACCAAACGAAGACAAAGCCGCGAAGCCCAGGCGCGCTTCCTCTGTCACGCGCAAATCTCCGACACCTGAAGCAACCGTTCCAGAGACGCCCGCCGCAGTGCCGGTCCCCAAGCCCGTGATGGCGACGGTGGACCTGCTGGAGCCGAAGAAAAAAGTCAAGCGGGCCGAAGGGTCTGGCAAACCCGCGCTGAAACCGTTCATCGTGCCCATTGGCATGACGGGGATGCTCCCGCCGGTCGCGCCCGCAAAAATCGAGGAACCGCCCGTCCCGGCAGCGCCCGAGCCGCCCGCTGCGGAGGAAGTCCCCGCAGAGGCCGGGCCGGACAAGAAAGTCCTGCACCTCAAGCCCCCGATCATCGTCAAGGATCTCGCCGAGCAACTCGGGCTGAAGCCGTTCCATCTCATCAAGGACCTGATGACGTTTCAAATCTTTGCGAGCGGGATCAACCAGACGATCGAGCCCGACATCGCGGCGAAGGTCTGCGAGCTTCACGGTTTCGTTTTCGAGCGCGAGAGAAAAGACACGTCGAAAGGCCACCACAAAGTCGAGGTCAAGGTCGAGGCCCCCAAGGAGCCCGAAAAGCCCAAGGCGAACGAGCTCAACAGCCGGGCCCCGATCATCACGTTCATGGGGCACGTGGATCACGGCAAAACCTCGCTTCTCGATGCCATCCGCAAAGCCCGCGTCGCCGCAGGGGAGGCGGGGGGCATCACCCAGCATATCGGCGCATACAGCGTCGAGCGGAACGGGCAGAAGATCACGTTTCTCGACACCCCCGGCCACGCGGCCTTCACGGCCATGCGTGCCCGCGGGGCGACGGTCACGGACATCGTCGTCCTTGTTGTGGCGGCGGATGACGGGCTTATGCCGCAGACGTTGGAGGCGATCTCCCATGCGAAAGCGGCCAAGGTCCAGATCATGGTCGCGGTCAACAAAATCGACCTCCCTTCGGCCAATCTCGACCGCGTGAAGACCCAGCTTCAGGAAAAGGGCCTGGTGCCGGAGGACTGGGGGGGCGACATCATTTGCCTTCCCGTGAGCGCCACCAAGGGAACCGGCGTCCCCGAACTCCTCGACATGATGACCCTGCAGGCGGAGATGCTCGAACTCAAGGCCAGCAACACGGCCGATGCCCGCTGCACCGTGATCGAAGCCCAGGTCGAGCAGGGCCGCGGCCCGACCGCCACGGTGATCGTGCGCATGGGCACCCTCCGGGTCGGGGATGCCTTCATCTGCGGAAACTATTGGGGCAAGGTCAAACAGCTCATCAGCGACGACGGCAAAGCGGTCAGGGAGGCGGGGCCTTCGACGCCGGTCAAGGTTCTCGGCTTCAGCGGGCTCCCGGGCGCGGGCGACGAGCTGGTGGTCATGGACTCGGAAAAGTCGGCGCGGATCCTGAGCGAGGAACGCCTCGATGGACTCCGCACCAACAAGCTCGCCGCCCCGCAGCGCGCGACGCTGGAGAACCTGTTCGCCAACCTCGCCGAGGACCAGAAACCCACGCTCCAGATCGTGGTGAAGACCGATGTCCAGGGTTCGCTCGAGGCGATCGTTTCGTCCCTCCAGGACATCCCGCAAAAGAAAATTTCCCTGGAGGTCATCCACGCGGCGGTCGGGCCGATCACGGACTCCGACGTCCTGCTTTCGAGCGCGTCGAACGCGGTCATCATCGGTTTCAACACGAAGACCGAGAACACGGCGGCCCAGGCCGCGAAGCGCGAGGGCGTCCAGATCAAGCTCTACAGCATCATTTACGAGCTGCTCGACCAGGTCCGCGAAGCGATGAGCGGGATGCTGGAGCCGGAACTGCGCGAGGCGGTCATCGGCCACGCGGAGGTCCGGCAGGTCTTCGATCTGACGAAGGGGAAGGTCGCAGGCTGCATGGTCACGGACGGGCGCATCGCGCGCACGGCCCGTGCCCGCGTGCTGCGCCGCCGCCAGCCGATTTACGACGGGGGACTGGCCACGCTGCGCCGGTTCACGGACGACGTGAAGGAAGTGCGCGCGGGTTTGGAATGCGGCATCAAGCTCGGCGATTTTTCCGAATACCTGCCCGAGGACATCATCGAGTGCTACACCCTCGAGAAGATCCCCCAGCAACTCTAGGGAGCCACGGCGGGCGCGCCGCCCGGCCTCCTTGTCTATGAAACACCGTCTCGAAAGGGTCTGCGAAGTCCTCAAACGTGAAATCGGAGTGATCCTCCTCCGCGATCTGGATTTCGCGCCCGTCCTGGTAACGGTCAGCTCGGTGGATGTCACGCCGGATCTCAAGCAGGCGCACGTCTTCGTCTCGGCACTCGGCGACCCCGGCCAGCAGAGGCATGTCCTGGAGAAGCTCGAGCGCAACCGCGTCCACCTGCAAGGCGAAATTGCCAAGAGGGTCACCCTCAAGCACACGCCGCACCTGTATTTCAAACTCGACGAGTCGATCGAGCGGGGCTCCCGGATTCTCAGCATCATGGAGGAACTCGGGCTGGACGATGCCAAACATGATTGACGAAATCCTCTCCTCCCTTGACAAGGCCCGCAGGGTCCTGGTCGCCAGCCATCTCCGTCCGGATGCCGATGCGCTTGGCTCGGTGGTCGCCTGCGCGTTGTGGTTGAAGGGTCGCGGCAAGGACGTCACGGCATGGATCGAGGGGGGGATGCCGGACAAATTCCGCTACCTGCCCGACCACGGTCTGGTCTCGGCCCCTCCTTCCTCCCCGGAAATGTTCGATGTCTTTCTTGCCCTGGACACTTCGGTCAAAAACCGCCTGGGCACGGTGGTGGCGGCGGTTGCGCCCGGTGCGAAATGGATCAACGTCGACCACCATGTCAGCAACGAGCTCTACGGCGACATCAACCATGTCGACCCCTCGGCACCGGCCACCGGGCAGATCCTCTACGAGATTTTTCGCGGGGCCGGGGTCGAACTGACGCCCGCCATCGCGACGAACCTGTTCGCGGCCATTTCCACCGACACCGGCTCCTTCCAATACCAGGGAACGGATTCGCGGACATTCGACGCGGGCTCGGGGCTCGTGGCGGCGGGAGTGGACGTGGCCTCGCTTTCCAGGGCCATGTATGAGAGCCAGCCGAAGCGCCGGTTCGAGCTCCTCCGCTTCGCGCTCGAGCGGGCCGAGTTCCATTGCGGCGACCGGATCGCCACGTTCTCGCTGACGCTCTCCGACGTGGCCCGGCTCGGGGTGATTCCGGAAGACAACGAGGGGATCATCGACCCGCTCCGCTCGATCGAGGGCGTGCGGGCCGCAGTGTTTTTCGAGGAGCTTCCGGAAGGAAAAGTCCGCGTGAGCGCGAGATCGAAAGACCCAGCCCTCGACGTCTGCAAAATTTGCCAGATCTTCAAGGGCGGGGGCCATCCGATGGCTTCCGGCGCCCGCGTCCGCGGGACGCTCGAAAAGGTAAAAGAGGATTTTTTGAAAGTTGTGTGCGATGAAATCAGGAAACGAGATTGACGGGGTGTTGTTGGTGGACAAGGCGTCGGGAATGACATCACACGATGTCGTCGCGATCACGCGGCGGGCGCTCGACACGAGGAAGGTCGGCCATTGTGGCACGCTGGATCCCCTCGCCACAGGGCTGCTCCTGATCACGATCGGCCGCGGCACCAAGATCCAGGACCTGCTGATGAGCGAGGACAAGGAATATGCGGGAACGCTCGAGCTCGGGAAGGTCACCGACAGCCAGGATGCCGACGGCGTGGAGATCGAAACCCGCCCGGTCCCGGATCTGGGACGCAGTGAGATCGATGCCGCTTTCGCGAAGTTCCACGGCGATTTTTACCAGACTCCCCCGATGGTCAGTGCGATCAAAAAGGACGGCGTCCCGCTCTACAAGCTGGCCCGCCAGGGGAAGGAGATCGAGCGCGAGCCGAGGTTCGTGCACGTCTATGCCCATGAGATCCAGGCTGTCCGGTTGCCGGAAATCGATTTCCGCGTCGTCTGCAGCAAGGGGTTTTATGTCCGCACCTACGCCCATGACATCGGGCACGAGCTCGGTTGCGGCGCCCACCTGAAATCGCTGCGCCGCATGAAATCCGGGCGCTTCAATGTGGACGGGGCCATCACCGTGGAGGAGCTGAAAGCCGGGCCGCCGGAAGCGGTCGCCGCCCGCGTGATGAGCCTCCCCGCCGTTTCGCGGCTGCGCGGCGCGTGATGATCCCGGAAATTGTTCGTCGCGGGGGATACGGAGATCGGAAAGAAGGATTTGTTGCGGCAGAGACATGAACCCTCGTTTTTCCCCTTGCTCTGCATGCCCCGCGCCGGGCGCATCCGCGATTTTCCACGACATGGGCGAACTGGCCTCGCTCCCCGGACCGCTGGTTGTCGCCGCCGGCGTTTTCGATGGAATGCACCCCGGCCACAAGGCCGTGCTCCGGGCCGCCTTGGATTCGGCGGCCGGGGTGGGCGGGACGGCGGTCGCGCTGACATTTGACCCGCATCCCTCGAAAGTCCTCCGTCCGCAACATGCCGCCAGGCTGCTGACCTCGACGCGCCACAAGCTCCGCCTGATGGAGGAATTCGGAATTCCCGCCATCCTCGTCGTCCCCTTCACCAAGGACTTCGCTGCAGTGGAAGCGGAGGATTTTCTGCGGCAGCTGGGTTCGGCCGCGAAGCCTCTCGTCCGGATCTGCGTGGGACAAGGCTGGAGGTTTGGCCACGCTCGGCGGGGGGACGCGGATTTGCTCCGGCGGCTGGGGCCGGAACTGGGGTTTGAAACCACCGAGGTCGCGCCCGTGCAGATCGGCGGCACCACGGTCAGCAGCACGCTCATCCGCCGCCTCGTCGCGTCGGGGGACCTGGAGGGAACACGCCGGTTTCTTGGCAGGAATTATTCCGTGCTCGGCACCGTCACCGCAGGCGACGGGCTCGGGAAAAAGCTGGGGTTTCCCACAGCGAATCTCGCGGCCCACAACGAGCAGTTTCCTCCGGACGGAGTTTATGCGGTGGATGTCCGCCTGGGGGAGCGGGTGGTTCCGGGTGTCGCAAACATCGGGTCGAGGCCCACGGTGAAAACCGCCGGCGAGCGCCTGCTCGAAGTCCACCTCATCGGTTTCAGCGAAGATCTCTACGGGCGGGACATCGAGGCGGAATTCCTGCGCTTCCTGCGGCCGGAGAAAAAATTCCCCAACCTCGACACCCTGCGCGACCAGATCGCGATCGACGTGGAGGCGGCGGGTGGAACCGTCTGACCTCATCTTACCCGGACTTCTTCGGATATTTGCTTACGAATAGCTCCAGGGAGGTCGGAGCTGTCGAGTCGTGCCCGTTTTTACCCTTCAACACAAAAACACCGAGAAATAACCAATGGGATCAACGCTGCTTCTGTAACCCCACTTCGCGGACTGGAGGCGAAAATCAGCTATTTTCAGCCCTCCGAGGCCCGCGGAGGCGCATAAACACAGGGGGGTAGTCCTCAAAGGGCTTGTAGTGCCGACCTACCCCCTTGCGCGT
>JBAYTU010000133.1:0-7075 GCA_041675465.1 Terrimicrobiaceae bacterium | reverse complement strand
ATATAAAACAATACAATCAACAGTTATTTTGATTATTGTGGATATATTACTTGCTACATTTTCGTGTAGTTTCACTGATTTGCAGTCACTTAGAAAAAAATCAGGGGGAAGTTAGGCTAACCAGCGATGAGCAGAAGGTCGTGAAGACGACGGCATTCGACCTCCAGTTGAACCCGTCGAGTCCGGGAATGAGCTTCCACAAACTCGACAAGGCGAAAGACAAGAGCTTTTGGTCGGTGCGGGTCAATGTGGACATCCGTCTCATCGTCCATAAAACGCCGGGCAGCCTGCTGCTCTGTTACGTGGACCACCACGACAAAGCTTATCATTGGGCCGAAAGACGAAAATTGGAAACTCACCCGAGAACGGGATCGGCCCAATTTGTCGAAATTCGGGAACGAGTTCAGGAAATTATCCGGCCAGTCTATGTGCAGGAGGAAGCACCTCGGTATTCCTGCACCTCCAAATCCATTTTCGCGCATCTATCCGATGACGAATTGCTGAATTATGGCGTTCCGTTGGAGTGGTTGAAAGATGTTCGGGAAGCCACCGAAGACACGTATTTGGAGGTCGCCGACCACCTTCCCGCCGAGGCTGCGGAGGCTCTGCTTGAACTTGCGACTGGCGGCAGACCGCGCGTCACTCAGCCCGCTCCGGCGGAAATGAGCCCGTTCGAGCATCCCGACGCTCAGCGCCGCTTCCGGGTCATGACCAATGTCGAGGAACTTCAGCGGGCACTCGAATTTCCTTGGGAAAAATGGACAGTGTTTCTGCACCCCGAACAGCGGGAATGGGTTGAACGCGATTACAGCGGTCCCGCCCGTGTGTCTGGTTCCGCTGGCACGGGCAAGACCATCGTCGCACTGCATCGTGCCGTTCACCTGGCGCGGATGAATCCTGACGCCCGCGTCCTTTTAACGACGTTTTCCGACACACTGGCCAATGCCCTGCGGACCAAGCTCAAACGGCTCCTGGTGAGTGAGCCGCGCCTCGGAGAGCGAATTGATGTCCACTCCTTGAGCACAATCGGTGTCCGTCTTTACACGGCGCATATTGGAACACCGAGTGTTGCCAGCCATGAGGTCCTGCGGGATTTGCTCAAAGAGTCCGGGACTGCGGTGACGGGGCACAAATTCGCACTGCGTTTCCTGATGTCCGAATGGGAGCAAGTCGTCGATGCATGGCAGTTGGAGACATGGGAGGCCTATCGGGATGTCGCTCGATTGGGGAGGAAAACCCGGCTTCCCGAAGCGCAGCGCGCCGTTTTGTGGGAAATTTTCGAGAAAGTTCGCGCTGGGCTGACGGCGCGAAACCTTGTGACGGATGCAGAAATCTTCAACAAGCTTTCCGCCATTCTGGCGAATCATAAGAATTCTCCTTTTGATTTCGCCGTCATCGACGAAGCACAGGACATCAGCGTGTCTCAACTGCGATTCTTCGCGGCCCTGGGTGGCAATCGTCCGAATGCGCTTTTTTTTGCCGGAGACCTCGGCCAAAGAATTTTCCAACAGCCCTTTTCCTGGCGAGCGCTCGGGATCGATATTCGTGGGCGTTCCCGCACCCTGCGTGTCAACTATCGCACCTCCCACCAAATTCGCATGCAAGCGGATCGGCTTCTCGGCCCGGAGATCAGCGATGTGGATGGCAATATCGATGATCGAAGGGACGCCATTTCCGTATTTAACGGACCGCCACCAACAATTCTCACATTCAAAAACGAGGAGGAGGAAATTCAAGCGGTAGGGGTGTGGATTTCTGAACGGCTCAAAAATGATAAGGTGTTACCCCATGAAATCGGCGTTTTTGTTCGCTCCGCCCTCCAGCTTCATCGAGCGCAATCGGCCATCAATGAGACAGGAATTGCAGCGAGAATTCTTGATGAGCATGTCGCAACCGCAAACGGGCAGGCATCCATATGCACGATGCACCTCGCCAAGGGGCTCGAATTTCGTGCCGTGGTCGTAATGGGATGCGACGACGAGGTGATTCCTTTACAGGAGAGAATTGAAGCGGTCGGGGATGACGGGGATTTGCAGGAGGTCTATGACACGGAGCGTCATCTGCTCTACGTGGCTTGTACGCGTGCGAGAGATTTCCTGTTGATCACCAGCGTGGAACCGGCATCGGAGTTTCTCGACGATCTGAAAATATGAAGAGGCCGAGCCGAATTCAGCGAATTTCTCTCTGGGGAGTTTTTTCGCCTGAACCATGAGGTGCTTCCGGCCCCAGCCATTTCCCGCAAATGCGATACAATTCGTAGAACACGAGCCACTCGGCCGTCCAGGGAATGATTTTCTCGTGAATGTTGTCCCTCGCTGTCCAGGGATCGTCGGCAGGTTTGTAAAGGCACAGGTTCCCGTTGCTATACA
Source organism: Terrimicrobiaceae bacterium (assembly GCA_041675465.1). Taxonomy (GTDB): domain Bacteria; phylum Verrucomicrobiota; class Verrucomicrobiia; order Chthoniobacterales; family Terrimicrobiaceae; genus QYQL01. The sequence goes on along the minus strand of JBAYTU010000133.1, from coordinate 4,706 downwards.
TATGAATGGCAGGCGAAGGCGCGATTTCCGGCTCCTTGATCCTTACCTTGGGAATTCCGTCCTGCTCATACGAGATTGCTATCCGATAAGTGTCACAATGTTCGGATGGGGTAATGAGCCCATCGCACCTCAGACGGCGACGCGAAAGCCTGCATGTAAAGCAGGGAAAATATTTCTCGATCAGCAGCTTCTGAACCACAAATCGTCGGTAGTCTGCTGCCCGGTTACGTTTAATCCACGATTTCGTCGCCATGGAATCCGTGGGCTGCATTTGCAATCCCGATTGAGCCAAGGATGCCTGCCGGAGACGTGCGTGCTCCAGCACCCACAAGCACAGCTTTCTCCAGCAGAGATTTCTTCTTCTCGTCCTGCTGTTTCTGGTCCCTGTCGAAATCCGCAAAGAAACCGTCGCTTTTGAAAATCCAGTCCCAGACCGCGCGCGCGGAATCGACATTGTCAGATTCCTCTTTGTCCAGCGTCGCAAGTTGGTCAAGCGCATCGCTCAATTGGGCTTCGAGATCAATGACGTTTTGATCGCTGGCCGTTCGGGTAATAGCAGGCTTGTCCGGGTGGGCGAGATTTTGAATCACTTTTTTCCAGAGCAGGCGGTCTTTGATCTTTTTGAGCAATACCCGGAACGCATTGTCGATGCGTTCATCGTATGCGGGCTGGCATTCTGCAATGAGCATGGTCAATTTCATGCCATTCGGAAGATCCCAATCGTTGCGAGAGCGACAGAACCGCTTCAACAACTGGATCATCTGTCGCATTTGAGTTCCCCAGCCGACGGTCGCTTGATTACGGCTTTCGATCAGAGAATCGAACCAAGTATTTACCTGCGTGGGGTCTGAAAGAATCCATCCATTTTCCCCTGCAAGTTCCCGGACAGTATTCCCCTTGGCATCCGTATATCGGCGATAGACGGGAAAATCAACGTGGTGCCTCTCCTCGTCCTCCTCGGCGTAAAACACGCGGACGCAATTACAGTGGATTTCTGGCTGATTCTTAAACCGCTTGTCTTTCAATGCGTCCCGAATCATTTCCTTTACCTGCTGGGAGGTAAGTTCCACGCCATTTTCATCGACAAGCTGGTGCTTCCATAGCAGCAAACCGTCGTCGATGTCATACTCCTCGTAAACAAACCGAGTCTGAACGACGGTCAGCATGGCGAACGATCCCTGAGGGCGAAAACTCGATTCTCCTATCGTGACGCCCTTGATGAAATCCGGAAGTCGGCTGATGAGGCGGTCTCGATTTGCTTTTCTATGAGCAAGAAGTTTTTCCGTAAAATCTGCGCTGAGTCGCACCTTTTGATCACGAAAAGCATCGATCCGTTCTGAGTAGTTGTACATGGTTATTCCTCCCTGTGTGATTCGCTGAGTTGATTTGCATACGCCATCCAGTCCACAGCGGGGACTGTGGCAAGCGACTGGAGCTTCCAAAGAAGTCGAAATGCAAAAAATGCCAGGGCGTTGGTAGGAGGCCCAAAAGTGTAAGCTCGTGTTTCGGCGAATGTATCGAAACAGGCTCCGGTTGCCGCGAAGCCGCAATCCACAGCCCTATCCTCGTTCAAAGTGGCGTGGACATGCCGGAAAGCTTCACTTCCGAAGCCCTCCTTCCACTCCACATCAATGGCCAGAATGCCGGCGACAATGTCATTTAATTTCTTCGCGGGATATTTGCCGCCGGCATGGTGAATCTCCACAGATGTCCGCTTGAGTCGGCGCACGGAGGCGGCTTTATCGGCAGCGTATTCCAGGTAGCCCTTGTCGATCTTTGGCTTGCATTCAAAAATCGCGTAAACTGCTTCTGCGGGAACGTATCGATGCTTGTCGTTGTCCAGCAGTGCAGGGGTGTATTGCCGATCAAAAACCACCACGTCAATCGAGTCGCTGACGTTTCCACTACAATCCAACACGATGGCCTTTTCGACGGTGTAGCGGTTGGGGAGGTATTTCCGGAGAAAATCGATGAAGTGCTGTTCATTGATCTCCCCACGATCTCCGGCATGAGTGACGCGGGCCGACGAGCGGAGCATCGCGACAAGGCACTCCTGCTCAGTGGCAAAAGCCTGCCGTAGAAATTCGGCGTTTTGTGGAATGTTGTTTTCGTCGCTCATGGAAATCAACCTGAATATGAGGCGAAAAGATTATTCTGTATAGTTGTGTTATCACATGTTACATGTGTACAGAGTTATGATTGAGAATTTTCTGTCTCAGGGTGGCATTTCCCTGGATCGCCTGAAGAGCTTCTGCTTGGTCGCAGAGAAGGGCGGTATTTCTCGAGCCTGTAACGGAGATCCCTCCCGCCAAGCTCTGATCAGCCGACAGATCAAAGAGTTGGAAGTCTTCTTCGGAACGGAATTGATCCGACGCAAGGGGAAGGGAATCGAACTGACTGCTGCGGGAGTGGAACTCGCCAGACAGGTACACTTGCAGTTTCGGGGCATGTCGGATTTCAAGGCTGCTTGTTCAGCTCTCCCGATTGATTTTCGAATTGCAGCAGGCAATAGCATACTTGAATGGCTTTTGGTGCCGTGCATGCCGCGTATCGCTGAATACGTTTCCGCCTGTACATACGAATTACTCGACTGGCGCACGGGCGATATTGTCCGTGGACTGCTCGACCATACCGTTGATTTCGGCATCGTCCGCAAATCGGCCATAACCAAGCCACTCAAGTTTCATCCTCTGGGGCGTTTCGGATATAGTCTATTCGTCCCCAAGCAGCTGACGACCAAGAAACAGACCGTTTCAGATTTGCCTCTCGCGATTTCTGTTGGTGGAGAGTTTCTGCGTGACTTTCAGGCTGCAACGATCAAGGCGGGCTTTCAACCGAACATTGTTTATCGGTGTACAAGCTTTACCCAAGCTGCTCATCTCGCCCGGCTCGGTGTGGCGGCTGCAGTTCTCCCGGACATTGCCGGATCGACAGTGGCGAGTTTCGCGCCGCCAGTATCAGTACCGTGGCTGAAAAGCTTTCACCGTGATTTGGGAGTGGGATGGCATGCCAGGCTTGTTGAAATTCGCCCCCGTGCTGGCGAGCTTTTAGACGTGCTACAATCTCTATTAAAAGAACCGTTCATGGCTGAAACCCGCAAATCCTAATCACTTCTAAGCTACGAACTCGACAACCTTGTCGGCATCAATGCCACTCACCGGGAGCAATTTCCAGAATTTCTCCGCCGCTTCTGGCGTCACAAGCGCCCGGTAATGTTGGAAGATTACCGTTGGGGAGTTGCCCATCTCCGCCGCCGTCAGGGCCTCGTTTTTGTGGAAGGCGAGGTGGTAGGAGCCGAAGGAATGACGGAGAACATTTCTCGGCCAGGGAGTGAGATTCGCGAGCTTTTGCAGGTGCTCATGGCGTTCGCGGTAAGCTGTCGGAACGACCGGTCCGGTGCTCCGCGCAACAGGCATCAGCCACGCGGCAAGATTGTCGGAAATGGAAACGATGCGCCTCTGCCGGGTTTTCGCCTTGCGGGCTGTCACCTCGATGAAGCGCTGGCTGCCGGTTAGATGAACGTCTTCCCAGTTGAGCGTTGCGAGTTCAGCGGTGCGGAGCCCGGCAAAAAGACCGATAGCAGTGGAGGCGAGCAGCGGCTGGCATTCGGCATCCGTCGCGCATGCTACGAGGAGCTTTCGCGCCTGCGGCACGGTGAGAATCGAAACCGCCTCGTCGATTTCGCGAGTCTTGTCGATCTGCTCGGTCGGATCGCCTTCGCGCCAACCACGTTTACTGGTCCACCGAAAGAACGCCCGAAGGTGACGGATCGTTGCATTGCGGCTAGCCGGCCTCTCGTATTTGGCGAGATGCTTGCGGACTTCCTTGTCCGTGATTTCGTGGACGTTGATTTTCGGCGAGAGCCCTTCTGCCAACAGCCGCAAGAAAGATTGGTAGCCGATGATGGTCTTGTCTGCTGCACCACGATCCTTTTGGGCAGACAAAAAGCCCTGGATGGCATCCGCCAGAGAAATCGAAGCCGTTTTGGGTCGATAGCTCTTCAAGCTCAATTTTACGGCCTCGGAAAGCGAGAGCCCCGTACCTTCAATTTGACGGAAGCAGGCAATCGCCTCGCCGAGTTGAGCCGGGGAAAGCTCGTATCCTCCGGTGCCGAGAGCTTCGCGCTTCGAAACTTCCTGCTCCCATGCTTTGATCGCATCTCCAGCCGTGGGGAATGCTCGGCGCAAAGCCTGACCGCCTGTCCACCGTTTTCCCATGCGCAGGACCCAGTATTCGCGGTCCCCGGAGGTATCCCGAAAGATGGAAACACCGGATGGCAACTTCGGAATCTTCATGAGATAAAATTATCCGCAATTTATCCGCGAAACGCAAGTGCTATGGTAAAAATCTGACTACGGATCAGAAGGTTCCGCGTTCGAGTCGCGGCGGCTGCACCATTTCGAAACGACTGGAACCAATAGGAATCCAGTCACTTACAGAGGTTTTTCTCCTCCATTTTTCGCATTCACAGGCAATGACTGGAATCGACAAATAACCCTAAATAGGAAAATGGGCGCGGTGGTTGGCCGCTGAAGTTGCCCGCAGCGCGACCGTGATATTTTCGCGGGATTCTGAGGCCAGCCTCAGCCGCTGAGGATCAATCCAGCTTCGGGAGGAAGGCCGGGAAGCCATTTTCCTCCCAGCCAGCGACGGAAAAGGCGAGTCAAGAGCAGCGTCCAGCATTGGGTGGATGTCCATTGCTCCGT
>JBAYTU010000132.1:0-7108 GCA_041675465.1 Terrimicrobiaceae bacterium | reverse complement strand
TTCGCGGAAAAAGGCGGCGCACCCTTGAGTCAAAAGCCTTTCCCCGAGACCAAGTCCACGATGGGAAGCCTGGAGAGAGATCGAAAGAACCGCGTCCGGCGTTCCCTCGATCCGCAACAGTCCGAAATCCCTCCCGGCTTTGTCCATTGCGATGCGCATCCAGCACGCGGGATCGGCTAAACGTTTCTGAAACCAAGCCTCGTGGACATCGCGCGCGATCTCCCCCTGCTGAAACGAAGCGGCGCGAACACCCGGATCATTCGCCCATTGCCGGATCATTTCAGAGTCTGCGCTCTCCACCTCCCTCAGGTCAAAGTTCCAGGCCATCATGGCATCGGCGACCCGGCACGCTCCGCGTCCGTCCACAAGCGAGGAAGCAACGCGGGCCATCCGCTTCCGTGTGTCTCCGGCGAGAATTTTTTCGACCTCCTCCGCCACCGACTTCGCGCTCCCGGCCAGCACGGAGGCTCCGGCGGAACACAATGCTTCGGCAACAGGAATCTGGTTATCAGCCACAACCAACACGACTTGGGGAATTCCGCAAGCGCAGGCTTCCAAAGCCACTGTGCTCGCCGTGCAAACAACCACCGTCGCCTCCCGCATATGCGAGAGGAGGTCGTTTCCCGGAACAATGCGTTTCACGCTGTCGGGAAGTGGCCCGGCGGAAACCACTGCCACCTTCCATCCCCGTCCGCCGGCAATTCCCCCGAGATGCCCGGCCACAACCGGGGCCAATCCCGCGGAGTCCGTGCCTCCCAAAACAACCAAAATAACAGGCTTTTCGGAAGGAATGTCTGGCGAGAACACGCGGAAGTCGCGTCTCAAAAGCGCGTATTCCCAGCCGCCCAGAAGATGGGCTTCCCCCCGCCAGTCCATTCTTGAAACAGGCGCCGAGGGAACCACGAACAAATCCGCGTCCGTCTCCCGCAAACGGTCATCCACCACAAGCAAACCCGCGGCAGGAGCGACCTTCCGGAGCATCCGCTCGTAATCCGGTCCGAAATGATATCCATCCAGCACAATCCAATCCGCCTCGGCCCGCGAAGCGAGTCTGCCAGTGAGCACCGCATCCGCGGAAGAATCCCCCGCCTCCAGATCCTCCACTTTCCATCCTTCTCCGGAAAAAACCCCATCGAGAAATCCAGTCTTGGACGCCATCGCGAAAAGAACATCCCCTCCGGAATCCCTCCAAGCCTGCGCCAATGCCACGCATCTTATGGCATGACCCACCCCTCCCGATTTTGTTGCGTCCACCCGGAAGAATGCCAGGGGACGGCGTGAAGGCAAATGGCTCATCCTCGGGTGTTTTCCTGCAAAAGACGATACTTCAACTCCGCCTCTGCCCAGTCCTCGGGAGTATCGATGTCGTGCGCTTCATCGGAAGACAGAACCAACGCGGAAGACTCCGGCCCCAGGAGGCTTCCACGGGCCAGCACCGGACGGGTGCGAAACGCATAAAATTGCGCCGCGTCGTGGAAGGCCGGAACCAAGTCCTGTGTTCGAGTCTGCACATGTTCCGGAAAAAGCAGATGAATCCGCCCCCTCCCAACAACAAACGCCCGCTGGATCGGATGCGGATACCGAAGTGCGGCAAAAACGGTATCCGGAGGATTTTCGCCCCCGAGAAGCGCCATCGCTTCCCGCAACCTTCCCGCCCGCAAAAACGGAGTCACCGGGTAAATGCAGCAGCCGGTTTCAAAAAAACAGCCGCTCTGTTCGTAACAACCAACGACCTCCCGGATCACATCCATGGTCGTCGCATGGTCGCCGCTCGTTTCCGCGTTGCGGAAAAAAGGAATTTTCGCCCCTGCCTTTTCTGCAACAGCCGCGATCTTCGGACAATCGGTCGAAACCATAACTTCCCCGAAACAACCGCTTTCCAAAGCCGTTTCAATCGCATGACAAATCACGGGGTGCCCCGCAAACTCGCGGAGATTTTTCCCCGGAATCCTCTTGCTCCCTCCCCGGGCGGGAATGATGGCGAGGCTGTCGGTCACGCGGTTGTTGCAACAGCTTCCGAGATCCCGGCGACCACTTCCCTGATTTCGGCGTCCGTCATGCGTGGATAGATGGGCAGGGACAAGATCGAGTCGAAAACCTTTTCCGCCATCGGGCATAATCCCTCCGGATATCCTTTGTTCCGGTAAAACGGATGAAGGTAAACCGGTTTGTAATGCACGTTCACTCCGATTCCCGCAGCACGCAGCTTCTTGAAAACTTCGTTCCTGTCGCAGGAAACTCTCACGACAAAAAGGTGATACCCATGCGTGCGGTCGGCGGCGGCTGCCAATGGGCGGATTTTTTCCGAACCAGCAAACGCCTTGTGATACTCCGTCGCAATGCGATTTCGGCGCTCGATCCACTCCGGAAGCTTCCGGAGTTGGGAAATCCCGAGCGCACAGGATAGATCCGAGAGGCGGAGATTGTATCCGAGCGAAACCATGTCGTAATCCCAGGAACCCACCGACTCGCGCTGGCGAAAATCCGTAGTGATTCCGTGATTTCGGAAAACCCTCATCCGCCGCGCCAGTTCCGCGTCGGAAGTCACAATCATCCCTCCCTCCCCCGTGGTCACCGGCTTCACCGGATGAAAACTGAACGCGCTCAAATCCGCCAACGCTCCAGCCATCCGGTCCCCGTAAGACGCCCCGAGGGAATGGCAGGCATCCGCCACAAGGGGAATTCCCCGTTGCCCCGCCAACGCCTGCAGGGCATCATAATCACACGGCTGACCGGCGTAATCCACCGCCACCACGGCTCTCGTGCGAGGCGTCATTTTTTCCGCGACGGATGCCGGATCCACAAGCAGGGTCTCCGGGTCGACATCGGCAAAAACCGGCGTCCCGCCTTGATAGACCACACCATTTGCAGACGCCACGAATGTGAGCGCTGGCACAATGACTTCATCTCCCGGGCCGATTCCGATCGCAGCCATCGCGGCATGAAGAGCAGCCGTTCCATTGGAAATGGCCACTCCGTGCTCCACGCCGCAAAACTCCGCCACCGCCCGCTCGAATTCCGCGACCTTCGGGCCCGTGGTGAGCCAGTCGGAGCGCAGAACTTCCGCGACGGCGGCAAAGTCGTCATCACCGATCGTTTGTTTGCCATAGGGAATCATCGGGGATTCTCGCCAAGAGTGAAATCGGGAGCGACGTGAAGCCGGACAAAATTCCGTATTTCCTCGATGCCAAGCCATTCCGTGTTGTTGTCGCTGCTGTATTTGAAAGCGCCCTGGCGGATTTTCCCATGAAACTTGGAACAGTAATCATGAGCATCCCACAGGGGCATCGACGGCTGGATGATAAAGTGGTTTTCAAATTCCAATGCGCTGAGCCCGTCCGTTTCGGTGATCATTTCCTCATGCAATTTTTCCCCCGGTCGTATGCCAATGATGTCCATTTTGCACTCCGGGGCGATCGCTTGGGCGACATCGGTGATTTTGTAGCTGGGAATCTTGGGAACAAAAATCTCTCCGCCCCACATAATGGACAGAACCTTGAGAACCAAGTCCACACCCTGCTGAAGGGTGATGTTGAAACGGGTCATGCGTTCATCGGTGATTGGAAGAACGCCAGATTTCCGTTTTTCCAGAAAGAACGGTATCACACTCCCCCGGCTTCCCATGACATTTCCGTACCTGACAACGGAGAATTTGATATCGTGGTGGCCGCGGTAATTGTTGGCAGCCACAAACAGCTTGTCCGAACAGAGCTTTGTGGCTCCGTAGAGATTGATTGGCGCGGCAGCCTTGTCGGTACTCAAGGCCACAACTTTTCTAACACCGTTCTGCATAGCCGCGTCGATCACATTCTGCGCGCCAAGGACATTGGTTTTGATGCATTCGAACGGATTGTATTCCGCTGCAGGAACCTGTTTCAAAGCCGCCGCATGAATCACGGTGTCAACGCCTTCCATCGCCTGACTGAGACGTTCTTTGTCGCGAACGTCCCCGATGAAAAACCGGATGCCGGGGTACTCGGAGAGCGGAAATCTCTGGGCCATTTCATACTGTTTAAGTTCATCACGTGAATAAACCACCACACGTGCCGGCGAGTACTGTTCAAGCAGAGTTTTTGTAAATTGCTGTCCGAAGGAACCGGTTCCACCGGTTATAAGGTAAGAGTGATTGGTTGGCATAAATTATTTTTGGAACTTGGTTGGTACGTGATTTGCGAGATAAATCCGGATCCCTTCACGCCGTTGCAGGGTATCATTTGAAATGAAATGTTCGAATATTTTCGAGGACGCCTCCAATTTCGGCAAATTAATGTCGCCTAGCCACTCCGAAGGAAGCAGGTTGATCTCACTCGAGTTGCAGTTGTTAAGATGCAGGTATCTGAGATAATAAAAGGATTCTATCTCGGTTTTGTCGATTTTTGGATCCAGCCGGTCGGCGTTTAGTATGTGTTCTTTGAATTCCGTGATAGTTCTTGGATTCAAGTTGAAATTATATTCGATATGGTAATTATCCCCGGCATTGACCACTGGAATTCCACAATAGGCAAACTCATGTCCGGCGGTTCCGCGCACAGTAAAAAGAGCATTTACCTTTTCTTCAATAATCTGTCTGTTTGATACCGAGGGATCCAAGAATTTTACTTTGGGATATTTGTTTCTGAAATGCTCCACAATGGAATGGTTTGCCCGGCCTTTGCCATCATCTTTGTGGATATTAGGATGGGGTTTGACGTACCATTGGAACGGCGTGCGGTCAGCTTGATCCAATAGGAAGTCGAGCCAGTGGTAGAAATCCGGAAACAAATTCCACCTCATATAGTTGGGGGCATCGCAGAAATCGTGGAGAAACACAAGAATGCGGGGTACAGTGTCGTCGCAAAAAACCCGTGCTTTTGATGCTGGCGAGAAGGCAGACCGGCCAAAGACCAATAAAGGGTCCACTTTTCCATTCAAGCGTGACTCAAGGTGAACGCGTGCGATGAGACGCGATTCCTTCTGCTGTTCTGCGGACAACTCTGAAAAAACGCTTTTGGAATAGACTTTGAGGGGATCTTTTTTCGGCCAATTTCTATAATCCGATCTGTCATTTCCGAAGAAAGTCGAATCGTATTCATAAACCCGGTATGGATTGTACTCGACCACATAACAGGGAATTCCCCTGAGAATAGCATGTCTGTGAACGATTCCCGAGTTTATATAAACCGGATCGTAGGGCACAACTGCTTCCACGTTGTTTCGGGAAAAGAAGGCGGCTGCGGACATGCTGATCTGGATGGCGTCTTTGACAATCGGCAGGAGCCTTGGATCGCGCGGGTCTATCGTTGCTTCCAGATGGTAACGGAGGAACGTGTCGTAAATCAGGTCTCCCAATACGACGCCATCGTGTGAAATGGAAAATATGTCCCATGCGTGGTCGAGTTTTTCGAACGCTTCCCGGGCCAATAAGGCGGCTTCCCGTTTTTGTACGCGGCTTGTGGAGGCGGCGTCGATTTCCAGGTTGACCCCGAAAGATCTGTAGATCGGCAGGATTTTCTGCAGCCTGGCAGGATCGCCAAAAAAATAACCGGCGAGCCTTGCCGAATGGCTCTCTGCCAGATAATGGCTTGTGTACAGGTAGGCGCAGATACTCGGATTCCAGTCAAACAGACCCACCAAAACCGTCTGTTCACTTTTTTTGTTTACCAGTGGTTTCCAGTGTTTCTCACAATACCGGCAAAAGGTCTCGCTCGAGAGAGTTCCTCCCCGTCGCATGACATGGCGGATGCCATGTTTTGCAAGTCTGTTGAAAAAAGAGCGCATGGACTTTACGGATTCCAGCAGGGGATCATGTTACTTGGTGCCCTGAATCCATTTGGCAGGTGTGATGATGAGACCGAATGGAGGGAGTTTCCCAGTGCCGAAGAAATTATTTTCCTGCACCTCAAACTCCAGAGCTCCTTCCAGAAAATCCAATATCCTTGCTCCTTTGGCTTGGGACAGGAGCCTGTAGTCTATCCGATAAATCCCCGGCATCAGAGGCAGGTTGTTCAAAACACAAGTAAAAAAACCTGCATCTCCGGCAAGATTTCCAAGCGAATCACCGGTTATATTGTTGTCGATGTGAAAAATCGGCACTTCTAGGTGCGACTTGATTGTCATTCCAACAATGAGATGGGGAAACACCCGATCCGGCTGCCTTTTATAGTGCATTTCCAAAGACAGGGAACTTCCCGGTGTGAAAGTACTTGTGCGTGTTCCATCCATGTCACGGAGTATGATGTCGACAATTTTGATTTCTCCGCTTCCTCTGCGATCTTTCCTTGCATGGATCGGCTCCGCGTGGGTTTCTGTCGAATTTCCGTAAAACTGGATTGCCTCTGTTTGCGTTCCAGTGAATTGGACTTGACCGTTATTGAGGACAATCCCCTTTGTACAAAGGTTCTCGACAGCCGCGGCGTTGTGGCTCACGAAAAGAACTGTTCGCCCGCTTTTTGCCGCATCCCCGATTTTTCCAAGGCACTTCTTCTGGAACTCCGCGTCGCCGACGGCGAGCACTTCATCTACAATCAGGATGTCTGGCTCCAAATGAGCCGCCACCGCAAAGGCCAGCCGAACCTTCATGCCACTGGAATAGCGCTTCACAGGAGTGTCGATAAACTCCTCCACGCCAGAAAAAGCGACAATCTCATCGAACTTCGCCCGGATCATGTCCCTTGGCATTCCAAGGATTGAGCCATTCAGGTAAACATTGTCACGCCCGGTCAATTCCGGGTGAAATCCCGTGCCGACTTCCAGCAAACTGGCGACCCGGCCTTTGATGCGGGCGGTACCTTTGGTCGGGGTCGTGATGCGCGAAAGGATTTTGAGGAGGGTGGATTTCCCCGAGCCATTCCGTCCGATGACTCCAACCACGTCCCCGTCCTTGATCTCAATACTGACATCATTCAACGCCCAGATAATTCCTTCACGGGTATGCGTTACCCGTGCATCAACCTCGCTGTGGGGGTCGGGGCGTCCCAGGCATCGTGCAAAGAAGCTTTGCATGTCCTTGTAAAGATACCGGCGGTTGATCACCCCGAGGCGGTAACGCTTGGAAAGACCTTCAGTGGTAATGACGGGCATGGGAGAAAATTAGAAATTGGGAAATCTGAAATTAGAAATGAAGTGCGGG
>JBAYTU010000131.1:0-7139 GCA_041675465.1 Terrimicrobiaceae bacterium | reverse complement strand
ATGCCCGCTTCCCAGCAGGTCATGCCCTGACGGGCTGCCTGCGGCAGGCTTCCCCGCAGCCTCCCGGCTGCCGGTGGTGTGTGAGCCCATTTATTACGGCTCAGACGGAGCTTCGCCCTCCCAAGACGGAGCTTCGCCCTCCCAGGACGGAGCTTCGCCCTCCCTCGCTACCCGAGCCTGACCGGTTTTCCGGGCTCCGGGACGATGACTTCCGTTCCCGGCAACTCCTTGAAGAGCGCCAGCTGGAACCAGTCGATCGCCGGACGGTCGCCGTGGACAAGCACGACCTTTCCGGGCTTCAAAAGCAGCGAGTAATTCCGGAGGCTTTCGCGGCTGGCGTGGGCGCTGAACTGGAACTCCTCGATGCGGCAGCGGAGGGGGATCGGCGGCGCGCCCTTCTCCAGGCAAACCGGTTCGCCCGGCGGGGCCGTGCGGATGCGCCCGGCGGGCGACTCCGGATCGGAGTAGCCCACGAAAAAGAGGCTCTGGTTCGCGTCGCCGAGAACCTTCCGGCAAAAAATGTTCGAGAGCGTGTGCTCGGTCATCATGCCGCTCGAGAGGGCGAAAATGCACTTTTTGCGGGGGGCGACGGTGTTGATTTCATTTCCCGAGAGCACGTAGGGAGCCATTTCCTGGAGAAGCTGAAGCTCGGGGTGGCTCCGGGTCGAGGAAGCGGCGGTGGCGTCGTAAATGCCCGTGATTTTTGTGCTCAACCCGCCGATGTAGATCGGGACATGCGCCAGGAGCCCGCGGATGCGCATCTTCCACAGCATCGCCAGAAGCTCCTGGGTTTTCCCGAGGGCAAAGACCGGGATCGTGACGCTTCCCCCGCCCTCGAACGCCCGCCGGATGCCGCGCACGAGCCGCTCCTCCTCGTTCCCGCGCGAAAAGCCGGTCGAAACGGGAGAGTCTCCCCTCGTGGTCTCCATGATGAGGACATCGACGCCCCCCTCCGGAAAGGAGGCCCCCTTCATCAGCGTCTGATTTTCAAAATTGACATCTCCCGTGTAAAAGATCGTGCGGCCTTTGTAGCGCAGCAAAACCCCCGCAGACCCCAGGATGTGCCCGGCATCGAAAAATTCGAAGGTCACTTCCGAATCGTCGGAGGACGGTTCCCCGAGGAGGTTGTAGCGCCTCCTGAGCGGCCTCGCGTTCCACGCCTGCGCGCAAAAATCCACCCCCCGGTGCGTGAAGAGCGGATACTCCGTGATCCCGTCATCCTCCCGCTGGCGCGTCATCACGTTGACCGAGTTGTGCAGCATGACATTGGCGATGCGGGCGGTCTGCTCCGTCATGTAAACCCGGGCCTGCGGCTCGCGGCGGGTCAGGACCGGCAGCCCGCCGACATGGTCCTGGTGCGCGTGGGTGATGAAAATCGCGTCCACCCTGCCCTCGGGGACGGGTGAGAAATCCGGGGTGGCCGCCAGCCCTTCGCGCTTCGGGTGCAACCCCGCATCCAGGATGAGGTTCCTCCCCCCGAGGCTCAACCAATACGAATTGGACCCGATTTCCGTGCGCCGCGTCAAATTCACCAGTTCCATTCCCGCACAAACTGTCGGAGCCGGGAGGATTCCTCAATGAAAAAGGCTCGGGGACCGGGCGATCCCACGACAACCTGCTGGATTTTCCCGCGGGCCCCCGTAGTATCGCGCGGAATGAAGCATATTTTTGTGACGGGCGGGGTGGTGAGTTCTCTCGGAAAAGGCCTGGCGGCGGCGTCGCTCGGGACGCTTCTGGAAAAGCGCGGGCTCAAAGTCGTTTTGCAAAAGCTGGACCCCTACCTCAACGTGGATCCGGGGACGATGAACCCCTTCCAGCACGGCGAGGTCTACGTGCTGGCCGACGGGGCCGAGACCGATCTCGATCTGGGGCACTACGAGCGGTTCACCAACTGTGTCCTCACCCGCTCCAACAACCTGACCAGCGGGCAGGTTTACGAAACCGTCCTCGCAAAAGAAAGACGGGGGGACTACCTCGGCAAAACGGTCCAGGTGATCCCCCACGTCACCGACGAAATCAAGGGCAGGATCCGGGCGCTCGGCGAGAACTCGGGCGGAGACATCATGATCACCGAAATCGGGGGGACGACCGGCGACATCGAGGGGCTGCCGTTCCTCGAGGCCATCCGCCAATTCATCCTCGAGGTCGGGCCCGAGAACGCGATCATCATGCACGTCACCCTGGTCCCGTTCATCAAGGCGGCCGGTGAACTGAAAACCAAGCCGACCCAGCAAAGCGTGGCCAAGCTCCGCGAAATTGGGCTCCAGCCGCAGGTCCTCATCTGCCGCACGGAGATGCCGCTCGACAAGGATGTCCGCCAGAAACTCTCGCTCTTCTGCAACGTCCCCCTCGACGCGGTGGTCGAGGCCGGCGACGTCGAGCACACGATCTACGAGTCCCCCCTCAACCTCCAGGCCGAAGGCCTCGACACCACGGTCTGCCGGATCCTGCGGCTGGAAACCCCGCAGCCGGACATGACCGACTGGAACAAGTTCGTCCAGCGCGTCATCGCCCCCAAAAAACGCGTCAAAATCGCAATCGTCGGCAAATACATCGAGTTGCAGGATGCCTACAAGAGCATCTACGAATCCCTCACCCATGCCGGCGCGGCCCACGATTGCGGGATCGACCTCGTTCTCGTGGATGCGGAGGACATCGAGAAGGAAGGCTCGGACAAATACCTGCGCGGCGTGGCGGGGGTCCTTGTCCCCGGGGGCTTTGGAGACCGCGGCGTGGAGGGGAAAATTGATGCCGTGCGGTATTCGCGCGAATCGCGCACACCGTTCCTCGGGCTTTGCCTGGGCATGCAGGTCGCCACGATCGAATTTTCCAGAAATGTCTGCGGGCTCGAGGCGGCGAACAGCACCGAGTTCGATCCCGCCACCCCGCACCCGGTCATCTGCATTCTCGAAGAGCAGAAGGACGTGACGGAGAAAGGCGCCTCGATGCGCCTCGGAACCTGCCCCACGGTGCTCGGCAAAAACACGCTCTCCCACCAGGTTTACGGGAGGGCCGAGATCACCGAGCGCCACCGGCACAGATACGAGTTCAACATGGCGTATCGCGAAACCATGGAAAAGCGCGGCTTCGTCATCGCTGGCACATCGCCCGAAGGCGACCTCGTCGAGGTCGTCGAGCTCTCGAACCACCCGTGGTTCATCGCCTGCCAGTTCCACCCGGAGTTCCAGTCCAAACCCAACTCCCCCCACCCGCTCTTCAAAGGCTTCATTTCCGCCTGCCTGGCCCACGAGGATTGATCCTCCCGGCACCTGACATCCGCCCGGCCTACGGGGTGGCCTCGATGGAGATGACTTTCCCCGACCGGCAAACGATCCGGAGCGTCATCGGGATGCAGCACACGCTGCAATCCTCCACCGTCTCGGAGTCGCCCTGCGAGGTGTCGACTTCAATCGTGAACTTCTCCCAGCAATGCGGGCACTGAACTTCTGAAGTCACCAGCAAATCCATGCCCACAACGTAGCACCCCCGCCGACAATATGCAACGGGCAACACCCAAACCCAAATCCGCGGGTAACGTCAACGATGGGAGGGCGAACCTCCGTGTGAGCCCATTTATTACGGCTCAGACGGAGCTTCGCCCTCCCTCGCGTTATCGACATGTCGTCGAACCTCTCCCCTCTCCTTTCTTCCCTTACGCGCGGATCTGGGCCCAAATCACGTCACCCCGACGATGGGGGGCGAACCTTTGCCATGCCCGCTTCCCAGCAGGTCATGCCCTGACGGGCCTGCCTGCGGCAGGCTTCCCCGCAACCTCCCGGTTGCCGGTGGTGTGTGAGCCCATTTATTACGGCTCGGACGGAGCCTCGCCCTCCCTCGGGTTATCGATTTCACCCCGTCACGGCCAACCCATCACTTTCTTGTAGTAATCCATCTGCTTTTTGAATTTCGCGGGAGGAATCAGGGGGCCGACTGGCGCTTCCTTCTGGAAGGTGAAGACGCAGAGCGCCGTCCCGGTGTCGAGTGCCACCGGCCGCAGGGTTTCCGCGTCGATCCAGGCCTGCCAATCGGGGGTGTCCGGCGAAGCGACCGGCATCTCCCCCGGGGATGCTCCCACGGAGGGCGGAAAAACCGGTCCCTTGTAATGAAAACATTTCCGCCCTGCGTGGCTGACGGGGGCCTTTTCCTGGAGGCTCTTGGGCGTGATCCAGCGAAAACCGAAGGAATCATAAGGCATGACATACTCGGCGAATAGTTTTGCAGAAGAACCATTTTCGAGGGCGGCCACGCTGCTCTCATCATGGGGAAGAGTCTCAAAAATCACGGGCAGCCCCGGAATCGCCCAGCGCTCCGAAGTCTTTCCATCCGTCCAGGCGATCAGAACCCTCTTCGTGTTGCCGACTTGTGTGACCTCGATCTTTTGCGCTTTTCGGACAACCAGAGGCGGCTGCGCGGAATTTCCATCGGATGTCGGCGCAGGCGGCGCGGGGGTTTTTGGATAGGAAAACTCCACCGTCCAAGAGGCATCGCCGGCGGGAAATTTCACCAGATCATCGGCGGCAAATGCCGTTGCGTGGAAAAGGAAACCCAAACAGACGGGAAGGAAGGCGGTCAGGGAACGCCCGGACGCGAAGCGCCTGATCATTTCATCCTTCATCCTTCTGCCTTCATCCTTATTCATAAACGGGTTCCAGTTGTTGATCGACGACCTTGCCGGTGAAGCGGTCGATGGCGACATGCAGCCAATAGCGGCGCTCCCCCTCCACCATGAACTGGTCCAGCGCCGTCGCGGTGGGTGCCATGCGCCCGGACTGGGCGACGACATCGATGAGGAGATTCCAGGTGCGGGTATTCGTGACATCCGCCAGCGCGCGCACCGGAGATTCCAGATAAGCTTTGTTCCCCTTGTCCGGCGAACTGGTGAATGCGTCGCGGATCAGGCCGCCTCCCGTCACGGGGTCCGATCCCAATTTGACCGCCAGATCCGCACGGCTCACCAATGGGTTGGCACCGGTTGCCGGGTTCAGCAGGTTCGCGATATTTTGGGCGATGGCATTTCCCTGCGTCGCGCTCAGGTTATAAGCCGGATCGAGATCTTTTTTGGAGCCGCCGACGAGCACGGCCTGGATCGCCGGAACCGGCGCATTGTTCGGGTTGAATTCCCCCGCGACGACTGCATTGATCCTGTTGTCGGCGATGCGGGATGAATCCACGAGGCTGAAGACATCGGGCAGGGCGGCGTCTGCGCTGTAAGTCGTGAAGAAATCGAGCGTCTTGAAGGGGAGATCGCGAAACACATGCCCCAATTCGCCGACGGAGCGGAACGGACGGTTCAGGATGACCGGGCGTCGGCCGTGCTGCGCGTTGCCATTTTTGTCGCCGGAGGCGAAGGGACTGCCGGTTGGCGTTCCATTGCTGGTGAAAAGCATCATGCCGTCCCCCGTGGCAGGGGTGCCGAAGACTCCGTCGCCGGGGCGGATCACGCCATCCGGATCCGTGTAGTAGGTTGGGGTCGCCCTGGTCGAGGCCAAAGGCGAGGGAGAATTCACCTCCCAATCCACCTCATACAACCCATAGTGGTTGCTGTTATCCCATGTGAAAACACGGGGAGGGCTGCCCTCCCGCGCACCCGGAGCCCCATAGCCTTCGGTGTCGCCGATGGGACCTTGATTGGGCCCCCGCGGGATATTGTATGAATAATGGGTGGAGGGTCCGTCTGCCGCCATACCCCATCCATGCGTTTGCGAAAATCGCTGGGTGCGCGAGTCCGCATAACGATGCCACTCGCCTCTCTGGGCCGATCCCGCGAGTTGTGGCGGATTCCAGTAGGTATTGCCGATAACTCCGGCGAGACAGGAGTAGGGATGAAAGCCGCCGCCCGAATCCACCCATCCCAACCAGAAGGTGGTGACCCCCGAAGGGTTGTTTCCATAGAAGTAGTTGCCTGTCCCGGCTGCGGCACCCGGGTGGACCGCGGGGTTGCGGTAGGTGACATCCGTGCCCATCCAGAAACCGACGAAGGGATTCAGGTCGCGTTCAAACATGCCGGGATAGGTTGACGACTTCATCTCCGGATGGCTCGTCGTCACGGAAACATTGGGAGTATCTTCGGTCAGGTTCTTGGGGCTCGCGTAAAAGGCCGAAGCGAGCGGGTTGCTGTCGGTCAACGTGATGACCTCTCCATCCAACGTATTCGATGTATATCCCGTAGCTTTCTTCGCAGAACCAGCGGTGGCGGCCCATGCCAGATGGGTTGGGCCGAATCCTTTGATGGCAAACTGTCGGGGTGGAGGGATACCCGGACTTGCGCCCGGCTGCTGATGGGGATTCCAAAGTTGCGGCTGCCACCATCCGCCCAGGCCATTGGCGGCGAGATCGCCTTGCGGTTGGCCATCCGTCGTCGCCCCCACGGCAACTACGGCTTGCAGGAGAGGAAGATTCTCGTCTCCGAAAACCATATCCACCGGGCCGAAGATCTCGTTTCCTGCTGTGGCGGCATCGTAGGCGGCAATATCGGGATACTGAAAGTAAATGGCCGTCGGCCAGCTGTCGGCGTCGTATTGGTCGATGATGTTCGCCCCGATCCGGATGATCTGGAGATCGCTGATCCGGGCGGGAGCCGGTATCGCGCCCCCAGTGGTGCGGTCGAAGGAATAGCTGTAGAGCCCGCCGCCACCCGAACCATAGCCATATCCATAGCCGCCCGGGTTTGTGATCCGGACATAATAGACGGAACGGTAATTCGTGCCTGTTCCGGAGCTGTCATAAGGCTCGCCGGTATAAGGCGAGCGCGGCCAGCCAACGCCATTGTTGAAGGCGCAGGGTCCGGGCTCCTGGCCGAGGGACCCGCTGAGGATCGCCGCCTTGAGCAGCTCGAAAAAATTCGGCTCACGATTCTCCTGGGCGACTTGGTCGAGGGTCTTGATCGTGCCGTTGAAGCCGCCGGTTGATCCGACGTAGTTCCAGCAGGGGTTGCCGCCGTTGGCGCCGCCAACGACGCCCCAGTCCAGACCGAAGCAGGCCCGGATGGCTGTGGCGTAATTCGAAGGCGGAGCGGAGCCCGTGTCGGGGTTTGCCTGGCTCAGCCAGGCGAGTTTGGCGAGGGAAAACCGGCTTTGCACGAGCGGGCTGCCTGCCTCGACGGCGTAGGTTCCCGCCGTCGCGTCGTCGTTGTAGTGGGT
>JBAYTU010000130.1:0-7247 GCA_041675465.1 Terrimicrobiaceae bacterium | reverse complement strand
GCCGACCCGGCAGGAAATGGAATCCATCGCCTTGACTCGCTCAAGCTTTCATGGGGAATGGAACTATACAATCAGCCCATCGAACTAATTATTGTATCAAGTTATTTCTGGACGACTCCTTATGGTGAAAACGGGCGAAGTCGCTAAAGAACTGTCCATCTGCCAAAGTCCGCCATTCGCGCCACTTGCCGCCATCGTCAAGGCATTTCCGCCGGATGTGCCAATGAAATAGCTGTCCGAACTTCCCGTCACCGAAATGAATCGCACGACACGTGCCGCATTCAACGTGATGGGATTTGCGGCAGAATTTCCCCATGTATTTGCGATAGCCGCATTGAATGTTGCCGACTGGTTGTTGCTGGGAGGCGTCGTGTCCTCGCTCCAGTTTATAGCGGTTGACCAGTCTCCATCAGTCAGGCTGCCCCCATCCCAGATCTGACTGGTGGCGAGGGCGGCCTGAGGCATTGCCGCAATCGCGAGGACGAGGCCGATTGACTTGATACACAAAGAGAGTTTGAGAGACGGTGTTTTCCTATTCAGGCTGTTGAGAGGATCCGAGGAGGGGATGATGTGGTTCATTGGTTTTTATTCTGGGTTTGGGTTTTTCAGACTGCGTGAAATCAGGCGCTGCCGCGGACCACAATTTGCCCGCGAACTCTTGTTTCGAGGCATTTGAGGGGTTTTTCGGCGAGCAAATCTTCTAGCAGGTGAAAAGCGATGTGCCCCCGGTTTTCGAAGGAAATCTGGTAGGTGGTCAGGGATATGTTTTCCGTGGCGGAAAGGGCGAGATCGTCGATGCCGACAACCATCAGATCCTCCGGGACCCTCAGGCCCGCCCCGCGCGCCGCGACCGTCAACCCGATGCCCAGGAAGTCGTTCGCGCACATCACGGCATCGAGTTTGCCGCATCGGGTGAGGAAATTTTCCGCAATCCGTTTTGGCTCTGCCACGGGGTCGCGAAAATTGGGATTCATGGCGGCTTCCAACAACACCCCGTTTTCCGGCTCCTCCAACCCCGCCTCTTCCAGAGCCCAGCAGTACCCGAGATACCTGTCCCGCATGTGCAGGGCCCACGCACCGTTCGAGAGATGCCCGATGCGCTTTGCCCCCCGCCCAATCAGATGGCGGGTCATCGTATAACCGGCATGGAAGCCATCGATAACCACCGAGGGAAATCCGAGGCCGGGAAAATTGACCGTGAGGACAACCGGAACTTTCGATTTCAGCAGGATCTGAGTGAAATGCACATAGTCTTCCGGGGTGAGAAGGCTGGGATAAATGACGGCCCCTTTCACATCAAATTCCTCAAGGCGGCTGAACAGTTCCGCGTCCCTGCGCTGATCCGCCGCTGTTGTCAGAGTGAGTATGCGCCGTCCGGCGTCACGGGCGGCATCCTGAAAACCACTCACCGTGCGCCAGATGGACTCGTGTTTGTCACTTGGATAGATAAATGCAAAGGCATCCAATTGTGCCTGTCGGGGATGAGGGGTCAGGGAATTGCTGATGACCCGAGTGCCTGATCGGTTCTTCCGGACGACCAATCCCTCGTGGACAAGCAGAGCCACCGCTTTGTTGACTGTTCCTGCGCTGCAGCCGAAGCGCCGGGCCATCTCCACCTCGTTCGGAAGCTGACCGCCGACAGCCCAGACCCCGCCAAGGATTTCCTCACGCAGGACTGCATGAATGACTGTTGTTTTTCTCTGGGTGGAAACGATCACGTGGCGAAATTAGACGAAATAAATAATTAGTCAACAATAATTATTGATTCGTTGTAATAAATATTCAATACATGCACCGGCGTCGTTTCCAAACTCTGGAGGACTGGTGATCCCAACAAAACGGTGAGGCTATATCCACAAAATCCCGCGGTTGTTCGTAAAACATCGGGCGAATGCGCACGATCGAACGATCCTGTTTCGACCATCGCGCCGCATGGCGGTCTTCTGAACTCGGGCCTGCCAGCCAATGTCCAAAGGGTCAGGGGGAAAGTCTCTGCCGGCCGGTCAGGGTTTGACGCGCAATCCGGCAGCCATGCCCAACGCAGCCTGGGGCCCGTCAAACGTCAGGAATGTCCGGGGCCGTTTCGGACATGAATCGCCCGGCCGTCCGGTGATGCCTGTCGATATCGAGATAGAGGGCGGCCAAAAAACTGGTGTCGGCGTAATGCACAGGCGGCTAATCCTCGCCCCCCCGATGGCGCTCCTCGCAGACTTCCCGCAGGACGCCCTCGGGCAATCGGGGGCCGGAAGCCGGACGGCTCCATCGGGCGCGGATTTCCGCCTTGGTCCGCTTTGTTGTTATCAAAGGAGGAAGCGACAGCAGGGCGACCGGTTTGTCCCGCTTGGTGATCGTCACGGGCTCACCCGCCTCAAGCCAGCGCTCGATTTTCGGGAAATTCTGCCGGAGGTCACGAACCGTGGCTGTTCTCATGTGAAACATGATGATTCACGCGAGCCCGCCTGTCAAGGCGCAGGGGAATCGCCCAGCGCGGACCTTTTTCCCGGTGATCCCGACAGCGCGGCCCACTACGCGGCACTCGATGCCTCGCTCGATCACGGCACCGAGGGAATCGCGGGCGAGGTGCTCTTCGCGGTCATGCAGAGCGAAGTGGCGGCTGGGAGAAACCTTGAAGACGCGATCGCTCTCGCCGTGCGGTATATCCCCGACGATTGCGAAACCGCCCGCGCCATTGAGTTTATCCTCCAAAGCCACCGGGACGGCATCGCCGAATGGGAATGCTGGAAGGAGTTGCTGGCCTGGCACGGAAGCGAGAACTTCACCCACGCCCCGCTCAACGTCGCCCTGTCCATCTGGGCTCTGTGGTATGGCGCGGGAGATTTTGAGACCAGCATCCTGCTGGCCGTCAATGGCGGCTACGACACCGACTGCACCGCCGCCACAGTCGGCGCGACGCTCGGGTTCATCTCGGGGGCGGATGGGATTCCCGCCCGCTGGATCGAACCCATTGGAGAAGGGGTTTTTGTCGGCCCCGGCATCCTCGGAGTCAACCCCCCGAAGACATTGGCCGAGCTGACCGACCGCACAGTGGCTTTGATCGGCAAATTGGAACCCAAAAACTGGGATGGATCGATCTGGCGGCAGTCCCCTCCCCCCGTGGATTTGGGTGCGCTGCCAGGAACGATTCTGCTTGCGCCGCTTGAAGGCGACAGGCGGTTGACACAACCGCCTCTACAGCCGCTCTGGGCGAATGGAGAAATGCCGGTTGAAGTCAAACAGGCTGGTGGTGCGCGGTGGACATGGCAGATTATGGCCAGCGAACCGAGGGAAATCATCTGTCTGGCGCGGGAAGGTGCCCGCCTGTTCCTTGACAACAAGCTGGTCATCGAATGCCCGGCTGGATTGCCCTATGTCCCGGCCACCCACCGCTGCCCGGAGGGATCACGAGTTCGGGTGAACCCCGGAGCAGGAACGCACGAGGTGCGCCTGGAGTTGAAGAGCCTCAGCCCTCAGCAGGATGCCTGCGTTATTCTCGCCTACCCGAATTTCCACATCTGCCCATGGACGAAGGAAGAACTTTCAAACAGCGCCGTGCTCAGAGGTGAACAAACGCCGGAACCGGGGTTGGACCATCATTTCTCGTAGCGCCTGCGGATCCGCTCCAGGTAAAACAGCCCGCCGGGCAACCCCCAGACCATGTAGACGAACATCCCCGTGATGGAGATCAGCACTCCGGTCCCCTGCGGGACGCCGCACAGCTCGGAAAGCAGTTGCTCGAAAAGCGCCTCGCGCACCCCGATGCCGTTGAGGCTGATCGGCAGCGACGAGATGGCGGTCACCAACGGCATGATCGACGTCATGTCCAGGAACGTCACTTTCACCGTGAACGCTAGGGCGACAAAATAAAACGCCGCGAAATAGGCCAGGAGCATCGGCACCGTGTAGAACGCGCCGAGCAGCGCCTCCGTGCGGTTCTCGATGCACAACTGCCAGAGCGTGGAGAGCTTCACGATCTGCTCGCGGAGCGGGAATCGCGCGGGCAGTCGCCCGACGAGATGCCGGCTCGTCAGAAAAAATGAGGCGACCAGCCCGGTGCCGACCACGAAAAGCACGATGGCAAAAACCTTCATCGCGTTCCCCACCGCGAAGCTGCTCGCGAACCACTCGCCTCGCGTCCACGCGAAACCCAACCCCATCGCCACCAGGACCAGCACCGCCAGCAACCGGTCGATCGCCACGCTCAGAAACCCCGCCGTCTTGTTCTCCGGATGATCCCGCATCAGATAAATCACCCGGACCACGTCCCCGCCGGTCGTGCCGGGAAGGAACTGGTTGAAAAACGCGCCGATGAAGAACAGCCGGGTGACCTCCCCGAGCCGCACGCGGAGGTGCAGCATCTTGAGGAACAACTGCCAGCGAAGAATCCCAAAAAACTCGCAGGCCCCGGCGCAGGCCAGTGCCGCGATCATCCATCTCCAGTCCGCAGTCTGGAGGGCGTTCCCAATCGTGCTGCGCCGCTGGGGATCGTGAAAAAGCCACCACAGCAACCCCACGGTCACCAAAACCTGAAGGACCGTCAGAAGGTGCTGGCCGAGTCTGGGAACCTCCCGGCGGGGGGATTCGGCCGGAGGATAAGCGGGAGGCTGGCTCATGTCGCCCAGATGCTAGCGGCCCACACGAGTTTTCCAAGCCCCGCCACGAAAAAGACTGTGGAACCCGGCACGCATCACCAACACTGTTCGGTCGTGGAAGCGCGGCGTTTCCGGGATCGCGCCCTCGCGTGCGGGCGGCGGTGCCTCGCTGCCACGAGCTTCTCGCACTTGTCGGGGGAGGGAGATGGTCTCGGCGAGGGCTCCAAAACCGGCACTTGACGGGGTTGCGGAGTCCCCGGAGCACAAAAAAACGCCCCGGCGTGAACCGGGGCGTTTTTTGTTGGATGGGTTAGTAGCGCTTGCCTGCGGGACGACGGTCCGGCCCGAAGTTGCGTCCACCACCGCCGGCACCGGCGGGTTCGCGGTCCTTGGCTTCGTTGACCGTCAGTTTCCGGCCCTGGAGATCCATGCCGTTGAACTTGGCGGTCGCTGCGGCGGCCCCGGCCGCGTCGGACATGGTGACAAACGCGAAGCCGCGCGAGCGGCCGGTCATTTTGTCGTTGATGAGAGCCGTCTCGGTGACGGTTCCGGCCTGTGAGAACAGATCACTGAGATCCGATTGAGTGGTGTCGAAGGAAAGGTTCCCGACATAGAGTTTGTTTGACATAGTTGTGTTTTATTAAGGCTCGTCTGAGCGGCTGTTTCCGGGAACCGGATTTCAAATCGCCACTGAGAGAACCCGGCTTTCACCGGAAGAAACGCAACTAGCAAGATACCATGCCCCGTGAGGGCCTCGGAGCGGAAAGTAGGGCAAGCCAGCCACTCCGCAAGTTATTTCTTCAACAATCTTGCGGTTGTTACTTGGAAGTCCCAGTCCCAAGCCGGGTCAGCTGGGCGGAGGCCAGGCGGGCGACCGTGGACTCGGGGAATTGGGAAACCAGCGAATCCAGCACGAC
The DNA here is from genome assembly GCA_041675465.1 of Terrimicrobiaceae bacterium. Classification (GTDB taxonomy): domain Bacteria; phylum Verrucomicrobiota; class Verrucomicrobiia; order Chthoniobacterales; family Terrimicrobiaceae; genus QYQL01. The sequence continues at coordinate 1,741 of JBAYTU010000130.1, read as the reverse complement.
CTTCGCCTCGTCGCGCCGGAAATCCCGCAGAAGGATCTCCGCCTGCGCGTAGCCGGCAAACGGTGCCGCGTAGCTCTTGGGGTATCTTTCGACCACCTGCTGGTAGGTGGCCATCGCCTCGACCGGCTTGCCTGCCGCGTCCTGGTTCTGCCCAACGCCAAGGAGCGCCCCCCCCGCGAATGGATGGCGGGGGAAGGATTTCAGAAAGCTCTCGAACGCGGCTGTCGATTCGTCGAATTTTCCCGCGTCCCGGTTGGCGGCGGCAACCAGCAGCAGGGCGTCCGCAGCGGGCATCGTGCCACCGTAGTTTTTTACGACGGCCTCCAACTGGGAAATTTCCGAGGCATCGGCCAGGGCGGCGACGGCCGCTTTGGCGGCCAGCGTGGAGTGGACATACCAGGCGAGGCCCCCGCCGCCGATCACCGCCGCGGCGAGCGCACCGAGCAGGATGGTTCTCTTGTGCTGGTGCCAGAAAAGCGCAGCGTCAATCTCGTCGTGCTCGATGACGGAGTCGCCGGTTGGGATCGGGCCGCCCATCACCCGGCGACCTCCGCGCGTGCCTGATCCGCAAGGGCCGTGCTCAGATACCGTTCGCCCGTCGAGCAGGCCACGGTCACAATGAGTTTTCCGGCATTCTCCGGACGCTTGGCCACCTCGATGGCGGCATGGACATTTGCTCCGGAGCTGATGCCGGCCAGGATCCCCTCCTCCTTCGCGAGGCGGCGGGCCATCGCGAAGGCATCGTCGTTGCTGACCTGGATGCATTCGACGATCTGCGCGGAGCCGTCGGCGGATTTGAGGTGGAGGTTCCGGGGAATGAACCCGGCACCCGTCCCCTGGATTTTATGCGGTCCGGGCTTGACCGGCTGGCCTGCAAGCGTCTGGGAAATCACCGGCGAATCCTTCGGCTCGACCGCGATGGCTTGAAACGACGGCTTGCGGGCTTTGAGTGTCTCGACGGTGCCGGTGATCGTCCCGCCGGTCCCGACCGCAGAGATGAAAATATCGATTGCCCCGTCGGTGTCTTCCCAGAGCTCCTCGGCTGTGGTTTTGGCGTGGATGGCAGGATTCGCGGGATTTTCGAACTGCTGCGGCATCCAGGCCCCGGGGGTTTCCCTGACGATCTCCTCGGCGCGGGAGATGGCACCTTTCATGCCTTCGGAACCTGGCGTGAGGACGAGTTTGGCCCCCAGCAGCGCGAGCAGGGTGCGGCGCTCGACGCTCATCGTCTCCGGCATGGTCAGGATCAGCTTGTATCCCTTGGCGGCCGCGACAAACGCGAGGGCGATGCCGGTGTTGCCGCTTGTCGGCTCGACGATGGTCGTATCCGCCTTGAGGATCCCTTTCTGCTCCGCATCCTCGATCATGGCCATGCCGATGCGGTCTTTCACGCTGCCGAGCGGGTTGAAATACTCGCACTTGAGAGCGATGGTGGCCGGGAGCCCGGCGGTGATGCGGTTCAGTTTGACCAGCGGCGTCTGGCCGATGGTTTCCACGATGTTATTGTAGATTTTGCCCATGAGATGGTCCGGAGAGCCGGGAGCCAGACCCTACACGGCACCGGAAACCGCCGCAACTTCGAAAATGCCCTGCCGCTTTACCCAAATCCGCGGGTAATGCCAACGATGGGAGGGCGAACCTTTGCCATGCCCGCTTCCCAGCAGGTCATGCCCTGACGGGCTGCCTGCGGCAGGCTTCCCCGCAGCCTCCCGGCTGCCGGTGGTGTGTGAGCCCATTTATT